>CAYNDR010000554.1:0-3174 GCA_964395295.1 uncultured Planctomycetales bacterium
CATTCTTGATTCTTGATTCTCGATTCTGGCCACAACCAAGGACTGAACGCATACCCCATCGGCGAAGTTTCTTACGTTTCCGGGGAGCCGGACATAGAATGGCGGCCCAGGATAAGGAGGCCCCCATGCCCAAGCAGGCGATCTTCGAGACGGCCCGCGGCGCCATCACGATCGAGCTCTTCGACAAGGAGGCGCCCAACACGGTGGCGAACTTCGAAAAGCTCGCCAACAAGGGATTCTACAACGGCGTCACGTTCCACCGGGTCATCGAGGACTTCATGATCCAGGGCGGAGACCCCACCGGCACCGGCACGGGCGGTCCCGGCTACCAGATCGAGTGCGAGATCCACCCCGCCCGCAGGCACGGCAAGGGCGCCCTCTCGATGGCCCACGCGGGCAGGTGCAAGCACGACCCCAAGACCGGCAGGAAGATCTCCGGCGTCTGCACGAACGGCTCCCAGTTCTTCATCACGCACGGCCCCACGCCCCACCTCGACGGCATCCACACCGTCTTCGGCCAGGTGGTCTCGGGCCAGGACGTGGTGGACAAGATCGCCAAGGGCGACAAGATGACGAAGGTCGAAGTGAAGGAGGCCGGCCCGGCCTAGCCCGGGCCCCTTTTCCCGGGGAGCGCCGAGGTCCCATGGACGACGAGACCCGCGCGGTTGAGTTTCGGAATCCCCTCGTCGAGCTGCTGGCGAACCTCAAGGTGGCCGTGGCCCAGCTGAGGCTCTACCCGCCGGAAAGCCCCCAGGTCCTCAAGGCCGCCGCCTCGGCCTACCAGTCCGTCACGTCGTTCCTCATCGACGAGGGGGCGCTCTCGATCTCGCAGACCCCCCGAGGCCTCCTGGTCAACGGCCGGCGCCTCCCCTCCGCCGGGGACTCGGCCAGCGCGCTCGAGCAATCCATGCTGGAGCTCCTCCGCGAGTCCCAGGTCAAGACCATCGCCTTCCGCAAGGGCCTCGCGATGGACGAGCTGGTCTCGTTCCTCCACGCCCTCACCCGGAAGTTCTGGGACGCCCGGGAGGGCAAGGAGATCAACCGCCGCCTCCGCGAGGCCCGCGTCTTCCAGGTGACCGTGGACGAGGTCGAATACGTGGCCGTGGGAGGCGGGGACCTCGTGATCGAGGACGCCGCCGCCCGCCTGGAGGCCTCCGAGACCCGCGTGGCCGAGATCGTCCGGGCGCTCGAACAGGTCATCGAGTCCGCCTCCGGCGAGGGCCTGGGCGAGCAGGTCCGGCTCCAGGTCATGAAGAAACTGCTCGACCACGACCCGACGCTCCTCCTGAAGGCCCAGGCCGCGGGGCTCCCCGGAACCGGAACGGGCGACGCGCCGGGCTGGATCACCTTCGAGCAGGCCCGCCGCTCGCTGGCGGACCTGGTCCGGCTCCTGCGGGACGCCGATCCCCCCGCCCGCGAGGTCCTCCGCGCGCTCGGCCGCGTGATCGCGGGGGGGTTCCGCCACGACCCGGTGCTCCTGGCCCTCATGAGGAAGTTCCTCGAGAACGAGGCCATCGAGCTGCTGCCCTCCTGGATGGCGCAGGGGGAGCAGGAGACCGCCGCGAAGGCCACCGCCCCGCGCCGGGCCGCCGCGATCCTGGCGCACGAGGAGGCGGAGCAGATCAAGGCGCTCGCGGCGGAGGCCTCCGCGCTCGTCAAGGAGCTCCTGGCGCTCAAGCTGAAGGACCCCGTGGAGGAGATCGTCGCGGCGCTCACCGGCTGAGTGCGCCACGCGGTCGCGGAGCACCGCGCCGCGGCGGCCGAGACGCTCGCCTCCCTCCTGCCCCTCCTGGAAAGCCCCGAGATGGAGGGCTGCCGCGCCCAGGCGGAGGCCCGCACGCGGTCGGCGATGAACCTCGAGCGCGAGTCCCGCGTCTACCCCAAGCTGGCGGACCTGGCCGCGGCGATCGTGGAGGCCCACTTCCTGCGGGGGTGCCTGGAGAGCGGCCTGCCGCTCCTGGAGCTCCTCCGGAAGCACTACCAGGCCAAGGACGCCTCCTTCCCCCAGCGGGCGGAGATGGCCTTCCGCGGCCTGGAGCGCGTGGCCTCGGGCAAGGGATTCTCCGCCGTGCTGGAGAAGCTCCGCGCGAAGGACGCCGACGCCCGGCGCGTGGTCGAGGTGCTCGACGCGGCCGCGGCCGGGTCCCTCCTGACGGAGATGAGGCGCGCCGACGCCCCGGCCGACCGCGCCGAGCTGGCCCAGATCATCCACCAGGCCGGCCCCGGCGCCGGCGTCATGCTGGCGGAGGAGGCCAAGAGGATCGTCGTCCCCGGCGATGCCCTGCGTCTCATCGAGGCCATCCCCCACGCCATGGCCGACAACCTCGCCGAGGTGTCCCTGGGGGGCCTCCTCCGGCACCCCGTCCTGGCCGTCCGCCGCCGCGCCGCCGCGCTCCTGGCCGAGCGGGGATACGCCCGCGCGGGGACGCTCCTCCTGGACGCCCTCCGGGACGAGAAGGACCCCGCCGCGCGCGTCCAGCTCGTCGAAGCCCTGGGGCGCCTCAAGCACGACGCGGCCCGCGCGATCCTGGAGCAGGCCGCCGAGGACCGCCAGGAGCCCGAGGAGGCCCGGGCCGCCGCCTGCCTGGCGCTCGGAAGGATCGGCCGGCCGGAGGCCGTCCCCGTCCTCGTCCGCGTCTGCATGCGGGGCGCCCGCGGCCTGGGCAAGGTGCTCGGATCGGCGAGCCCGGCCCTCCGCGCCGCCGCGGCGAGGGCGCTCGAGTCCTTCGCCTCCCACCCCGACGCGCGCGAGGCGCTCAAGCAGGCGGCGGAGGATCCGGACACCGGCGTCCGCGGCGCCGCGCGGGAAATCCTTTACGCCCCGCTCCAGCAGGCCTTCGGGGACATCGTGCTCGAGGTCCTCCTGGTCTCCAGCGCGCAGGAGGCGGAGAAGGGGCAGTCCGGCATGGCGGGCTCCCTCTCCGCGGTGCCCCTCGACCAGCTCTGCCGGAGGCTGGAAGACCTGAAGAGGACCGGGCTCCTGGTGCTCCACTTCGGCGGCCAGGAGGCCTGCCTGTGGTTCGAGGAGGGGCTGGTCGCGGCCGCGGACTTCGAGGACTGGCGCGACGCGGAGGCCTTCGCGATGCTCCGCCGCCGGGAGGCCGGCCACTTCCTCTTCCTCCCCGGCATCCCCGCGCCCCGCCGCACCCTCCGGGAGAGCGCCCTCAAGCTCCT
>CAYNDR010000555.1:0-3158 GCA_964395295.1 uncultured Planctomycetales bacterium
GAGGCCGCGCGTGGTCTCGATGGCCTCGTCGTCCGAGACCTCGATCACCTCGTCGACCATGGACGTGTCCAGGATGGCAGGAATGAAACCGTCGCCGATGCCCTGGATCTTGTGCAGGCCCGGCTCGTGGCCCAGGAGCGCTGAGACGCCCTTGGGCTCGACCGCCACCAGGTGGATCGAGGGCTTGCGCTCCTTGAGGAACTTGCCCACGCCCTGGAGCGTGCCGCCGCTGCCCACGCCGGCCACGAAGCACGTGAACTCGCCGCCCATCTGCTTCCAGAGCTCCGGGGCCGTCTTCCCGTAGTGGACGCGCGGATTGTCGGGATTCTCGAACTGCTGGGGGACGTAGACGCGGGGATCCTCGGCCGCCATCTGCCGGGCCATGTCCACGGCCCCCTGGATGCCCTTCCCGTCGGGCGTGAGCACCAGGCCGGCCCCCAGGCCGCGGATCAGCTTCTTGCGCTCCTCGCTCATCCCCTCCGGCATCACGATCCGCACCTTGTATCCCATGAGGCGCCCCACGAGCGCGATGCCGATGCCGGTGTTGCCCGAGGTCGGCTCCACGATGATCGAGTCCGGTTTCAGCTTGCTGTCGCGCCGCGCGCCCTCCAGCATGGCCTGGGCCACGCGGTCCTTGACGCTGCCCCCGGGATTGAGGAATTCCGCCTTGCCGTAGACGGTCTCCCCCCGGAGGCGGATCATCGGCGTGTTGCCGATCAGGTCGAGGACGCTGTCTGGGATCATGGGGCCTTCATCCTGGAATCAGCGCTTCGGGGTGATCCCGTCCCTATAGGCCCGTTCCCACTCCAGGACCTGCTCGTCCTTGGCGTTCAGGCCGACGGTCAGCCGCGCGCGGGCGCGTGCGGTCTCGCCCTCCTTGAGGTCCCGTCCGAAGAGGGACATGTAAACCGAGAAGTGGCCCTCGGTCTGGTACGGCATCGCGACGGAAAAGCAATCGGCGGGGTCAGCCATCATGGCCACAGTCAATCCCGACTTCGCGTCGCGCCGTACGGCGACCACTTTGTCCAGGGCGGGCATGATCGTCCACTGGACCGGGTGCGGCGGGAGCTTCCAGCGGCCGTCCTGGATGAGGGTCACCGCCTCCGCGTCGCGCGGGAACATCTGCCAGTCCCCGGCCGACTTCTCCGCCGCCAGGAATCCCGGCTTCCCCGAGCCTTTCGGATGGTCCTGAACATGCGCCAGGGACTGGCTGAAAGCCTCGGCATAATAGGAGGCCAGGAAGGATTCGAACTTCGGGAGGGCCTTCTGCGCCTTGACCTCGGTCCTGAGGTCGAGCGTGTCCGGGGCGGCCCATCGATAAGTGGCCGTCATCTCGAACGGCCGATCCTCGGCCGCGGGCCAGCGCACCTCCACGGAACCGTCCTCGATCAGGCGGGCCTCGCTCGGCCAATCCCACGCCCCGGCGCCGTACCTCTTGCCCGAGCTGAAGACCCTATAGTGGCTGAAGAGGCCGTAGCCCTTGTCGCCCCGGTCCAGCGCCGTCCCGGTGGGGACATGGACGACCGAGGAAAGCCCGCGCGACTTGCCCCCCGGGCGCAGCTTGCCGCGCAGGACGCCCGTGTCGAACTGGAACTCGCCCGGCCCCGCGGGCTTGAAGGCGAGCGAAGGCCCCAGATCCGATTGGGCGGACGCGGCGCACAGGGCGCCAACCAGGGCCAGGCGAATCGGGATCATTCCGGCACCGCCTTGGAATAGCACGCCTTGAGATAGTCCCGCGACTTCTCCACCGCGGCGGCCATCGCGTCGGGCCCCGGCTCGCCGTGCATGAAGGGATTGACGCAGCCGGCGTAGCCCGCCTTCGCGAGCGCCGCGATCCATGGCGTGAAGTCCGTCGGTCCGTGGCCCGGGAGCTGCGACAGGCCTCCCCCCTTCTGCCAGGCGTAGAAGAAGAACAGATGCTTCCCCGCCGCCGCGATCGCCTCCTCCACTGAAGCCTTGAGGCCCTGCAGGTGGTAGGGGGCCAGCGCGACGCCGATCCGCGGATTCGTGTTCAGGTCCGCGAAAGCCTTGAAGGAATCCACCGAATCCAGGAGCGCGTTGCCGTGGTTCTCGATCGCGATCGTGGATTTGTGCTTCTCCAGGAGTTCCGCGTCGGGCTTGAGCCCATCGAGAAAGGCCTTCATGCGGGCGGTGAGGTCCTCGGGCTTGCACGGCCCGGCGCTTCCGCGGATCGCCACGCCGCCGCCCGCCTGTCCCAGGAGCTCCGCGTACTTCCGGTACCCGCCCGCGTAGACGCTGAAGGCGAAGAGCTTGAGATTGATCTTCGCGAGGAATTCCTTGAGCTTCTCCCCGCCCAGGCGGTTGAGCACGTCGTCCAGGTGCGGGCACTTCTCGTGGGGGGACCAGATGTCCACGGCCTCGAACCCGAGCGACGCGATCTTCCCGCAGGCCTGCTCCACGGGGAGGGACTTGAACATGATCGTGGAGGTCGAAAGGCGCATCGTCCACCGGGCCTGGGCCCCCCGGGCGGCGGCCGCCCCCGCCGCCATCGCGGCCGTCCCCTGCAGGAATTCCCTTCTCGAGAGCGCCATGGCCCGCCCTCCGATCGTACGGTATTTGAACGCCGGTATTGTATCCTTGCACCCGGCCATTGCCAGCGATCCGGAACTCGGGAGACCTATCATGAACATCCTCCTCGGGGTGCTGGTGACCCTCTCGCTCCCCCGGCCCGTCCAGGACGAGGCCTCCCGCCTCATCCAGCGGGCCGGCACCACCCCCGACGAGAAGGAACGGTTCCGCCCCCTCAAGGAACTGGAGGGACGGAACGACCTGAACGCCACCCTCCGCGCCGACCTGGCGAAGATCCTCCCGGTCGCCGACGAGTGGGCCAACGGCAAGGACCGGCCGGCGGAGGACAACTCCCGCGCCGCCGAGAACGGCTACCTCTGCCGGTTCATCACGGGGAAGGTGAAGCCCGAGTCGCGGGGGCCGGTCCACCCCCCCGCCCTTTCGGAAGGCTCGCCCCTCCGCCCGATCTGGTGCCTCTACCGAGGCCGGATGCTGATCTGGATGGTCATCCAGAGCGGCCCTCTCCTGCGCGTGAAGGAGAGCCGGGAAGCCTACTACGGCGAGGGCCGGCGCCTCCTCGAGGAGGCCCGGAAGGCCTTCCCCGAGAACCGCGTCATCCGCCTGTACCT
>CAYNDR010000556.1:0-3157 GCA_964395295.1 uncultured Planctomycetales bacterium
GTAGAGGGATTCGTCGATCGCGCGCGTGGTGGAGCGGGCGGGGATGCGCAGGGGCGAGCCGCAGCGGTAGCACTGGAGCGACGCGCCCGGGCGGAACATGACGACGTTGTACTGCGTGTCGCACTGGGGGCAGTAGACGATGAGCCCCTTCTGGGTGTCGATGATCTTGCGGACCTGCTCCACGCTCAGGTAGCCCTTGATCACCATGATGTCGCCCAGGCGCATGAAGCGGTCCGGCGGGAGCTGTTCCTGGAGCGCCAGGCACTCGGCCACCTGCTCCTCGGTGCAGTAGCCCAGGCGGATGGCCACCTTGCCGAAGAGGTTGTCCTCGCGCACGGCCTTCTGGCGGATGCCCTGCTGGGCCACGAGGGCCTTCTGGGCCTCCAGGATCCGCCCGAGGTCCTTCTCGCCGACGTACTTGAGCTCCATGAGGATGACGCCGAGGGGCTTCTGGCCCTTGGCGAAGCGCTGGAGCTCCAGGGCCTCCTCGAGCTGCTGGCGGGTCACGATGTTGAGGCGCATCGCGATCTGCCCGAAGAGGGAGTCGGCGCGCTTCTTACTCTTTTCCTTCTTGTCTTCGTCCATGGTAGAGGAGGAGTCCGGCGATCGACTTGGCGTCGCGGATCTTCCCGTTCCGGATCATCTGGATCGCCCGCCGCAGGGGCATGCGGACGGGCCGGATCATCTCGTCGGCGTCCCCCTCGGCGCGGGCCGGCTCCAGGCCCCGGGCCGCGAAGACGTGGATCCGCTCGTTGCAGAATCCCGGGGCGGTGTAGAATTCGCCCACCTTGGACCAGCGCCGGGCGCGGTACCCCGTCTCCTCCGCGATCTCCCGCCGGGCGGTCTGGAGCGGGCTCTCCCCGTCCTCCAGCGTGCCCGCCGGGACCTCGAAGATCTCCCGGCCGATCGACGGGCGGAACTGGCGGATGAGCATGACGTCCCCGTTGTCGAAGATTGGCACGATCGCCACCGCGCCGGGGTGCTCGACGACGTTGAACGTCGTTCGCCGCCCGTTCGGGAGCCTTAAGTCCTTGACGACGAGCCGGATGACGCGCCCGCGGAAGACCTCTCTCTCGCGCTCCACGCGCATCTTCACCGCCTGATTGTAGCCCGCCCCGGTCGGAATTCAACTGTTAACACTGTCGAGTCGCGCCGGCGTTATCAAGCTGTTAACTCTGTCGAGTCGCGACAGCGTTAACAGCTGGGGCCTACCACTCGATCTGGACCACGGGGCCGCGGCGGGCCGGGGGGGTGCCGAAGGGGGCCTTGGCGTCGGCGTCCCCGGGATCGGCCCCGCACGTCTCCGGGTCGCACTCGGGATCGTACACGAACCGATACCCGAGCGAGTCCAGCCAGTCGTAGACCGTCTCCAGCGAGACCAGGATGCCGAGGTGCGGCACCGGAGTGGAGACCACCCCGTCGTAGGTGCAGATCATGGCCGAGACGCCGATCAGCTCGCGGGTCTCGCGGTGGAAGATGCCCCCGCCCGAGTTCCCGAAGATGGTGGGGGCGTTCATCATCCAGAAATGCTCCCCCCCGACCTCCTTCTTGAGCGTGGCCACCTCGCCGAGCGTGGGCAGGGGATCGTGGCCGAGGGGGCACCCCACGGCGTAGACGGGCGTGAACACCTTGATCCCCCGCAGGGTGTCGCGCGAGGCCAGGCGCGCCACGTTCGGCCGGGCCTTCTCCGAGCGGAGCCTCAGCAGGGCCAGATCCTTCTTCTCGTCGAAGGCCGCGAGGGTCCCTTCCGCGGTCTCCACGGGGACGCCGCGGTCGTCGTACAGCTTCACCTCGATCGCGCAGGCCGGATCGGGGGCCTCCTTCCTCGCGGACGCCTTCTGCACCACGTGGTAGGCCGAGATCACGTAACTGCGTCCCCCGCGGCTGTAGAGGAGCGTGCCGCCCCCCACCCCGCCCTGGCCGCTCACCTGGACGGAGGGATGGAGCACGTCGCGGTAGAGGGCCTCCACGTCCCGCGTGAGCGCGCGCATGACCCCCAGCGCCTCGCTCCGCGAGCGGGTCTCGATCCGCGCGATCCGGCTCGTCATCTCCGTCTCCATCCGGTCGGAGATGTCCCGGTTCTCCAGGCAGAGGCGCTCGATCTCCATCCGCGCCAGGCCGAGGTTCGACTCCGAGGCGTCCAGGCGCGCCTTCAGGAAGTCCACTTGGCGGGAGAAACCGGACAGCGTGACGGTCAGGACCGCCGCAAGCAATACCGCGGCCAGCCCACCCGCCGACAGGACCTTCATCCTCCCGCGCCTCCTATGGGCCCATTTCGGCCAGATGGCGGCGGGAACTTGATGGTTGTCTTAACCGACTGGGCTCCAGGTAGATGCGGGTTTTCCCGGCCTCCCGTATGCTTGCGCGGCGGCCCGGGACGGATATAATGACAGTCCCATGCCTGAGGAGAAGGACCCCAAGCCGGCTCCGCCCAAACCCGGGGACGTCCCGCCCGGGGGCCGCCTGGTCCCCACGCTGATCGAGGAGGAGATGAAGGACTCCTACCTCAACTACGCGATGAGCGTGATCGTCTCCCGGGCCCTGCCGGACGTCCGCGACGGCCTGAAACCCTCCCAGCGCCGGATCCTCTTCGCGATGAACGATCTGGGGCTGGGGCCGCGATCCAAGACCCGCAAGTGCGCCACCATCGTGGGCGAGACGATGGGAAAGTACCACCCGCACGGCGACATGGCGATCTACCCCACGCTGGTGCGCCTGGCCCAGGACTTCGCCACGCGGTACCTCCTCATCGAGGGCCAGGGCAACTTCGGCACCGTGGACGGCGATCCCCCCGCGGCCATGCGCTACACCGAGGCGCGCATGACCGACTACGCCACGCAGATGCTGGAGGACATCGAGAAGGCCACGGTCGACTTCGCGCCCAACTTCGACGAGACGCGCGAGGAGCCCTTGGTCCTCCCCTCCAAGTTCCCCAACCTCCTCTGCAACGGCGCCGTGGGCATCGCCGTGGGCATGGCCACCTCCATCCCTCCGCACAACCTCTCGGAGGTCTGCGACGCGATCATCCACCTGATCGGCCACCCGGAGGCGTCCACGGCCGACCTCATGAAGATCGTCCCGGGGCCGGACTTCCCCACCGGCGGCATCATCTGCGGCGCCGCCGGCATCCGCGAGGCCTACGAGAACGGCCGCGGGC
>CAYNDR010000557.1:0-576 GCA_964395295.1 uncultured Planctomycetales bacterium
GTTCCTCCGGAGGAGGCGCCGGGCGCCGCGGCGCGGCCTTCGCCGGCGACTCCTTCTTCGGCGCGGGCGGGGGCTCCGGGACGCGGAACAGCTCGTCGATCCGGGCGCGGAATTCCCGTGTCACCGCCACGGAACGGAAATAGGAACTTTCGGCCTCCGACCGGACCGGGACGACCAGCAGGCGCAGGAACAGGTCCTCCAGCCCGTTGCAATCGGCCCGCAGGGAGGCGAAGAGGTCGTTCACCAGCGTGGGAAGCCCGCCCTTCCGCAGGCCGAGCTCCCGGAGGAGCTTGTCGTAGTCCATCGTCCAGCCGCGCTCGCGCAGGAGCCTGATCGGCCCGAGCCGCGCGGGATCCATCCCCTCAAGGACCGCCCCCGACGCCGCGTGGCGGAGGAGCCGGGCCCGCAGGGTGTACTCGTCGGCCCCGTCGACCGGGACGCCGCGCGCGGAGGCGATCGACCAGAGCACGGCCCGCGGGTAGATCTTGAGGGCCTCGACGAGGCCGTCGGGTTCGGTCTCCCGCAGGGGCGTCGCGAAGCGCACCTCCAGGGGCAGGACCACGCGCCCGGGCTTCT
>CAYNDR010000557.1:586-3153 GCA_964395295.1 uncultured Planctomycetales bacterium
GACGGCGAGGCGTAGAGGAGCCCCGCGTCCTGGAGGATCCTCAAGGCCCCGGCAGGCAGGGGCGTCGCGGGACCGAAGGCGGAGAACGCCATCTCCCCGCCGGCGCGGTAGACGGCGTTGACGATCCGGCGGAGCTCCCGCGGCTGGGCGCGGTAGCGCTCCGCGTGGCGCTTGGGATCGAAGGGCGCGGCCACCGCCCCCTTGACCTGCCTCCTCAGCTCCTCGATCAGCACAGCGATATCCTCTGGAATCCCTCCCCCTGGGGCACGAACAGCGCGCCGTCCGCCACGATCTCGTAGGCGTATCCCTGTTCCGTCAGGAAAAGCTGGCGGTTGGCCGCGAACTCCTCCTCGCAGGTCGCGCGGCTCACGACCGTGTAGAAGCGCGCCGTGCCTCCGTCCTTCTTGGGCCGCAGGATCCGTCCCAGCCGCTGGGCCTCCTCCTGCCGCGACCCGAACTGGCCGGAGACCTGGATGAGGACGTTCGCGTCGGGGAGGTCGATCGAGAAATTCCCCACCTTGGAGAGCGCCAGGCGCGGGACCTCGCCGCGGCGGAAGGCGTCGAAGAGCCGCTCCCGCTCGCGCACGGGGGTCTTGCCCGTGATGAGCGGGAGGGAGAGCAGGCGCGCGATCCCCTCGATCTGGTCCAGGAACTGCCCGATCACGAGGATCCGGTCCCCGCGGTGGGTCTCGATCAGGCGGCGGACCACGTCCGTCTTGTCCGGGTTCTCCGAGGCGATGCGGAACTTGTGGCGGTCCGTCGCCGTCGCGTAGCGCATCCGCTCCAGATCGCCGAGCGGGATGCGGATCTCGACGCACGAGGCGGGCGCGATCCAGCCCTGCCGCTCCAGGTCCTTCCAGGGCGCGTCGTACTTCTTCGGGCCGATGAGGCTGAAGACGTCGGCCTCGAGGGCGTCCTCCCGGATGAGCGTGGCGGTGAGCCCCAGCCGCCGCCGCGCCTGGATCTGCGCCGTGGCGCGGAAGACCTCCGCCGGCAGGAGGTGCACCTCGTCGTAGACGATCAGCCCCCAGTTCACGCCGTCGAAGATCCGGAAATGGGTGAACTCCTCCTCGCGCCGCCGGCGGTGGGTGAGGATGTTGTAGGTCGCCAGGGTCACGGGGCGGACGTCCTTGGACTCGCCGGTGTACTCCCCGATCTCCTCGGGCTTGAGCGTGGTCTTGTCGAGCAGTTCGCGCCGCCACTGCCGCACGGCGACGGTGCCCGTGGCCAGGATGAGCGTGTGGGTCTTGAGGCGCTCCATGACCGCCATGCCGACCAGCGTCTTGCCCGCGCCGCACGGCAGGACGATCACGCCGCTCCCGCCCGCCGCCGAGCCGCCGGCGTGGAAGATCTCCGCCGCGTCCACCTGGTAGGGGCGCAGGGCGAAGGGCTCGCCGGAGAGCGCCGGCGCGCGGAGGGCGATCTCCAGGGGGGCGCCCTCCACGTAGCCCGCGCGGTCGTCCACCGGGTGGCCCGCGCGCGTGAGGGCCTGCTTCACCATGCCGCGGGAGCCCGCCGGCACGAGGAGCAGGGCCGGCTCCGGGCGCCCCGAGAAGAGCGGGCGGAGGTCCTTGTGGTTCCAGATCTCCTCCGCCAGCGCCGGGTCGTCGCAGGCGAGCGCGTAGTCCGCGCCGCGCGCGACGAGCTTGATGCGGCCGTAGCGGCCCACCTGCTCGCGGACCTCGAAGGCCACGTTGGGGGGCACCGCGTACCGGGAGTAGCGGTCGAGGACGGCGAGCACCGCGTCGGCGGTCATCCCCCCGGCCGCGGCGTTCCAGAGCGACAACGGCGTGATCCGGTAGGTGTGGATGTGCTCCGGGCTCTTGACCAGCTCGGCGAACCGCGCCAGCTCGCCCCGAGCCGACTCGTAGAGCGGATGGCGGACCTCGAGCAGGAGCGTGCGATCGGACTGCACGATGAGGGGCTTCGGGGGATTCGGCTCCACCTCTCCTCCTGGGCTCAGGGAATATACTCCGTTTCGCCGCCGGGGGCAATCCTTGTGTGAACGGATCCTCGCCGGCTTCGAGACCTTCGAGAGGCTCGTCCGCGCCCGGCGGGGGGCGTGAGCCCCCCCGGGGGGGGGTTCACCCCCGCGGGAACGACCGGGGCCCCCGGGCCGCGCCCCTGGGATTTTTCCTTGAAAAACAGCGGCCCATGGTCTAAACTTCGCCCTGTCAACCTCGCGCAGAGCGGGGCCTGCAGGAGAGTTTATGCCCAACCCGAAGCGGAAGCTCGCCAAGTCGTGGCGAGGCCACCGGCGGTCGCACGACCACGTCCATGTCCCGAACCTCTCCATCTGCCCCCGGTGCAGCCAGCCGAAGATGTCGCACCGGGTCTGCGGCACCTGCGGCTATTACAAGGGCGAGATGATCGTCGACATGAAGAAGTTGTAGTCCGCTTCCCCGACTCCAATGCGCATCGCGATTGACGGCATGGGCGGGGACCACGCGCCCGAGGAGATCGTCCTGGGCGCCATCGAAGCCGCCCGCCAACTGCCCCAGGCGAAGCTCCTGCTGGTGGGCCAGCGCGACCGCCTGAACCGTCCCGACCTGCCCCCCAACATCGAG
>CAYNDR010000558.1:0-3145 GCA_964395295.1 uncultured Planctomycetales bacterium
CGGATGTCGACAACGCCCCCGCCGTTACCGTGTCGACGGCCTCCACCGGCCCGCCTCGACGTCGTACCTCAGAACCCTCTTGCCCTCCGACGTGTAGAAGAGCGTCTTCTGGTCCCTGGAGAGGTCGATCCAGTCCACCTGGGTGTACCTGGGGCCCGGGGTGACCTCGACATCAGGCTCGTAGGATCTCAGGAGCAGGCCCCCCGGGGTGAACCTGAGGAGCCTCCCGGTGGTCTTCGCGGGAAAGGGGCTCGCGACAAAAAGATCGCCGTTCTCCGCGAAGGTCACCGACTCGCAATTGCCCCCGCCCGGGTCGGCGATGTCGATCCGCTGGAGGACCTGGTGGGGGTGCTCCCGGGAGAGGCGATTCACGATCGACTTCGAGAAGTTCGTGGTCCACAGGTCGAAGTCCCGGTCGAAGGCCATGCCCGTCGTGTAGGAGGGGTCCGTCCCGTCATCTAGGCCGTCGTTGAGGGTCTCCTTGTACACGCCGGCCTTGCTATACACTTTATATTGGCTGTGGTTCACGCCCACCACCACGTCCCCGGGCTCCCAATCGACGGCCTGCGGGCGGGGAGACGGGGCCGGCGGGATCGTGGGGAGGGAAGAGGCCGCGTCGGCAGGCAATCCCGGGGGCACGAGGCCCTTGGGCGCGGCGATGGCGGTGGATCCCTTGGCGGAGGCCATCATGCCGAAGAAGCCGTCGCAATAGAAGAGGAAGAGGACGCTGAAGAAGACGCAGATCGCCTTCGTGGCGCGCCGCGGAAGGATCCAGGTGGCGCCCTTGCGCGTCGTCGTCTTTCTCATGGCTCTTCGCCTCAACTATAAACCGATCCCGAGCGATTTCAAAACTTCCTCGAACGTCCCGCTCAGCTTCCCGAAGGCCCCGGAGGGCGCCATGGCGCTCACGATGATCGCCTCTCCCGGGCGCAGGTAGACGTGCTGGACGATCCGGATCTTCCCCCGCCCGCTGGGCATCTCGTATCCCACCCGCCCCATTCGCTTTCCCCTCACCTCCACGAGGGCCGGTGGCTCCGTCACGGTCTTCTTGGAGTCCAGGAGCTGCTGGCGGATGTAATCCAGGGGATCGCCGCCGCCCGCGGACGGCAAGGATCGCTTGACGACCGAGACCAGGGGCCGCACCAGGGTCTCCTCGTCGGGCGGCCCCGGGGGCTGCATCTTGACCAGGAGTCCTTCATAGGGGGCTTCCTCTTCCGTGCGGGTCCCCAGCGCCATCGACCAGTCCTTGGGGCCCGAGAGGGCGATCCCGAGGTCCCGGTTGACGTAGCGCTGTCCTTCGATGGATTCCTGATAGGCGCGGGGCCCGCGGCGGGGCTTGTCGGGATCGTGGGCGAGGGCGGCGTTGGTCCCTTGGCCGGCGGATGACGGCAGGAGGCGGACGGCGATGATCCCGCCCAGGAGGACAACCCCGAGCAGGCCGACTACGATGACCGGGACTTTATCCCTCCCTACACCCACACCCGACTCCTTGCGCACCTGTCCGCCACAGATAGATGGAGGCGGACGCCTCTAACCCACGCCTGCCCCGCGCAAACCCCGGTCAAGTCGTGCAGGGCTCTCCTTTGGTGCGCCTCCGGGTGCTTCTTCCAGGAGGTTCTCCATCTAGCCAACTCCGGCGAGGAGAGTCAATGGAAATGTGCATGTCGCCTGGCGGGGCGGGCGGGGAACGTTCCACCCCCGAGGGATCGCAGCCCATAAATGGGTAATCAGGGAAAGGCGGGGCGCACCGCGCCGGGGCGCCTGGGATTTTCAAGGGCAATGGATTCTGGGATCGCGGACGGGCGCCTGGAGAGAGCGGGAAACCGCGGGATCACATCCTGCTTCTATTGTGGAGGGCGCCGAAGACCGCTCTACCTGCCGACGGCCTTCATCCTATTCCTTCGGGATTTCTTCCCGGCGCTCGACGACCCGGCCCGCGTTGTCATAGAAGAAAGTGACGGCGGGCGGCTTGCGAGCGCCGGACGCCGCCGTCTGGAGGGACATCAGCCGGTGCTGCTGGGCTTCCTCGATGAATCCCTCGGGGACCAGAATCTCCGCGACCTTGCCGTCCTCGCCATAGCGGAGGGACTTCTTGTGCCCCACGATGTCGATCTCCTCGATGACCCGTCCCGTCTCGGCTTCGTATGTCCAGCAGCGCACCCAGGTGTTGTTCCGTTCCCGAGGATGGATCCAGTCCTTCCGGATCACCCGTCCAGCCTCGTCCCGTGTGTACTGCACTTCCCAGCCGCGCACGTCGATCTCGACGAGGACGCGCCCCTGGTCGTCCCGCTTGAGGATCTTCGGTCTCCTGGAGAGCCCGGAGGAGTCCGGCTCGCCCGCAGAATTTTCACGGGCGGGCGCGACCTCCGGTTCCGGCCTGGGCGTCCTTGCGGAGAGCCTCCAGGCCGCGACCGCGACGGCGATGGAGAAGACGGCTGCGAGCAGCCTCACCGATCCTCCTTCATGCGGATGTCCTTGGGATATCCGCCTGTCCGAGGATTATACAACAAGTCGCATCCGATCAAAGGAGCAGGGGAAAAGGCCCGCGCGTTCCCCCTCCGCCGCCTCCGGCGGCTGCGGGGTGGCGTCGAACAAGGGCAAGGGCCAAGCCAAGGGGCCCGCGCCTCCGGCGCGGTCAAGGGCGAAGGGGGAGGGAGGATCGGTATATTGTCAAAGGAGAAGGTCCCCCGCCCCCTCGCTCCGCTCGGCGGGCGGGGGAAGGGAACACGCGCGACCGCCCCGCCCACGCGGGGCCCCCGGCCGTAGGCCAAGGGCAGGAACCGGGGATCGAGAGGGGGCATTCAGAGCCGATCGAATTATTTTACGCAACTCTCTCGCAGTTTGGGGGGTGAACTTGCCCTTTAAGTAGAGGCCCACGATGATGAAAACGAGACCGAGATCCATGCGATCAGGCAGGAAGGGGGCCTTGTCTCCCCGGCCCATAATGTATTTCGATATTTTTAGCGTCCCACCCCTTCCGGTTTGGGGGGCCAAGGGACCCTTAATGCAGAGGCCGTGTATGGAACGGAGGCTTGATCTGGATAGGGCTGGATGCGGAATGAGAGAACGTTTTCGATTATTTTCCGCCATTCCTCATCCGATTTGGCGGGTCAAGGTGCCTTTATGGGTAGAGAGACGAATGCGC
>CAYNDR010000559.1:0-3088 GCA_964395295.1 uncultured Planctomycetales bacterium
GGCCGGCTGCGAGCAGTCGGAGTGCGCGCTCCTCGGGGGGGAGACCGCCAAGATGCCGGGGATGTACGCGGAGGGCGACTACGACCTGGCGGGCTTCTGCGTGGGGATCGCGGAGAAGTCGCGCCTCATCGACGGCTCCTCCGTGAAGCCCGGGGACGACGTGATCGGCATCGCCTCCAGCGGGATCCACTCGAACGGCTACTCGCTCGTCCGGAAGATCGTCGAGGGGCGGGACCTCGGCGAGCGGTTCGAGGACTCCACGCTGGGGGAGGCCCTCCTGCGGCCCACGCGGATCTACGCGAAGGCGGTCCGGCAGGTCCTGCGGCGGTACAAGGTGAAGAAGGCGGTCAAGGCGATCGCCAACATCACCGGGGGCGGGATGGTCGAGAACATCCCGCGGGTCCTCCCCAAGGGCTGCGCCGTGGAGATCCGCGAGGGGACGTGGGAGGTGCCGCCGGTCTTCCCCTTCCTCCAGAAGCTGGGGGACGTCCCCCCCGCCGAGATGTACCGCGTCTTCAACATGGGCGTGGGGATGGCGGTCGTGACGGCGCCGTACTACACGCGTCCGATCCTCCGGACGCTCGCCCGGGCGGGCGAGAAGGCGAGGATCGTGGGGACGGTCGTGCGCGGGGACCGGGACGTGAGGATCGAACCCGCGCAGGGATCGGCGTCCAACGGGCGTCCAAGATAGCGAATCCATGGAGGCGGGCATGAGAACCACCGTGGTCCTGTCGGTCCTGGCGTTCCTCGGGTGCTCCAGCGGCCCCACCCGCGAGGAGGTGGAGAAGGTCCGCTCCGACCTGCAGAGCCTCAAGGCGACGATGTCCGACAAGAACGACCTCCAGCTGAAACTCTACGAAGACCTGCTGGCCAAGAGGGGCCCGGAGGTGGAGCGGCTGGGGAAGGCCGAGATCCTGATGGCGGACCTGCTGGCCCGCATGGAGCGCCTGGAGGCCGACATGAAGTCCCTCGCGGCGGCCGCCTCGGGCGCCGCCCCCCGGACGGCCCAGGCCGGCCCCCCCAAGGAAGGCCAGGCGAACCCGGAGGACCCCGGGAAGATGACCATCAAGACGGTGGAGCAGATCCTGCTGGAGACGGAATCCGCGATCGCCTCCGTCCGCGCCGGCAAGGCGAAGCCCGAAGAGGCCGCGCACCAGCTCAAGCCCTACGCCCGGCACGCCGCCCCGCGGATCCTCGACGAGATGCGCCGTTCGATCACCCAGATCGAGTACACCATCCAGCTCGAGGCGGTCCTCTCGAAGCTTCCCCCCGAGGACCTCAAGGTGCCGCTCCAGAAGGCGCTCTCGGACAAGGGGGTCCGCCTCTCGGCGGCCCGCGTGGTGGGCGCGGCGGGCGACCGGGAGCTCTCGAGGATCCTGGAGGAGGCCGCCTCCGGCGACGACGAGGACCTCCGCCTCATGGCCGGCGAATCGATGGCGCGCTGCCGGAACCCGGGGGGCGTCCCGGCGCTCGTCCAGTGCCTCCGGAGCGGGCAGAGGGACACGCGGACGATCGCGATCAACGCCCTGCGGCCGCTCAACCGCGGAGGGGACTTCGGCTACCGCGCCCAGCTCCCCCCGATGGAGAACGCCGCGGCCATCAAGCAGTGGGACGAGTGGGCGGAGAAGTTCGGGAAGTCGATCTTCGACTGAGCCGGGCTTTTCGCTTTCCCGGCGCCCCGGCGGCGGGTATAATCGGCGCCCGATGCCCAAGGCGGCCCCCTACACCGTCTTCGCCCGGCGCTACCGCCCCGTGGTCTTCGACGAGGTCGTGGGCCAGGAGCACGTCTCCCGCACCCTCCGGAACGCCATCGCCGAGAACCGGGTGGGCCACGCCTACCTCTTCAGCGGCCCCCGCGGCGTGGGCAAGACCACCATGGCCCGCATCTTCGCCAAGGCCCTCAACTGCGCCAAAGGCCCCGGCGACCGCCCCTGCAACGCCTGCGAGATCTGCCTGGCCGTCCACGAAGGCACCGACGCCGACGTCATCGAGATGGACGCCGCCTCGAACCGCTCCGTCGAGGACGCCCGCGACCTGCGGGAGGGCATCCGCTACTCCCCCCTGCGGGCGCGCTCCAAGATCTACATCATCGACGAAGCCCACATGCTGACGCGGGAGGCCTTCAACACCCTGCTGAAGTCCCTCGAGGAACCCCCGCCCCACGTCAAGTTCTTCTTCGCCACGACCGAGCCCCACAAGCTCCCCGAGACCATCACCTCGCGCTGCCAGCGCTTCGAATTCCGCCGCATCACCTCCGCCGACATCGCCCGGCGCCTCCGGCAGGTGACGGACCAGGAGAAGCTGGAGGTCGAGGACGCCGTCCTGGCCGCCGTGGCGCGCGCGGCCCACGGGTCCATGCGCGACGGCGAGAGCCTCCTCGACCAGCTCGTCTCCTTCAAGGCCCAGGGGCTGACCGGGAACGACGTGGCGGCCGTCCTCGGCGAGGCGGGCGGGGAGCGCCTCTCCGCGCTGACCCGCGCGCTCGGGGCGGGCGACGCCGCGAAGGTCCTCTCCTCCCTCGCCGCGATCTTCGCCTCGGGCGTGGACACGGGGGCCTTCGTCGACCAGATCATGGAGCGGTTCCGCGCCCTGCTGGCGGTCAAGGTCTGCGGGAAGGACCCGGACGTGGTGGACCTCCCGGAGGCGGACCTCGCCGAGTGCGAGAAGGAGGCGGCGGCCTTCACCCCCGACGCGCTCCTCTACTTCATCCAGCTGACCCTGGAGGCCCGGCGCCGCATCCGCGAGGGCGCCAGCCCGCGGATCGTCCTGGAGGCGGCGCTGTTCCGGATGGCGCGGAGCGCGGACCTGGTGAGCCTCCCGGAGGCGCTCCGGCTGGCCCCCGCGGCGGCCCCCTCGGCCCGCCCGGCCGCGCCGGCCGACGCCGGCCCGGCCGCCGGGGAGGAGGCGCCTCCGCCCCCGCCGCCGCCCGCCTTCGAGGGCGTCCCCCAGGACACGCGGGAGGCCCAGGGGGCCTGGCCGCGGGTGGTGGCGGCCGTCAAGGAGAAGAGCGTGCTCTCGGGGACGCTCCTGGGGGAGGGGCGCGTCACTCTCTTGTCCGGCAACGACCTCGACTTCCAGCTCCCCGCCA
>CAYNDR010000560.1:0-3030 GCA_964395295.1 uncultured Planctomycetales bacterium
CGTCCCGCCGGATCATCTCGGTGGCGCAGGCGCGGCGGAGCGCGTGCGGCCCCAGCTTCTTCTCGAGACCCGCCCGCTCCGAGGCCTTTGCCACCACCTGACGGACCGTCTCCCCGTCCAGCTTCCCCCCCGATTTCGTGAGAAACAGCCACCCCTCGTCCCTCCGGCCCCGGGTCAGTTCCGGACGGATCGCGAGCAAATACCGCCTCACCCAATCCGCCGCCACCCGCCCGAGCGGCACCACCCGGCCCTTGGCACCCTTGCCCCGTTCGATCCGGACGTAGCCCTGGTCGAGATCCACGTCCTCGATCTTGAGGTCGATCAGCTCCTGCCGCCTCATCCCCGTCGAATAGAGCACCTCCAGGATGGCGCGGTCCCGGAACCCCGTCCCCCGCGCCGTGTCCGCCGTGGAGAGCATCCGGCGGACCTCCAGGTCGGTGGGGATGTCCCGCGGCAGGGTCCGGGGCGCCTTGACGTATTCCACCGCTTCCACAAGAGAAGGCGCCACCACCCCCTCCATCGAGAGGTACTCCAGGAACCGCCGGAGCGCCAGCAGATGGGTATTCAGGGTCATCGGCCGGTCTTTGCGGCCCCGGCGATTGGGGGTCTCCCTCCGGTAGAGGAGATAGGCCCGCAGGAGGTCGGCCCCCACGGCCTGGGGGGTCCGCACCCCCGCCTCCTTCGCGTAGGCCGCGAAACGGCCCACGAGGTCCTTCCGGGAGACGATCGTCTTTGCCGCGTGACCGGTCGCCTCCAGACGCTTCAAATACCGTGTGAGCCACAGCGACCATGGGTCAGGCGCGGGGGTGCTTCTTCTCATGGGTCTCCTTCAGCCTCCGCAGATCAAGCCGGAGATATCGCGACAGGGTCTTTGCGTCCGCGTGGCCCAGGATCTCCTTGACCGCCCAGGCCGAGGCGCCGCCCTCGAGGAGGTGCGTCGCACAAGTCCGCCTCAGCGTGTGGGGCGTCACGGATTTCGCGATCCGGGCCCGCCTCCCCAGCCGCCGGACCATGACCTGGATCCAACACGGTGCCACCGGACGGCCTTCCTGGCCCACCCAGAGCGCTCGCTCTTCCTTGGGGGCGAACCGGGGCCGCACCCGCTTGAGGTACCGCTTCACCCACCGGATCGCCTCCTCCCCGAGGGGCACCATCCGGTCCTTGCCGCCCTTGCCATGGCGGACCAGCAGCGTCCCCTTGGAGAAGTCGAGGTCGCCCGTCTCCAGATGCGCGCATTCGGAGAGGCGGATCGCCGTCGAGTAGAAGACCTCCAGGATCGCGCGGTTGCGGAGACCCGAGGGGAGATCGACCCGGGGGGCCTTGAGGAGCCGCAGGATCTCCTCCGCCGTGAGGGTGGGTCCCATGAGCGGCCGGGGCTTGGGGGGCGGGGAAAGGCGGCCGAAGGGATTCTCAAGGATCAGCCCCCCGGCCGCAAACACCCGGAAGAGAGCCAGGAGACGCACGGAATAGGTCCAAGCCGTCCCTTCCCGGTAGCGGCGGTGCAAGCCCCTCATCACCCGTTCGGCCGTGGACGGGGTGACGTCCGAGACCGCCGAGCGGGGCCCGAGCCCGCTCAGGCGGTAGAACGCCGAGGCCAGGTTCATCGTCAGGCGGATCGTGTGGGGGGAGTATCCTTTGGAAGAGAGGTATCCCGCGTACGCCTCCAGGGCCTGACCGATCATGATTCGCCCACCCGCTTTTCTTGCCGTGGAGAACGCGGCGTGAAGACCCCCATCCCCCTCCCGGGAGGGGACAGGAGGGGCCGAAGTGCCTTTATCATGCCGCAAACGGCCTCCTGGACGTTGTTTCACGGCTTTTCTCCCGGTCCGACAGGACCCGATTTTCGGCCGATATCCGCCTGGATCTCCTTGATGGGGCGCAACCCCAGGCACACCCGGCCGTCGCGCCCGTCCCAGGCGAGTTGGAGCCTCTGGGGCCTCCCCCCCTCGGGCAGGAGCCACTCCTGGGTCACAAGCTCCCGGGTGTACGTCCAGACCTGGACCCAGGGCCACCCGAGCGCGCGGCAGGCCTCCCTCCTCGTGAATGGCCCCTTGGGCTTCCAACCATAGATCGCGTCAAGGAGTCTCCTCGCCGGCGGGGAGAGGTCCTCGAGGTCCTGCCCCAGGATGGCGTCGGCGAGCTTGTGGGCCGCCTCGATGTCCTCGAGCTCCACCCTAATCGTGCCGTCTTCCTCTTCGCGCTGGTACTGCCTGAGAAAGGCCACCGCCCGGATGAGCCCGAGGTACTTCGAGTGCTCCCTCCTCGTGGAGAGGCGGTGGTCGGGGAAAGTGAGCCGGGGGGCGTAGGGATTGATGACCCGGAGCGGCCGCAGGCACCGCTGGATGGCATGGTGGCGGCGGAGGATCTCCTCGCGCGGGGGGGACTCTCCTGTTTCCCGTTTCCGCTGGGCCTCCTGGATGGCGCGGGTCTGCTCGCGGGACTCGTCTACCGAGACCACGAGGAAGCGGCTGCGGGTCTCGTCGTTGAGGTCGGAGGAGGTGGTGGTGACGATGACGGAGACGGGGCCCTCGACCTCGTAGGAGCCCTGGGGGGTGGCGACGGCAAGCCTTTTCGCGGACTGGAGCACCCGGATGGCGTAGGCGGCGTCGGAGACGCCCGACTCCTCCTCGACGACTAGGAGCTTGTGCCGGATGGACTCCTTCCCGTAGAAGAGCGCCTGTCCCGTGAGGCGGGTGAGGCGCAGAACGTCCTCGGGGGGTGCGAGCGACGCGATGGCGTCGGCGATGGTGGACTTGCCGGCCGCGGAGCGGGAAAGAAGCAGCATGGAGAGGGGGTCGTCCATCTTGCGTGAGACGGCGACGAGGTAGCCGGCGATCTTGTTCTCCCGCTCGCCCACGAGGCCGAGTTTCTCGAAATCCTCGAGGATGAGGTCGAAGAGGCGCCTGTCGCGGAGGACATCGACGGCCTCTTGGCGGGCCTCCGCGCCCACATCCACGGTGTCCGATCCGGGCCGGCAGGCCCCGAGCCCGGAGGGCCCCATCGAGAACGGATTCGCCGCCCGCTTCGGCA
>CAYNDR010000561.1:0-3016 GCA_964395295.1 uncultured Planctomycetales bacterium
GCGGGGCCGCTGGGCGCCGCGCCCCTCCTCGTGCCCCGCCTCGCGGCCGCCCTCGCGCCCCGGCTGGCGGCGGGAGTCCGCCTGGCGGCGGCGATGGTGGCGCTCTGGCTGGGCGCGGCGGCAGGGCCCAGGCGCAAGGGATGGCTCACGGGCGCCGCGGCGGCCGCGGGCGCAGCCCTGTTCCTCGTCCCCCGGTGGGACCTGGCCGCGGCCTCGATGGGCACGTACCTGTACGCGGGCCGCCTCGACCGCGTCATGGTCGCCGAGGACGTGACCCTCGCCGAGATGTCCCGCCACAGCGGCCTGGAGGCCGCCTACTGGGACGCCTTCGGGCTGGTGACCGTGCACCGCACCCCCCGGGCGCGGTTCCTGCGGATCAACGGGAAGACGGACGCCACCTGGGGCAGTGACGACACGGCCGCCCAGATGCTCACGGCGCACATCCCCCTGGTCCTCCACCCCGCCCCGCGGGACGTTTTGGTGATCGGCCTGGGAAGCGGGATCACCCTCTCCAGCGCGCAGGCGCACGACGCGGAGTCCGTGGAGTGCGTGGAGATCTCGCCCGCCGTGGTTCGCGCCGCCGCCCACTTCGCGGACGTGAACGGCGACGCCTGCACCCGCCCCGGCACGCGCGTCATCGCGGGCGACGCCCGCGCGCACGTCCGCTACGCCGGAAAGAGCTGGGACGTGATCGCCTCCGAGCCCTCTAACCTCTGGGTAAGCGGGATGGCCAACCTCTTCACGGTCGAGTTCTTCAGGGAGGCGCGCGCCCGCCTGAAGCCGGGCGGGATCTTCGCCCAGTGGGTCCAGGCGTACCGGATTTCACCGCGGGACTTCCAGGGGGTGGTCCGCACCTTCACGCAGGTCTTCCCCCATTCCAACCTCTGGGAGATGAATCCGCAGGGGGACTACCTCCTGATGGGGACGATCGAGGAGCGGAAGTGGCGGTTCGACGAGGTCGGGCGGCGGCTCCGCTTCCCCGCCGCGGCCCGGAAGCTCGCCGAGATCGACATCCGCGACGCGGCCCACTTCCTGGCCTGCTACGTGACGGGCCCCCGGGAGCTGGCGGAGCTGGGGAAAGGGGCGCCGCCGATGACGGACGACGACTGCTGGATCGAGTACACGGCGCCCCTCTCGATGCTCCGGGCGAGCCTGCCGGAGATGGTCTCCATCCTGGGGGACCGGCGGCGCAACCCGAAGGAAATCCTGGAGGAGGCCGGGCTCGACGAGGCCGCGGTCCGGAGGCTCGACCGGTTCACCGAATCGCGCCGGCGGTTCGGCCGGGCGCTCCTGGCGGGCGGGGCGGACGATCCCCCGGCCTTCCGGAAGGCCATGGACGCGGTCCTCGATGCCAATCCGGAGGACCCCCTGGCCGTGCGCTACGCCGAGCGCGCGGGCCGGGCCGCGCACCGCCAGGGATTCGAGCTCCAGGCGGCCGGGCTCCTCGATGAGGCCCTGCGGGCGCTCTCGGGCGTCCCCTCGCTCTGCGGCTCCTGCGCGAAGTCGCGCGTCCTGGAAGGATGGATCCTGGCGCGCCAGGGGAAACCGGACGAGGCGGCGGCGCGCTATCGCGAGGCGCTGAAGGCGCGCCCCCGGACGGTGGACGCGCAGGTCGGCCTGGCGCAGGTGGCGGAGGCCGGGGGACGGATCGACGAGGCGCGCGCCCTGCTGGAGGAGGCCGTGGGATGGGACCCGCGAGGCGCGCCCGCGCGCACGGCCTACGCGCGGTTCCTCTGGCGCCGCTCCGAGAAGGAGCGCGCGCGGGCCGAGGTGGAGCGGGCCCTGCGGGACAACCCGGAAGACGCGGCCGCGCTGGAGCTGAAGGAGAAATTCAAATCCGATTGATGTCCCGTCCCCGTTGGATAGGATATACTTCTTATGGAAAGCGAGTTCTTTGAGATCGGGCGCCGTGCCCGCGACAGCCGCGCCGAAGGGAGCGTCCCCTTCGCCATCATTCATCCATTCCATCGCCCCCTTCAGGAGGGCCCGACCGGGCGCCCGCGCCCTTGTTTCCAGGCGGAGATCCCGCGCCCGCGGCGCGGGAGGTCGGGATTCACGCTGGTCGAACTGCTCGTGGCGCTTGCGGCGGCCGCGATCGTGGTGGCCCTCGTGATCCCCGCGTGGTCCAGCGCGCGCCGCTGGGGCAAGGTCACCGCGTGCATGGACAACCTGCGCCGGCTCCACCGCGCCGAGGCCGCCTGGGAGAAGGCGCGCCCGGGCGAGGCCCCGGGGGTCGGGAAGGCCTACTGGCTCAAGCTCGTCCGGACGGACCCGCCGCTGGCGGACCGGAAGGCCCTGGCCTGCCCGCTGGCCCCGCACGCGGAGGGCCCGGACGACTGCTCCTACTGGGGCCCCGCCGGAGACGTGGCCAAGGTCGATGCGGCCGACCCCGTGGGGTGCGACGAGGAGTCCAACCACGACGAGCGCCGGCGCGAAGGCGGGAACGTCCTCCGCAAGTCGGGCGAGGTGGTGAACGACCGGGGCGAATTCTGGGGGAGCGCCCTCCGGGGCAAGTGCCGTCCCTGAAGGGGCTTTAAGAGGCGGCGCGGCAACGCGGAAAGGCCGCCGCGGCGGGGCTTGACGGGCGGGCAAAGGAGGGCCCGCCGGGGCCGGAGCCGGACGGCGGCCGCGGGCGCCGCCCATGAGATAGAGGTTTCGAGTTCTTTGACAACGCGGAAAGGGGGTAGATCATGATACCGTCGTTGTCATCGCACGGGCGCGGCCTGCCCTCCGGTGTCCGGACGCGCAAGGGATTCACCCTGGTCGAGTTGCTGGTCGTGATCGCCATCATAGGCATCCTTGCGGGACTGCTGATCCCCGCCATCATCCACGCCATCAACGAGACCAAGGTCGCCGCTTGCGGCAGTCAGCTGGGCCAGCTGTACAAGATTGCCCAGATCTACCAGGGCCGGTACAAGGGCCGCTGGCCCGCCGCCCAGGGGTCGGCGTTCTGGCTGACGTTCCAGAACACCACCCCTCCCCTCATCGAAGCGGAGCTCTCCGAGATCTACTTCTG
>CAYNDR010000562.1:0-2993 GCA_964395295.1 uncultured Planctomycetales bacterium
GGAAGGCCCCGCGAGGACGGACCTGGACCTCTGGCTGATGCACCAGAAGAAGAACTACCAGGGGCGCGCCGAGACGGTCCCCGCCACGGTTCTGGCGCATCCCTCGTTCGACCGGATGCTGGTCGAATGCATCTCCCGGGAGCGCGAGTCCATGAGGGTCCTGCTGTCCGACGTCGCCGTCTCCGAGGTCTACATCGACGATACCGGGGCCACGGTGGCGGTCCGGAACTCCCGCGGCAAGATCGAGATGTACAACATGGCGCCCGGCCCGGAGGGCTGGATGGTCGACGGCTACTCGGCGGGGCCCCGGACCCTGCCCCGGTAGTCCGGGCGGTCAGCGCCCGATCTCGAGGCGCTCGCCGAACCTCCGCGGGATCTGCTTGATCGCGAAGATCTTGTCCATCGTCCTGCGGAACTCGTACTCCACCCGGCGGAACTCCACCACCTGGGTCTCCGGGTCCCACAGGACGTAGCAGGACCGCGTGTCGCGGTCGCGCGGCTGGCCCACGGAGCCGATGTTGACGTAGTACTTGCGGCCGTCCGCCAGCTTCACCTTGTTGGCGAAGGCGCGCGGCGGGTAGAACTTGAAGTCCTCGGTGAACACGCCGGGCTCGTGGGTGTGGCCGCAGAAGCAGGCGTGCTTGATCATGGAGAAGATCTCCTCCATCTTCTCCTTGTCCTGCACGTCGTGGGGCCGGACGTACTCCTTGGTGCGGTTGCGCGGGGAGGCGTGGAGGTAGGTGACGCTGTCCTCCTCCTTGATGTCGGGCAGGTCGCCCAGGTAGTTCCACATCTTGTGGTTCTCCTCCTTGGGCGCCTTGGCGTCGTTGAGCTGGTTGCGGGTCCAGTCGATGGCCTGCGCGGCCTCCGGGTTGAAGTCGAGGGCCAGGAAGAGCAGGGCGTCCTCGTGGTTCCCGCGGAGCGACCACTTCCAGTTGAAGGCGTTCCGGATCATCTCCCGCGGGTTGGGCCCGTAGCCGATCAGGTCCCCCAGGCAGAAGATCGTGTCGATGTCCTGGGACTGGATGTCCTTGAGGACCGCTTCAAGGGCTTCGATGTTGGCGTGCAGGTCCGAGATCAGCGCGATCTGGTGCTTGCTCATGGATCCCCTGTATTCTACCCGAGACCCCCGTCAAATCAAGCGCGGTACCGGAGTTCCCACATTCAATATCGGACCGGCGGACCCGATGCCTTAGCCCTTACGGGCGGCGGCTACTTCGCGGGGGGCACCTTGCGCAGGCCGAGGATCAGCTCGACCTCCCCTTTCTCCAGCCCCGTGGCGGCGCCGATCTCCTGGAGGTCCTTGCCCGAGTCCAGGAGGGCGTAGACCTGGTCGTGCAGGGGATTCGAGGGGCGCGCGGGGGGCGGGGCCTCGGCCGGGGCGGAGGCGCTCCCCGGCCTCGCCGGCCGGCCCAGCAGGGCCTCCAGCTCCTTCGCCTTGCCGTCGCACTCCGCCAGGAGCTGGCGGAGCAGGCGCATCCGGGTGTCCAGGCGGGCGATCTCCTCCCGGGAGGTGTCCCGGATCTCGGCCAGGAGGTGCTCGAGCTCCGCCTTCATGTCGGGGCCCGGCGGCCCGAACGTGCCGGGACGGAGGCCGTCCGCGGCGCGGCGGCGGAGGAAACGGAGGGAGAGGAGGACCGCGATGAGGACCGCGAATCCCGCGAGGATGAAATAGGCCCCCTCGTTCCCGCCCAGTCCCGTCATGCCCCGATTATAGCGCGTGGCACGGGCTTTGCAATTCGTCGAGCGATGGGCGGCCTCCTCAAGGTCATGGTCTCCAGCACGGCGGTGATCCTGCTGGCCTGCGCGGCGGCGGTCTTCCTGGTCCCTCCCGTCCCGCCGGCGCGGATGGCGCGGCGGCACGCGCAGGCGCGCCAGTTCGTCGAGAGGATCACGGAGGCGGTGTGGGCCTACCATCGCGAGAAGGGCGAGTTCCCTCCGGGGGACGGGAACGGCAGTGAGGGCCTCGCCCGGGCCCTCGGCCGGCCCTCGAACCGGGGGGACCCCTACATCGTCCTCCCGCCGGAGATGGTGACTCCGACGGGCGACATCCGGAATCCGCTGGCGCCCGAGACCTCCATCCTCCACTACCGGCGGGGCCGTCATCCCGAAGGGGGGCCCGCGGGGAGCGTCTTCGACCTGTGGTGCCCCGCGGAGGAAGGGTGGGAAATCAGGGTGAGTGACTGGGCGCCGGCCGTTTCGCCGCCGTAACCACGTTACCGGGGGGTAACGGAATGCGGGGTTTCCCGGGCGGGCCGGGCACGGGGTGTTCCAGGGGCACCAGGACCCCCCTGGAGGGCCCCTGGGGGCTGTACCGCGGGGAAGCGGTGGTATGGGGTTTGCTCCCTTGGGGATGCAGGATTACTTGGTTTGGGGCGCCTTTGCGGCCTATAATTCTATCAGGTCGCGATTGAAGGGAGGCCGGTATGACGGGGGGACGGCGGCAGGGTTTCACCCTCATCGAACTCCTCGTGGTCGTGGTGATCATCGGCTTGCTGGCCGCACTGCTCCTGCCGGCGATCGTCAAGGCGATCTGCGCGGCCCGTCAGGGAGCGGCGGAGGCCCTGGTGGACAGCCTCACCACGGCGGCCAAGACCTATGAATTCGACTACGCGGTCTTCCCGCCGGGCGACGGGCGGGGCAGTGCCGACCTGGTCTACCGCCTCAAGCAGGTGGGTCCCAAGAGGATGGCCTACTACGAGTTCATGCCGGACATGATCTGCGCGGACGGCGCGATCAATCCCGTCTGTCCCACCGAGCCCTCGCCCCAGGGCGTGATCCATTACCGCAACAACGTGCCGACCGGCGCGCCGGGGGGCGGCGGGGGCGGCGGCGGGCCCACGGTCCGGAACACCCGGAGCTTCGACATGTGGGCCGCGGGCTGCAACTACAACACCGGCAACCCCACCTCCGCGTGGGAGGTGAACAACTGGGAGTAGGAAGCCCCCGGACGCGGGCGAGAGGCGATTTGCAGGGGGGGTCATGAGGCACAG
>CAYNDR010000563.1:0-2978 GCA_964395295.1 uncultured Planctomycetales bacterium
CGCCACCGGTGCCGCGCTTGGTACGGATCTTGATCCGGCCGGAGGCCGCGCGCGCGAAGGGACGTTGATATGGCCGACTTCCTCGTCCACTTCGCCACGGCCTTCGTCCCCGCCAAGGGGCTCCGGGACGGCCGCCTGCGGGCGGTCCTCTACGCGGGCGTCTGCCTCCCGGACCTCCTCTTCAAGGGGCTCCTCTATCTCGGCGGGGCGTCCACCTGGGCGTGCGAGCCCACGCACGCGCCGCTGGCGCTGATCCCCCTGTGCTACGCGGCGGCCCTCCTCTTCGAGGAGGAGTGGCGCGCGCGGGCCTTCGGGGCGCTCCTCGGGGGATCGCTCCTGCACCTCCTGCTGGACCTCGCCAAGAGCTACCTGGGGACGGGGGTGATCCCGTGGGGGTTCCCCTTCACGATGGCCCGCGCGGAGCTGGGTCTCTACATGCCGGAGGACACGATCCTGCTGATGGCGCCGGCGCTGGGGCTGATCCTGCTCACGGAGGCCGCGCACCGGCTCATCCGCCGGGCTTCCCCGAAGCCCTGAAGACCGCCAGGAACGAGCTCAGGGTCACCAGGAGAAAGACGATCAGCAGAAGGATGTTCAATCCGATCAGGAGCTTCAGGCCGCGGTCCAGGAGACCCTTCAATGCCAGGAGCGCGAGGATCACGACGCCGAAGGCCGCCACGCCGAGCCAGAAGGGATCCTTCAGGAGCCTGCCCAGGAGGCGAGCCGGATCCCAGGCGACGGGAAGGTGCTTGAAGAGATCCCGCGCATCCCCCTGGGTGGAGACGTCCGCCACTCCCCGGGCGATATAGCCGCACACGACAATGACGACGAAGACGGCGACCAGGCTGGCGACGTAGAGCCTCCGCTGGGGCTTGGGGATGCTCTTGGTGCCGTCGAAGGACGTCGTGGTGGCGTCCTTCCCCACGTCCTGCGGGCTCGCCATGGAAATATTCTACCACCCCCGCGCCGGGGCGGGGCGCGCGTTCGGGATCACGCCTTGCGGCCGTAGACGGGGGGCGCGGCCGCCGTGTACAGCCTCTCCCGCAAGTCCTCCCTCCGGAAGATCAGGTGGGTCTTCCAGTACTCGTCGTTGATGCGGGGGAAGTCGCGGCGGTGGTGGGCCCCCCGGCTCTCGGCGCGCCGGATCGCCGCCAACGCCATGAGGCGCCCGAGGACGAGCATGTTCTGGAGCTCCCACCCCCCCGGGTCGTCGAAAACCCGGTCCTGGACGTAGCCGGACCAGAACTCGATCGACTCGAAGGCGTAGCGCAGGCCGTCCGAGTCGCGCTCGATGCCCACGTTGCGCCACAGGACACTGCGGAGCGAGTTGCGGATGTCCTCGACGTCCAGGTCCACCCGGTGCCCCGCCGGGCGGCGGGAGGCCAGGCCGAACCGCGGGACCGGCTCGTGGGCCTCCTGGGCGGCCGAGGCGCCCGCGCGCTTCCCGAAGACCAGGCACTCCAGGAGCGAGTTGGAGGCCAGCCGGTTGGCCCCGTGGAAGTGGGCCGCGGCGCACTCGCCGGCGGCGAACAGGTTGCGGACCGAGGTGCGCCCCCACGCGTCCACGCGGACGCCCCCGATCGTGTAGTGGGCCGCGGGCCGGACGGGGATGAGGCCGCGCACGGGATCGAGCCCGAACTGCCGGCAGAGGCGCATGAGCCCGGGGAACCGCCGCTTCAGGTCCCGCACGCGGCGGCAGTCCAGGTAGACCTGCGTGTCGCGCGTGGACATCATGTGGCGGAGGATCGAGCGCGAGACGATGTCCCGCGGCGCCAGCTCCGCCATCGGGTGGAAGTCCTTCATGAAGGCGCGGCCGGTGCGATCCCGCAGGACGGCCCCCGCCCCGCGGACCGCTTCGCTGATGAGCGCCCGCGAGGCCCCCGCCAGGTACAGCGTCGTGGGGTGGAACTGCATGAACTCCATGTCCATCAGCTCCGCCCCGGCCCGGTAGGCCATGGCGATGCCGTCGCCGGTGGTCACGGGGGGATTGGTCGTCTCGCGGAAGATCTGCCCCACGCCGCCCGTGGCCAGGATCGTGCGGCGCGCCCGGACCCAGGCCAGCCCGCGCTTCGGGTGCCGGACGATCGCGCCCCAGCAGGCCCCGCGCCGGGTCACGAGGTCCACCCCGAAGCAGCCCTCCAGGACGCGCGCCGTGACGCGCTTCATGAGCGCCCGCGTCAGCATCGCGCCGGTCCCGTCCGCGCGGTGCAGGACCCGCGCGGTCGAGTGCCCCCCCTCGCGCGCGAAGGAGAGGCGGCGGTCCTCGCGGTCGAAGGGCGCCCCCCATTCCAGGAGCTCCCGCACGCGCTCCGCGCCCTCGCGCACCACGACCTCCACCACGCCCGGGTCCGAGAGCCCGCACCCCACCTTCAGGGTGTCCTCGATGTGCGACTACGGGGTGTCGTGGTCCCCGATCGCGGCGGCGATGCCTCCCTGCGCGTAGAAGGAGTTCGACTCCAGGCGCTCCTTCTTGGTGACGACCAGGACGCGGCGGGTCCGCGACGCCTCGATCGCGGCGCGCAGGGCCGCCAGGCCGCTCCCCAGGACGAGGACGTCCGTGTCCAGGACCGGGAGCCGGGCCAGGTCGAACGGGACGAGGAAGCGGGGGATCATTCCTTGGGCCCCTGCCCTGCGCCGAAGAGGGTCCCGCCGCGGTAGCAGAGGATCAGGGCCTTGACGACGTCGGCGTCGAACTCCTTGCCGCCGCGCCGGGCCATGGACTTGAGGACCTCCTTGGCCGGGAGTCCCTGGCCGGCGGACCCGCCCGCCGTGCACTCGTTGTCGAAGGCGTTCGCCACGATGACGATGCGCGCCATGAGGGGGATGTCCTCGTTCTTCGCGCGGTAGGGGAAGCCGCTCCCGTCGGCGCGCTCGTGGTGGTACCGGACGCCGGGGAGGACCTCCTCGAACCCCTCGATGCCGGAAAGGATCTTCTCCCCCACCACGACGTGCTGTTCCCGGATCTGCTGGGGCGTGAG
>CAYNDR010000564.1:0-512 GCA_964395295.1 uncultured Planctomycetales bacterium
TCCTCGCCGCGGCGGCCCCGGTGGCCGCCCAGGACAAGCCCTTCGGCTCGGCCTGGCCCGGCCTCGCTCAGGACAAGCCCGTCACCACGACGCGGGAGAACGCCGACACCCTCAAGGTCGGCGTGAGCGGCCGGATCCAGCTCGACTACGTCGGGCGCAGCCGGGAGATCACCGCGGCCCACCTCGCCGGGTCGGACCTCCTGGAGGAGGCGATGGGTGGCGCGGCCAATCCCCACGCCGGCGACACCGCCACGCTCTACGTCCTGGGGATGGACCTGACGTTCTAGCACCGGGACCCCTGTTTCGACCTTCGGAGTTCGAGGGTCAGCGTGTAGCGGTCCACGCGGTAGTAGTTGCGGTTGAATTCCACGGGCCGGCCGAGGCGGTCCAGGACCGTCCGCGTGCGCAGGAGCACCGGGGCCCCCCGGGGCAGGCGGAGGGCCTTCCTCAGGTCGGAGTCGGCCGCCAGGGCCGTGACATCCCCGCGCGAGACGGCGGGCACCGCCCCCGAG
>CAYNDR010000564.1:522-2965 GCA_964395295.1 uncultured Planctomycetales bacterium
CCCGAGGCCTCGCGGAGGACCTCGTAGAGGGATCGCCCGAAGTCCTCGTCCCCGCGGAGGCCGAGGCGCGGGTGGAGCCACGAGCAGGCCAGCAGGGCCGGGCGCCCCCCCCACCCGCGCAGGCGGCGGAGGCGCCACACCTCCGTCCCCGGCGCCAGGCCGAGGGCCGCGGCCTCCCCGGGGCCGGCCCGGACGCGGGAGAGCGCCACCTCCAGGTTCTCGACCTCGATCCCCTTCCGGCGCATCTCCTCGGTGAAGCTCCCCCACGCGGCGAGGCTCGTCTCCACGCTCTCCCGGACCACGCGCGTCCCGACCCGCGGCGTCCGCACCAGGAGCCCCTCGTGGATGAGCGGCAGGAGGGCCGCGCGGAAGGTGTTGCGGCTGACGCCGAGCCGGCGCGCCAGCGTGACCTCGTCCGGGAGGGGCCGGCCCCCGCGGTACTCCGGCCGCCGGATCAGCCGCCTCAGCCACCGCTCGATCTGGCGGTGGAGGGGCTCGCCCCCCCCGCGGTCGAGGCCCATTTTGTTCATACATATGGACTACGCCCGCCCGCGGCGCGGAGTTGGCCCGCGGCGTAACGCCCCGCCCCGTCCGGCACCGTAAGATGGGGTAAGGGACGAACCGGAGGACCCATGGCCTTCATCGCCTGCTGTGCGGCCGCCTTCCTGGCCGCCCTCGGGGCGGACGAGGACGCCGTCCTCTACCGCACCGACTTCTCCCGGCTCGCGCCCGGGAACTTCGGCGAGTTCGCCGTCCGCGGTTTCCCCGAGTACCACCACGTCCCGCGGAAATTCACCGACGGCTGGGCGGTCGTCAACAACCGCGGCCCCGACGAGTGGAAGGTCCTGGAGATCGACGGGAAGAACACCCTGAACTTCCTCGGGTACAACGCCGAGCACTGGACGAAAGACTACATCTACCCCATCCTCTGCACGGGCGACCCCCTCTGGACGGACTACTCCGTGGAAGTCCGGATGACCCCCCTCAGCCGCCCGGAGGTCCAGGACCTCCAGGGACTGATCTTCCGATACCAGGACGGCCGCCATTACGGCTTCTTCGGGCTCGCCCGCGGCGGCCAACTCGTCCTCCGCCTCCGCGACGGCGAGAAGGGATTCCGCAAGGACGGCTGGAAGGAGCTGGCCTCCTGCGACCGCAACCTTGAGCCGGGCCGCGCCTTCACCCTCCGGGTGGAGGCGTCCGGGAAGAACATCGCCTGCCTCGTGGACGGGGAGAAGGTCCTTGCCGCCGAGGACGACCGCTATGCCGGCGGGAAGATCGGGCTCCTCGCCTGCTCCCCCGTCCGATTCCACGAAGCAACCGTGAAGACCCGGCCGGCCATCGCGGCCGAGTGGCGGGCGAGCCGCAAAAGGCAGGAGGCGGAGGTCCAGGCCCTGCGCCTCAACCAGCCGCGGCCCGCGGCGTGGAAGAAGATCCCCACCCCCGGCTTCGGCGTGTCCCGGGCCCTGCGGCTCGGCGACCTGGACGGGGACGGGAAGCTCGACTTCCTCCTGGTCCAGAGCATCCCCTACTTCGGCTCCAACTACCACCACGTGAGCTGCCTCACGGCCGTGGACCAGGAAGGCCGCGTGCTCTGGCAGAAGGGGAAGCCCAATCCCGACCACGCCTACGTCACCTACGACGTGGCCGCGCAGGTCCACGACTGGGACGGCGACGGCGCCTGCGAGGTCCTCTACGCCGAGGACCGGACGATCCACGTGCTCGACGGGAAGACCGGCGCGCCGAAGCGGCGGTTCACGGTCCCCGACTCCCAGATCCTGCCGGAGGAGACCTCCTGGAAGGAGTACAAGCACTACTTCCGCCGCGACCACCTCCCCTTCCTCAACGTGGACTGCCTCAGCTTCGCGGACCTCCGCGGGACGGGCCGCCCCGCGGACCTCCTCATCAAGGACCGCCACACGCGCCTCTGGGCCTTCAACGACCGCTTCGAGCCCCTCTGGACCGCCACGGCCAACCTCGGCCACTTCCCGACCTTCATGGACATCGACAGGGACGGAAAGGACGAGGTCCTCCTCGGCTACACGCTCTTCGACCACGACGGCAAGGCGATCTGGACCCTCGACGGGAAGCTGGAGGAGCACTCCGACGGGACCTGCGGCGGCGACTTCAGCCTGGAAGGAAAGCCCCCCCTCGTCTTCATGGCCGGGAGCGACGACGGCGTCATCGTCGCCTCGGCCGACGGGAAGGTCCTCCGCCACCATCGCGTCGGGCACGCCCAGACGCCCTCCGTGGGGCAGTTCCGCCCCGACGTCCCCGGCCTGGAGTTCTGCACCATCAACTTCTGGGGAGAGCCGGGCCTCATCACCCTCTACGGCGGCGGCACCGGAGAGGAGGTCGCCCGCTTCGAGCTCATCCACGAGGGCTCCCCGGTCCTGCCAGTCAACTGGCGCGGAGACGGCCAGGACGTCATCCTCCGCCCCACGAA
>CAYNDR010000565.1:0-2952 GCA_964395295.1 uncultured Planctomycetales bacterium
GGGCACGTACGGTTTGAAAGGGAGAGGCTGGCGATAGCCAGTCTTTTACCAATGGGCCCCGCCCGGATCAAGGCGCTCCTGCGCCGCCTGCCCGAGTCGCCGGGCGTCTACTTCATGAAGGACGCCCGCGGTCGCGTCCTCTACATCGGGAAGGCCAAGGACCTCCGCGCCCGCGTCTCCACCTACTTCCGGGGCGTCCCCGAGGACCCGCGCATCCGCCTCATGGCCGCCAAGGTCGCCGCCGTAGAGACGCTCCGGGCCCCCTCCGAGATCGACGCCCTCCTCATGGAGGCGCGGCTCATCAAGGACGTCCAGCCCCGCTACAACGAGCGCCTCAAGGACGACAAGTCCTTCGCCCTGCTGGCGATCACCCGGTTCGACGACTTCCCCAAGGTCTGGGTGATCCGCGAGACCGACGAGGTGCAGGCCGAGCGCCACGGCCCCTTCATGAGCGCCTTCGAACTGCGCGACGCCGTCCGCGTCCTCCAGCGGATCTTCCGGTTCGCCACCTGCCGGATCGAAATGCGCGCCGACGATCCGAAGCGCCGCTTCGCCCGCCCCTGCCTCCTCCACGCGATCCGCCGCTGCACCGCGCCCTGCGCGGACCTGGTTCCGAAGGAGCGGTACGGCGCCGACATCGAGTCGCTCCGCCGGTTCCTCCGCGGAGGGCGGGAGGAACTCCTGGCGGAGATGCGCGCCGGCATGAGGGCGGCGTCGAAACGCCTGGACTTCGAGCGGGCGGCGGAACTGCGGGACCGGGTCCGCGCGGTCGAGTCCCTCTCCAGGAAGATGGGCCCGGACTACGTCGAGGGGGACATCACGCCGATCGATCCGAAGGAGGGGCTGGAGGCGCTGGCGCGGGAGCTGGGCCTGGAGACCGTCCCCCGCGCCATCGAGGGCGTGGACGTGGCCCACGTGGGCGGCGAGGGGAGCGTGGGGTCCCTGGTGAGTTTCATCGACGGAATCCCGTTCAAGAACGGCTACCGGCGGTATAGAATCAAGGAGGTCGCCGGGATCGACGATACCGCCATGATCCGGGAGGTGGTCCGGAGGCGGTTCCGGCGCCTGCGCGAAGAGGGAGGACCGCCGCCGGACGTCCTCCTCGTGGACGGCGGCCCGGGGCAGTTGGGTTCGGCCCGGGCGGCGCTGGCCGAGGCGGGGGCGGGGCCGCGCGTGGTGCTTTCCCTGGCCAAGAAGGAGGAGACCGTGTTCCGGGACGGGAAGCCGATGGCCCTGAGGAAGGACTCGCCGGCCCTGCGCCTGCTGATGTACGTGCGCGACGAGGCGCACCGGTTCGCCCAGCACTACCACCACCTCCTCCGGAGGAAGGCGGTGATGGAGTGAGCGGGACGCCGGAGGCCGGGGAGAGGCCGCGGGGGCGGCGCTGGTTCGTGGCCCTGGCGTGGGTCACGCTGGTGCTCTTCGCGGCGTTCGTGGCGGCGATCACGGCCGGCGTGGCCTCGATCCCGAGCCTCCGCAAGGCGCGGCAGGCGGGCGCGGCGCCCCCGGCGTGGGAGGAGAGGCGTTGAGGGAGGGGGCGGGCGGCCTGCGCCTCACCGGCGGCAGCGCGCGCGGCGCGAGGCTCTGCTCGGTGCCGGGCATCGAGGTGCGGCCGGCGCTGGCGCGGATGCGCGTGTCGGTCTTCGAGGTCCTCCGGCCGCGGCTGGAGGGCGCGCGGGTGGCGGACCTCTTCGCGGGGACCGGGAGCCTGGGGCTCGAGGCCCTCTCCCGGGGGGCCGCGCGGGCGGTCTTCCTGGACACCGATCCGAGGTGCCTGGAGGCGATCCGGCGGAACCTCGAGAAGCTGAGGTTCGCGGACCGGGCGGAGGTCCTGCGGGCCAGCGCCTTCGAGGCCGCCCCCGGGCTCGGGGCGGCGGACCTGGCGTTCGTGGACCCGCCGTACGCCTTCTACGAGGAGCGCGCGGAGGAGATGAGGCGGCTGGTGGAGACCCTGCTCGGCCGCGTCGTCGCCCCGCCGGAGGGGCGCGCGGTCGTGGAGCACCGGACGGGACAGGGCCTGGGCGAGGTGGCCGGCGGCCGGATCGCCGGCGAGCGCCGCTACGGCGGCACGACGGTGACCTTCTACGATCGAGGTTGAGGGAGATGGACGACGAGACCCCCGGATCGGTCGCGCGGCGCCTCCTGGCGGAGAACCTGAGGCTCCACCAGAAGGTGTTCGAGCTGGAGGGGAAGCTCCACCAGTACACGGACGCCGCCACGCGGGACTCCACCCGCATCGCCAACATCCGGAAGCTCCTCGAGCAGAAGGACGTCACGCTGGAACAGCACGCCGCGGAGCTGGAGGAGAAGCGGGCCGAGCTCCAGGAGACCGTGAAGGAGCTCGAGAAGCGCAACGAACAGCTCCAGCTCTGGATGGCCACCCTCCGGCTCTACCAGGAGCTCTTCGAGCACGACCGGGAGGGGATGATCGCCGTGAACCGCGAGGGGAAGATCGTCCTCTACAACCACACGGCCGTGGAGATCCTGGGAGAGAAGATCCAGGGGGCGCTCTACAAGCCGATCGAGGACGCGGACTTCAGCTCGGTCGATTCCGCCACCGCGTCCATGGTCCGCGAGGCGTTGACCCGGCACCAGACGTCGGAGCGGACCGTGACCGTGCGCGACCGCCTCGTCACCACCACCGTCTTCCCCGTGGGGACCCAGGCCGATCCCCGCGGGGCCCTGCTCAAGATCGGCGTCTCGGCCGGGAAGTAAAGCGCCTTTTCCAGCCGCCCCTGGCCCTTTCCCTTTTACCTCCGCGGGCCCGCGCCATCGTACCTGCGGATGATGACGCGGAGGACGGCCATGAGAAGTTCCTTCAGTACCGGTAGAGGAAAGGAGGAGAGACCGTGAACAAGACGATCCAAGCCCTGGCGCTCCTGGCGGTCGGTGGCATGGCGGCCTTCCCGCAGGAGGAGGGCGGCGCGGACCCGCGCCGGCAGGAGGCCCTCA
>CAYNDR010000566.1:0-2952 GCA_964395295.1 uncultured Planctomycetales bacterium
GGCCGCTCCGGTTCGAGGAGTGGGAAGCGAAGGTCCCGCAGGTCCTCTTCGTCTCGGCCACGCCCTCGGAGCACGAGATCAAGTCCTGCGGGGGCGGCGTCGTGGAGCAGGTCATCCGGCCCACGGGGCTGGTGGACCCGGAGATCGCGGTCCGGCCCGCCGGCGGCCAGGTGCAGGACCTCCTGGGCGAGATCCGGGCCCGCGTGGAGCGGAAGGAGAGGGTGCTCGTCACCACGCTCACGAAGCGGCTGGCCGAGGATCTCTCCGGCTACATCGAGGACGAGGGCGTCCCCTGCAAGTACCTCCACTCCGAGATCCAGACGATCGAGCGCGTGGAGATCCTCCGGGAGCTGAGGGAGGGGAAGTTCGACGTCCTGGTGGGCGTGAACCTCCTCCGGGAGGGGCTCGACCTGCCGGAGGTGACGCTCGTGGCGATCCTGGACGCCGACAAGGAGGGGTTCCTCCGCTCGGAGACGTCCATCATCCAGACGGTGGGCCGCACGGCGCGCAACGTGAACGGGCGCGTGATCCTCTACGCGGACGGCGTGACCGAGTCGATGCGCCGGGCCATGGCGGAGACCTCGCGCCGGCGGGCGCTCCAGCTGGAGTACAACGAAAGGAACGGGATCACGCCGCAGACGATCCAGAAGGAGATCCGCCGCGGGATCGAGGACCTCGTCCGGGCCCAGCGCGTGGCCTCCGAGGCGGTCGGCATGGACGAGGGGGAGATGGACCGGGCCGAGACGGTGGCGGATCTCGAGAAGGAGATGGCCGCGGCGGCGGAGCGGCTGGACTTCGAGCGGGCGGCGGAGCTGAGGGACGCGATCCGCCGGCTCGCGGGCGGGCCGCCCCCGCCGGCCGGGGGCTCGAGGAGGAAGGCGCGCCCCCCGAGGATCACCTGGCGGGCGTAGCGGGGGAGGGCCGCCGTCCGGGTTCTGCCGGGCCGGCGGTCCGCCCGGCGCGGGGGCGCCCCGAGGTGAAACTGGCAAGTCCATATTAACTTTCCGGTATCATATTTACTTGCCAGTTCCATCCCTGCCGGCTATACTTCAGGCATGCGCGAGGAGCGTGCGGCGTGGTTCCTGGATCGCCTGGCCTCCCTGGGCTGGCGCCGGGAGCGCCGGTCCATCGACATGGTCAATCGCGATGGGTCCCGCGGCGTCGAAGTCGTTGCCGCGGCCCAGGGGGTGCGCGGGCTGGACTCCTCGGTCCTGCGCGTGGCGCGGTGGGTCGCGGAGGGGCCCGCCCGCCAGGGATGCATCGTCCTGCTCGGCTCCCAGCTCTCCGGGGAGAGGCTCTGGAACGAATGGAACACGATCCGCAGCCTGGTGCGGAAGGACGTCGGGCAGAGGATCGCGCTCGTCGTCGAGGGCGGCCAGGCGGGGTTCCAGCCCCGTTTCCCGTGGCTGCAGCCGATCGCCGGGCTCGTTCGCGCGCAGGATTCCCGGCCGACGAGGCCGCCTCTCCGCGGCGCGGCGATGAGTCCCACTGTCTTCCAGGTGCTGAAGCTGGTGGTCCGCCACTGGCTGATGAAGGCCGGACCCCTTTCGCGCCGCAGGCTCCAGGCCGAGAGCGGCGCCACGTATCCGACCGTGGCCCGGGCGCTTCGCCGGTTCGAGGAGTCCGGAGAACTGGAGCGGCTTCCCAGCCGCCGCGTCCAGCTTCGCGCGTTTCCCCGGAAGACCTGGCAGGAAATGCTCTCCCTCGCGCCGTCGCTTCGCCGCCCCGTGTCGTATGTGGATGCCACCGGCCGGGAGCCCGATCCCGCCGCCCTCCTGAAGCGGCTGGAGGCGATGAAGCCCCCGGGGGTCGCGCTCGGCGGCGTTCCATCGGCCCGCCACTGGGACCGGCGCTTCGATCTCAACGGACTGCCGAGGCTGGATGTGGTCGCGCACGCGCCGCGCGGCTCCTACGACGCGGGCTTCGTGGGACGGCTCGACTCCGCCCTGCGCGTCGCGCCGTCGCCGTCCGCCGGGCCTGCGCTCGTCGTGCATCCGCTCCCGCGCGCGGCGGCCCTGTTCGGGCAGGGCCGGTCCGGCAGGCTTCCCTATGCGGATCCCGTCGAGACCCTGCTGGACCTGCACGAACTGCGCCTGGCGGCCCAGGCGGACGAATTGATCGGGCGTCTTTCGCGGGCCTCCGGCGGGTGAGCGACCTCGACCCGGCCGACGTCTTCAGGCGTCTCCATCAGGACTTCCCGGAACCGCTGAGGAGGCACATCTTCGTCGTGGGCAGTCTGGCCGCGGCCTATCACTTCCGCGCCGCGCTGGAGGACCACGCGGTCAACACGAAGGACGCGGACATCGTCGTTTATCCCGCGGGCCACGTCGTCTCGTGCAGGAGGATCGCGGAGCGGCTCTTCCGCGATCGGTGGACCCGGCGCGAGGCGTCGTATCCGCTGAAGGCCCGACAGCCGCTCGGCGACCTGCGGACCCTGCGGCTCGACCCGCCGGGTTAGACCAGGTACTTCGTCGAGTTTCTCGGTCTTCCCGCGAAGGAGCAGAAGGAGGCCAGGCAGCGGCGGGCGGGGCGGATCGACGCCGCGGGCCATGCCGGCTGGTACGGCCTGCAATGCTTCCGGTTCATGGGGCTGGCCACCGTTGGCCGGCTCACGTCGCGCGTCGGGATCGCCTACGGCGCCCCGCACATGATGGCGCTGGCGAACCTGCTGTCGCATGGCGAGGTGGGCACGCAGACCATGAGCGCCGCGGTCGGCGGGCGGCGCATCCTCCGGTCGGCAAAGGACCTTGGGCGGGCCCTCGCGATCGCGCGGCTGACGGCGGCCGGGGAGGTCTCGGAGTGGGCGGGGCCCTGGCTGGCCGCCCTGAAGGCCTGCTTCCCCGGGTCGTGGCGCTCCCTGGGCCGGCGGGCCGGCGCCGGCCTGCGCGCGCTTCTGGACGATGCGGACGCGTTCGAGCAGGCCCATCACACCACGCGCGTGGGTCTGCTCCG
>CAYNDR010000567.1:0-2947 GCA_964395295.1 uncultured Planctomycetales bacterium
ACGCACGGAGCATGGCCTGGTGGTCGGCGACGAGGATTTCGTAGATGTCCAGTTCGGCCATTCAGTTCACCTCGGCGCAGCTGAGGTGATAGGGGCGGCCGGGCACCTCGAGGAGCCCGGTGCACTCGAATTCCGCCTTGCCGTCGGACCCCAGGCCGCCGAAGAGCTTCTCTCCCCAGGAGTCGATCGGGGCGCAGAGGTAATTGACGATCTTCCCGCCCTTGAAGTCGGCCACGCTCAGGACGCTCGCCCCGCGCGTGTCGGAGACCGCCACGGCCACGGGATCCTCCAGCCGCTTGTCCTTGAGGCGGCGCGTCACCTTGCCGGTCTGGCCCGCGATCGAGACCCACACGACCTCGCGGTCGCCGCGGCAGGAGATGACGAGGTCGGTCCGCCTCTGGGCGCTGCGGCCGTAGGAGATGGACGTGGGATTCCTCCCGATCGGCACCAGGCCCACGGGCCGGACCCCCGCGTTGGCCTGGGGGTCCGCGAGCACCCCCACGTCGTAGATCACGAGCCGCCCGTCCATCGTGGCCACGAAGGCCTTTGAGCCGGATCCGCCCTCCGCGGGGTAGCCCGCGGCGGCCGCGGTGGGCCGGGCCACGCCGGCGACCTCGACCACCTTCGGGCGCGCCTCGGGGGCCGTGTCGAACGTGAACGGCCACTGGTTGGGGGCCGGCCCCTCGTTCTTCGTCTTCTCGAAGTTCTCGGCGGTCGTGAAGTACATCCTCTTCATGTACTGGAAGAGCGGCCGGAGGTCGATGAAGGCGACCTTGCCCTCCGCGCGGGAGGCCACGACCGCGAAGCCGCCGTTGGCGGCGCGGTGCTTGTCGTCCGCGCCCTTGGCCCACTGGTCCCGCACCCCGGCGTCGTCCAGGCGCTCCTTGGAGTTGTCCGTGAGCCAGTGCCAGCGCGCTACGTCGCAGGAGGCGGAGATCGCGGTGGGGGCGGCCAGGTCGGGGAGGTCCACGAAGCCCATCACCTTCAGCCGCGTGTAGGTGCCCACGTTCGGGAGGCCGGCGTAGTGCCAGGAGTGGTGCGCCAGGGCGCGGGCCTCGAGGGCCACCACGGCCACCTGGCCCTTCGTCTTCTGGAGGTCCCAGCAGGCGATGAGGGCGAACTCGTTGTTGGGGGTCACCGCCACCGCCATGGGGACCTTGCCCGGCGGGAGCTGGGTGAAGGGATAGCGGTCGTCGTTGTTCCCGTACCCGCTGGCGCCGATGAGCCCGTTGGCGAAGACCATGATCCCGCAGTTCGACCACTCCACGCGGCCCCGCTCGACCGTGACGGGCCGATCGAGGGCGCCGCCCGCGGCCTGCTTCCAGGCCGGCTGGGTCAGTCCCGGATCGGGCGACTTGCAGTACCACTCGTTCATCGTCGGGGCGAGCTGGTAGACGTGCCAGAACTTCCCGCCGCCGTGGTTCTCGTGGAAGGACCATGAGAAGCGCATCCGGTCCGCGCCCGCGTTGCCGGGCTTGAGCGGCGCGTAGAGGACCTGGCCCGCCATGCCCGTCCAGTCGACCGCCTTGTCCCCCTTGTTCTTGTGGACGTACTCGCCGTTGGGGAGGCGCTGGTGGATCTCGGGGAACTCGGGCTTCGTGTCCTTGTGGTAGAAGGCGTAGTCGGGGCCGAGCCGGTGGTGGATGCTTGAGGGGTCGTTGGCGATGGCCGCCCGCACGTAGGCGGAGGGCTCGACCTTGGAGGTGGCGATGATCCGTTCCTTCCACGCCCCGCCGGCGTTCTCCTCGGGCGGGGCGTCCGGCGAGAGCCTGGGCTCTCCGGGCTTCGGATCGCCGTTTCTCGGTTTCTGGAGGGCGTCTCTGGCCGCCTTGGCCGATGCGGCGTCCTTCGATTCCAGGGTCGAGAGGAGCTTCTTGAACGCCTCGTCCTCGGAGCGGCCGAGGTGGATTCCGAGGAGCAGGTAGTCGCGGAGGGCGTCCGCCGGGGCGGGCTTCATGATCGGCCCCAGGAAGAGGTAGAGCCCTTCGGCGTTCAGGATATCCCACGTGAGGTCCGCCTCGCCCCCCTCCGCGCGGACCCGGAGGCCCTTCTCGTCGGCGGAAAGGATCTGCGCGGGGGTGGGCCGGCCCATCCCGATCTTGAGGGGGAGGGTTTCCTTGACGCCTTCCTTCGCGCGCTCGATCGTGAAGGCGCGGAGGCGGCGGACGAGGGCGTCCTTGGGGGGGAGGGCGGCGTCCTGGCCCGCCGGGGCGGCGGCGGGGAGCAGTCCCAGGAGGGAGATTGCGAAGGCCGCGTGGCGCATTATGTTATAAGGATAAGGCCAAGTCCGGAAGATGACGGGAAAAATGAAAGAAGGGCGCATGGTTCTCCTCGGCGGGTGCCTGGCGCTGGGGTTGGCTCATTGTTCGGGGGCATCCGAAACCGAGCGGTTCCAACTGAAGAACGGCCTGACCGTGATCGTGCGGCCGATCGCGGGGGCTGCCCAGGCGGCCGTGGTCGTCCTCTATTCGGTGGGGGGCGACCACGATCCGGAGGGGCGCTCCGGGATGGGCCATCTCCTCGAACACCTCTACGTTACGTCGGCGGCCGGCGGGGCGTCGGCGCGCACGGTGCAGGAGCTGATGGCCCGGTACCCGGCGGGCAGCAACGCGCAGACGGGGGAGCGCTGCACGGTGATCGCCTCCGTGGTCCCGAAGGCATCGCTTGAGGCGGAATTGACGGACGCGGCCGCGCGGATGGGGGACCTCCGCATCGAGGCGGCCGGCCTCGAACGCGAGCGCCCGCGGCTCCTGGAGGAGCTGGAGAACATGTTCGGGAGGATGCCGGAACTCGGGGCGCGGAACCTCGCGGCGGAGGCGGCCCGTCCTTCGCCCCGCGGGGGGCGCAAGGGCGGGATTCCGGCGCACGTCTCGGCCCTGACGGTCGACGAGCTGCGGGAGCGGTGGAAGAGACTCTACAAGCCGGGGAACGCGATCCTCGTGGTGGC
>CAYNDR010000568.1:0-2944 GCA_964395295.1 uncultured Planctomycetales bacterium
GCGCGTTGTGGTGCCGGTCGATCACGACCTTGACGCGGGAGGGGAGGAGGGCCTCGGCCGGGCGCTCGAATGGCGCGGCCAGGGTCGCCATCTCGGAAATGTCCAGGAGCGAGATCAGCGCGTCGATGAGCCCCGGCTCGACCTCAGGCTCGTCCCCCTGGACGTTGACGACCTTCGCGCACTCGACGTCCCGGACCGCCTCGGCGATGCGGTCCGTCCCGCTGGGGTGGTGCGGCGAGGTCATCGCCGCCTCGCCCCCGAAGGACTTCACCGCCTCCAGGATGCGCTCGTCGTCCGTGGCCACGATCACGCGGTCGATCCTTGCGCACCTCTTCGCCTGCTCGTAGACGTGCTGGATGAGGTACTTGCCCGTCTCCTTGAGCAGGGGCTTCCCGGGGAGCCGCGTGCTGGCGAACCGGGCCGGGATGACCGCGACGATGGGGCCGACACTCCGAGCCATCAGGGATTCCCCGAGGTTGCGCGCATCTTAGGGGCGGGCCCCCGCTTTGTCAACGAGGGCCGCGTAGAGGCGCAGGTTCTCCTCGAGGTTCCGCTCGGGGGTGAACCGGAGCGCCTTGCGGCGCGCGGCCTCGCCCATGGGCCCGCGCACCGCCGGGCCCTCCAGGCGCCGCACCGCCTCCGCCATCGCCTTCACGTCCCGCGGCTCTTCCACCACCAGGGAATCCCCGTCGATGACCTCGGAAATCCCCGCGATCCGGCTCACGATCACCGGAAGGCCGGCCGCCATGGCCTCCAGGCAGACGTTGGGGAAGGGGTCGTAGAGCGTCGGGAGGATCAGGGCATCCGCCGCGGCGTACAGGCGCGCCACGTCCCCCCGGCGCCCCAGGTAGGCCACGCGGGGATGGGGCCGCCCCCGGCCCTCGCCCGCCACGAGGAGCCTGGCGCCCGGCACCGCGTCCACCGCCGCGATCGCGTAGTCCAGCCCCTTCCGCCGGAAGCCACTGCCGCAGAAGAGGAGCGCGTACTCCCCCTCCTTCACCGCGAGCTCGCTCCGGACGGCCGCCCGCGCCCCGGCCGCGGGCGCGAACGCCGCCGCGTCCACCCCGTTGTAGATGACCTCCGCGTCCTCAGGGCGGATCCCGTAGTGGCGGACCGCCTCGTCGCGCACGCGGCGGGAGACGGCCACGACCTTGCGGTACGCCCCCGGCGCCAGGCTCGCCGCCTCCAGCGCCAGCTCGACCCGCTCCTTGGGCCTCGCCCGCCGCCAGAGCCGCCCGAGCGCCGAGTACTCCGAGTCCGTCTGCGCGAGATACTCGCGGTGGATGCCGCCCCCCAGCCTCAGGACGTCCTGGCGGGGCGTCCGCGTGAAGCTGTGGACGACGTCGAACCGCTCCCTCCCGATCAGGCGGCGGGACTCCCCGGCGAAGGCCCGGCGCCGGAAGAGGCCTCCGGCGGCCACGGGGTGGGGCACGACCCCGGGCATGGGCTCGATCTCCCGGGCGAAGACATGGACCTCGTGGCCGCGCCCCGACAGGCCGCGCGCCAGGTTCGCGCAGGCGCGCTCGGCGCCGCCCGCGGGGGAGAACCTCTCGATGACGAGCGCGATCCTCACCCCATCCGCTCCTTGCAGGCGCGCTCGACCTCGGCCACGTTCACCCGCTTCATGCACTCGTGGTGCCCCAGCGGGCAGGAACGCCGGAGGCAGGGACTGCAGTCGACCCCCTGGCGCACGAGCGTGTGCTTCTTCCCGAAGGGGGGCGTCACGACCCAGTCGGTGGGGCCGAAGACGGCCACGATCGGGATGCCCACGGCGTCCGCCACGTGCATGGGCCCCGTGTCGTTGGTGATGAAGAGGTGGCACCGGGAGATGACCGCGGCCAGCCGGGAGATGTCCGTCCTCCCGGTGAGGTTGACCCCGTTCACGCCCCGCGCCACGCGCTCCCCCAGCGCCGTCTCGGCCGGTCCCCCCGTGACGACGAACCGGCCCCGCGACGACAGGCGGCGGCCCAGCTCGATGAAGCGGTCGGGGAACCACTGCTTGGCGGCGCCGTAGGTGGCGCCGGGGTTGACCCCGATCCAGGAATTCCCCGGCAGTTTCTCCTCGGCCCACTCCAGGGCGTCGGGCTGGAGATCCAGGCGCGGCGAGCGGACCGGCGGCGGGTCCCCCAGCGCGGAGAGCAGGTGGTGGTAGTGGTGCACGCGGTGGCGGCGGAGGGCCGCGGGCTCGGGCGCCTCGGTGAGGAAGGCGCGGCGGCCGTCGGTGGCGTAGCCGATCCGGCGCGGGATGCGCGCGCTCCAGGCGAGGAAGGCGGCGCTGAACGATCGCGGCAGGACGATCGCCGTGTCGAACTTCCTCCGGCGCAGTTCGCGCACGGTGCCCATCCACGTGCCCAGCCCCTCGCGCTCGTGCGGGATCACCTCGTCCACGTAGGGGGCGCCGCGGTAGAGGTCGGCGAAGACGGACTTCGTCAGGACGGCGATCCGGGCCCGGGGGAGCATCTCGCGGAGCGAGCGGAGCATGGGCAGGCTCATCACCGAGTCGCCCAGCCAGTTGTTCCCCTTGACGAGGATCTTCTCAGCCACGGCGGCGCATCCTCACCGGTCCTTCCGCAAAGGGGATCCCCATCAACAAGGACGGTCCGCGGGGCCCTAGGATTGCCCGCTCAGCGACCACCAGAGGCGGTGGAACCAGAGCCCGGAGGCGCACGCGCGCGCCATTCCCTTGAGGCGGCCGTCCCCCGTCCCGGACGGCGCCGAAGGGCCGTCGAGGTACCGCCGCAGGAACCTCAGGCGGTCCGCCCGGGTCACGCATCCCCGCGACCCGAAGAGCTTCTCCACGGACCGGTTCAGCCGCGAGAGGTTCATGAGGTCCAGCGCCTCCTCCCGCCGGGGCCGCAGGATCGCCTTGTCGAGGTCGATGAAGTAGATGCTCGCCCCGTTGGACAGGATGTTCTGGAGGGTTAGGTCGGCGTGGTAGACCCCC
>CAYNDR010000569.1:0-1277 GCA_964395295.1 uncultured Planctomycetales bacterium
CCCCCTCCTCTGGATCCTCAGCGGCGTCTACGCCCTTGCCACCGTCTTCATGCCCGCGGCGCTCGCCTACGTCCACGACCTCTTCCCGGAGAGCGACGAGGCCAGGCACGTGGGATACTACACCGCCTTCAACGGCATCGGCCGGGCAGTCGGCCCGATCGTCGCCGGATTCATCCTCGAGCGCCTCGGGTCGCGCCCGGGGCTGGCCCAGTACGCCCATGTCTACCTCTTCTGCGCCGTCACCGGGGCGGTTGCCTTCCTCCTCATGCTTGGCCTCCCCCGGACGGGGAGCCCCGCTCCGGCCGGAGGAAGGCTCGCCGACCTCGTCGTGCGCGACCTCAAGGCCGCCACCGCCGACCGGTCCCTGTGCACCGCCTACGCGGCGCGGATGGTGCAGACGCTGGCCCTGGGGGCGCTGATCGCCTTCTTCCCCGTCTACGGCCGCGAGGTCGCCGGCCTCACGGCGCTCCAGATTGGCATCCTCGTGAGCACGAACCACGTGATGGCGGTCATCACCCGGCCCGTGACGGCGCTTCTCTCCTCGCGCGCGGGACGGGTCCCCTTCATGGCGGCCGGCATGGTCGCGGTGAGCGCGGCGCTCGTCCTCATCCCCCTCGCCACGCGCTTCTGGCTCCTCTGCCCGGTCCTGGCGCTCATGGGGGCCGGGGAGGCCGTCTGCCAGGTCTCCACGATCGCCTACCTGGCCGACCGCGCCGGCAAGAGGCTCTTCGGCGCCGCGGTGGGGATCGTGGGGACCTTCTTCGACCTGGGTCTGGCGGCGGGCCAGTTCCTGCCGGGCGTCCTCCTGCCCCTCTTCGGCTCGCCCCCGTTGTACGCCGCGGGCTACCTCCCGTCCTTCGGGATCCTCAGCGGGGCGATCCTGGCCTCGTCCATCGTGATCGTCCGCCGGCTCCGCGAAACGCCTCCAACGGTTCCGCCACCAGGATCTTGTAGTCCACCGACGGGTCCGGCCTGATCCACACGATCGCGTAGTTGAACCTCGGGTCCGGCGCGGCGACGAGAATGGAATACTCCGTCCGAACCGGGCCGGCGTCGTCCTGCGCGGAGGAGAACCACAGGAGCGCGGAGACAAGAACGGGGAGACCCATAACTCCTCCGGAATGTTGGTTGCGCCGGGGCCGGAAGAGTTCGGGGAAAATCCGCCGCCCCCAAGAGTCCCTGATAATATTCACCACAAAGACACGAAGCACACAAAGAAGATGCAGTAATGGATGATTCCCCCCTTCCCCCCCCCCCCGGCGGGGAGTCGGAGGGGG
>CAYNDR010000569.1:1287-2941 GCA_964395295.1 uncultured Planctomycetales bacterium
GTTTCAACTCTGCGTATCCGCGTCTCTGCGGTTTTGAAACAGCCGCTAAGCGGTTCTCGCGCGGCGCCGGCGGCGCCAGACGATCCAGGCCGCCGCCGGGATCACGAGCCACGGCCCCGCGAGGCAGATCCCCACGAAGAGCTTCTCGACCGACCAGAGGAGCCCCGCCACGCTCCCCGAGAAGGTGTCGCGGATCGCCTTCCCCAGGCCCTTCTCCTCGGGGATGAGGCTCGGGGGCGAGACAACCACGAACTCGAGCTCCGCCCGCTCGACGATCGGCCGCGCGGTTCCCCCGGTGGCGTTGGCGGGCAGTTCGATGCTCACCCCTGCATTCTTCACCTTCCCCAGGGCCTTGAGCTGGTCCACGAGCCCCGCGAAGGTCTCGGCGTCCACTTGGGCGCGGACCACGGCGCCCATCCGCTCGCCCTGCCCGGCAAGCGATCCCGCGGTGATCCTGCCGCCGGCGGCCTCCACGGCCTTGCGGGCCGACTCGTAGACGGCCTTCACGGCGGCCGCCTCCACCGTCACCTGCGCCCGGCGCGTGACGAGGATCGGCGGCGTGGAAAGCGTGAGGTCGATCGACGCCTGCTCGCGCCGCAGCGGCGCGTCGGGCCGGGGGGAGTCGGCCGATCCGCCCCGGGCGGTCTTCTGCTGGTCCACCGTGTCGTTGTCCACGTGGCCCAGCTTGCGGAGTTCTTCCCGCACCGCGGGGAACTTCTCGGCGTCCACCCGCCCCTTGACCGTGGCCTGGGCGGAGCCGTCGTTCTGGCGGGTCATCTTCGAGTCCACGACCTGCCCGCCCGCGTCGACGATGGCCTTCTGCGCCCGCGCGTAGGCGTCGTCCGGGTCGCGCACGGTGAGGCCGATCGTGGACTGGAGCGTCTGCACGTACTCGAAGGGCTGGCCGAGATCCTTCTCGGCAACCTTGAGGATGATCGTGGAGAGGGCCACCTGGCTGTCGTAGTACTTGAGCTCGCCCTTGATGGACTCGATCTCCTCGATCGTCTTGCCCATCTGGACCTCGACCTCCATGAGATCCTTCGCGCTGCCCTTGGCCTCGGCCAGGACCTTCTTGAGGCGGTCCACGAGGGCCTGCTTGGAGCCCATGCGCGCCTCGAGGTCCACGTACGCCTTGGTCACGTCCTGGGAGCCGACCGACTGGTGGCGGACGGTCCCGAGTTCCCCGAGCCGGGCGAGGGCGGCCTCGAACCGCTCGGGCGGGACGCGGAGGGTGACGACGGCCTTGATCTTGTTGTTGGGGAGACGCTCGGTGTCGGCCCCGGCGATGAAGCCCTTCTCGGCGGCGACGATCTCCGCGATCTTCTTTTGGGCGGCCCCGTATGACTCGACTTCGAGGTCGACGCGGGCGTTGCGGATGACCTTGCGGTTGTCCTGGAGGGGAACGGGGATCGCCTCCGGGGGTAGACCCGGGAAATCCTGGATCTTGACGCCGGCGATCCCCCACTGGCTCATCTGGGTGAGGTGGTTTACCCGTTCCTCCAGAAGCTTCTTCTCTCCAGCCACCTGCACATGCTTCTTCTCAAGCCCCGGTAGGTCCTGCTGGAGCCTTTCCGACTCCTGCCGCGCGTCCTTGAGCTCAGCGAGCCCCACGGATTTCTCGATGACGGCCTTGGCGAGCTTGTTGCGGGACTCC
>CAYNDR010000570.1:0-2935 GCA_964395295.1 uncultured Planctomycetales bacterium
TCTCAGCGACTCTGCGTCTCGGCGGTTCATGGCGAAAAATGGGGACACCTCAGGGCAGGGATGACGGAAGCCCTTGGCACCGGGGCCGGATTCTGTGGTAAAGTCTACCGGGGAGGCCGATTCCTCGACCGTCGCATGGATCCGAAACCGGGCGCGAACGACAGCTCCAAGGAGCTCCTGCTGGGGAAGCGGGCCTTGGAGATGGGGCTCGTCACCCCCGTACAGCTGGGCGAGGCCCTGGCGGAGCGGGCCCGGCGGGCCGGCCCCGACGGGAACCCTCCTTCCCTCTCCTCCGTCCTGGTGGACAGGGGATACGTCCGCAGGGAACAGATGGACGCCCTCGCCGGGAAGCCGGCGGGGGAGGCCGAACCCCCGGAAGGCACCCCCTTCGGCAAGTACCTGCTGAAGAGGCAAGTGGCACGCGGCGGGATGGGGGTCGTCCACGACGCCGAGGACACCTCGCTCGGGCGCCGGGTGGCGATCAAGATGCTGGCCGTCCACTCCCAGGGGAACGCCGAGGAGGCCGCGCAGGACGAGCAGAGGTTCCTCCGGGAGGCCAAGCTGGCCGCCAACATCCCCAAGCACCCCCACCTCGTCGGCGTCTACGAAGCCGGCGTGATCGACGGGAAGCGGTACCTCTCGATGGAGTTCGTCGAGGGCCGCGAGATGTCGGAGTGGCGCAAGCAGGGCCGGCCCAGCATCGCGCTCCAGGCCCGCGTCCTGAGGGACGCGGCCCTGGCGGTCCACCACGCCCACGAGCACGGGGTCGTCCACCGGGACCTCAAGCCCCAGAACGTGCTGGTGGACGCGAAGAACGAGCCCCACATCACCGACTTCGGCCTGGCCTGGTCCCTGCAGAACATCTCGGCGACGAGGCTGACGGCCGCCGACGTCACCCTGGGGACGCCCGTCTACATGAGCCCGGAGCAGGCCCGGGGGAAGAAACCCATCGACCGGCGGACGGACGTCTACTCGCTCGGGGTGATGCTCTACGAGATCCTGGCGGGGAAGCCCCCCTTCCAGGGAGACTCGCCCCTCGAGGTCATGACCCGGAAGGTGACCGACGACGCGCCCAGGCCATCGTCGGTCCGGCGGCTTGCCGTGCGGCCGGGCCTGGACCGCACGGTCGAGGCCATCTGCATGAAGGCCCTGGCCAGGGAGCCCGACGGGCGCTACCCCACGGCCCGGGCCTTCGCCGACGACCTCACAAAGTGGCTGGAGGGGCAGAAGGTCAAGATGGCGCCCCCGGCGTGGAAGAGATGGGCCCTCCCGGGGGCGGCGGCCGCGGTCGTGCTGGCGGCCGCGCTGGGCTGGGTGGCCTTCCGCCCGCCCCCGCCCGCCATCGTCAAGCCCCCCCCGCCCCCTCCGAAAGATCCTGTGCCCCCCCCGCCGAAGGATCCGGTCCCGCCGGCGCCGTTCCGGCCCGTGAAGCTCGAGGGGGAGAGGATGAAGGTGATCTCCCGCACGGGGGGGACGGTCGCGGTGCAGACGACCTACCCGGGCTGGGAGGGCTCGTGGAGCAACAACGCGCACCTGTTCTGGACCAAGGCGTCGCCCGGGGACCGGCTGAAGCTCGCCGTGCCCTCGGAGGACTCGGGCCGCCGGACGCTCGTCCTGGCCGCGGCCCGGTCGACGGATTACGGCGTCTTCAAGGTCCTCTTCAACGGAAAGGTCGTGGAGGAGAAGCTCGACCTCTACGCCCCGAAGATTTCCCACACGGGGGAGCTCAAGTACGAGGGCGTGGACGTCCTCGCGGGCGTCAACGAGATCGAGTTCGAGATCGTCGGCACCAATCCGAAAGCCAAGCCGTGGCAGGCCGGCTCCCCCCTCTACCAGTTCGGCCTCGACTTCGTCGCGCTGAGGTAGGCCTCACTTCTTCCCGTGGAGGCGGCTGGTCCCGCCCGACTCCTCCGCCAGGCGGGCGAGCAGGCGGCGGTTGTCCGCGGGATTCTTCTCGCCGGGGACCTCGACCGTGTGGATCACGATCTTGCGGAAGCGGTTCATCCGCGCCACGTGATCGAGGATCTCGCCGTTGGCGAAGAAGATCCCGCGGGAGGCCCCGCCGTCGGAGTAGAGGAAGACCGTGTCCACGTCGGGGTCGCCGAAGGCGTACTCGATCGCGTCGTAGAGGTTGGTCCAGCCCCTGGCCTCGAGGCGGCGGAGGAAGGCCTCCGCGTCCGCCTTGGCCGCGGCCGAGGCCGGGAGGAGCGCCAGGCGCCCCCTCCAGGTCTTCCTCTCGCGGAGCGAATACTTCCCGTCCTCGTCCGAGCCCAGGCCCAGGATGCCGAAGCGGGTGTCGGCGTCGAGCGCGCGGATCGTCTCGGTCATGCCGCGCTTGGCGGCGTCGAGCTTGGTGAGCGGCGGCTCGGGGGAGGGGTCGCGCATCGAGCCGGAGAGGTCGAGGATGAAGACGATGCGGTCGGAGAGGATCGGGACCTTGAAGAAGGAGGCGCGCGTGGAGCCCGCGTCGGGGGCCGAGCCCTGGCCCTTCTTGGGCCGGGGCTTCACCTGGAGCGTCTCCTTGTTGGCCTCCCACCACGTCTTCCAGGGGCGGGCGTCGAGGCCGAGGTCGTTGCCCGTGAGGTCGTGGAGCGCCGCGAGGATGTCCCAGCGGAGGCGCCCCTGTTCCCGGCCCAGCCGGTCGGCGAGCCAGCCCACGGCCTCGCGCTGGCGGAGGTCGAGGCAGGCCTCGATGGCCGAGACGCGGACCCGCCAGTCCGGATCGTTGAGGAGCCCGGGGAGCAGGGGGTAGGTCTCCATGCCTCCCGCGCGCGGCAGGGATTCGGCGACGACCATGCGGACCTGGTAGGAGGGATCGCCGGAGGCGGGGGGGAGGAGCGGCTTGGCCTTCTCCGGCGCGAGGAGGACCAGGGCCTCGATGGCGGCCGCGCGGGTGGCCCAGTCGTGGTTCCTCCGGAAGCCCTCGGCCAGGCGG
>CAYNDR010000571.1:0-455 GCA_964395295.1 uncultured Planctomycetales bacterium
CTCCCCGAGGGCAATTTCCTTGACCGTCAGCCCTTTCGCCTCGTCCGCCCGGGCCAGGCGCTTCCCGATCTTGACCCGGGCGAAGCCCGCGGCTTCGGGCATGGCCTGCTGGTACCAGTGTCTTGCCCTCGCCAGGATCCTGGCCTTCCGGACGGGATGTTTTTCCTTCTCGGCCAGGTCCCACCAGCCGTCTCCCACCTCGATCCGGCCGTCGGCGCCCAGCGGCTGATCCAGGTCTTTCTGGGCCAGCGTCTTCAGGACGGGATCCGAAGCCTTGACGCGGAAAGCGAGGCCCTTGGACCAGCCCCCCTTGACGAAGCAGTGGAACTTCCCCGCCGCCTCGTCCCAGACGAACTCATCGTGGTTGCCCGGCAGGACCCCGATCCGGTCCGGAAAGTCACGAATCAGGCGGAAGAGGAAAAGCAGCGTCTCATGTCCGTGCGGCCCGCGGTCAA
>CAYNDR010000571.1:465-2920 GCA_964395295.1 uncultured Planctomycetales bacterium
GCCGACTCGGGTTCCGGGTTGCCGGACTTGTCCGCCTTCACCTTCTGGTGCTCCTCGCGCACGAAGGCCGCCTCCTTCCGGGCCTCGGCCGCCCGGCTCGCCAGGGACGGATCCTGGGCGGCTCTGGCGAAGGCCTCGGCCTTGGTTGCCGCGGCCGACGCGGCGTCATGGCGGTCGGCCCGGACGGACTCTTCGACCAGCGCGAGATAGCCTTGCACCAGATCCCGGGCGATGGCCGCGCTCTTGGGGACTCCGACCTTCCCGAGGGCCGCCGCCTTGAGCGCAAGGCCGTCCACATCGTAGCTCTTCGCGGTCTGCTCCACGGCCGCCAGCAGGATCTCGCAGTCGCCGGCCTGGACCGCCAGTTCGCGCGCTTCCCGCAGCAGGACGTAACGCAGGTTCATGTCGTCGCTGGTGGCGATCCCCTGATCGAGGAGCTTGCGGGCAAGGGCCTTCAGGTCCGCGGGAGACTTCCGGACATACTCCTCCTTGAAGAGATCCTTGATGAGTTTCTCGGCCTTCTTCTCTTCGGCGTCCGTGGGCTCGGGAAACCGCTTCGGGGCCTCCGCATCCTGGGCTTGAAGGACCAGGGACCCCAGGCCGGCGATCAAGGCGACTTCGAGAAACCTTCCCATGGCCGCTTCAGAAGATTTGCAACTTTCATGAGCATAGTACACCGAGCCATGACGCCTTGTCATGAAATTCGTTGAGCCCTCCGTGAGGCGCCGTCGAAGGGGCCATTCTTGCCAAAGGTCGGCTGGGGGGATAGCATGGGAGCATGACCCAGGCGCCGCACCCATCCCAGGCCCGGTGCAAATCCTGCAAGAAGCCCGTCGACTGGTCCAACCTCCGCCGGGTCGACCGCGAAATCCAACCCGCGGTATTCGAGCGCGCCTACGTCTGCCCCCACTGCCGGGCGGTGCTGGAGTTCTCCGCCTGGCAGACCGGGACCCGCCACCGGCGGAAGGCTTGAGGGGCCGCTAGGACATGCGGGACCAGAGCAGAACCACCAGCGCCACGATCCCCAGGATCCCCAGGACGAGGAGGGCGATCTTCGCCCAGCTCCACGGCCGCTCGCCCTGGACCTCGCCGGTCCGGCCGTTCACGAGGAACCGGTAGATCCGCTCGCGGTAGCGGTACGCGCTCAGCCAGACGGGCAGGAGGACGTGCTTGAACGTCACCCCGTCGTACTGCGTCCGCACCGAGTGGATCCGCTGGTGGTCGCCCCCGATGTCCCGGCGGACGTCCTCCCGGATCGCGTCCGCCATGATCTCCCGGGCGCGCTCGAAGCCGCCCGCCAGGTCCACCTGGTAGCTCTCGGCGCGGAAGCCGCTGAGGTACTCGTCCCGGTAGGACTCGAGGTTCTCGATGTCCCAGGGCTCCAGGCGCTCGGCGTACGGGCTCGGCACCGAGCGGCTCGCGAGGACGAGGACGTCGTCGAAGTTGCGCCAGACGGTGCCGCTCACGGGATACCAGCGGGTCTTCTTGACGGAGCGGGTCCCCGTGGACCCGTCGGACTTCCGGCAGGTCTCGGTGACCCAGTAGTCGTCGCCGCGCTCGCCGCGGTAGAAGCTCGTGGTCTCGGCGTCGTAGGTCCAGTACGGGAGGTAGATCCCGTCGATCGGGTGGTCGCGCCGCGCGTAATCCTTGAGCGATCCGGGGGCGAACCACAAGCCGCGAAGCCAGTCCCGGAACGACTGGTGGGCCGCCTCGCGGGTGACCTTGAACGGGAGGAGGGAACGGGGACGGATGAGCCGCGACGAGGCCCCTTCGCGCACGATCGGCCCGGCGCAGAAGGCGCACCGGTCGGCCGTCACGTTCGGGTCGAAGGTCGTCTCGGCCCCGCAGGCCCTGCACTTGACGACGATGCGGTCCTGGACTTCCGCCTCGCCGGCCAGCCCCTCGAGGTGCTTGTGGAAGTCGAGCTCCTCGATATCCTCCTCGGACTGGGGGATCTCGATCTCGTGGCCGCAGTAGGGGCACTTCTGGCCGCGGGCGCCGGGGTCGTACTGGAGCTTCGCCCCGCACTTGGGGCAGGCGAAGGACTTCGTCTCCGAGGGCTTCGGCGGCTCTTCGGGGTCCATGCGGCGGCGCTATCCCTTGAGCGGCGGCGGCCCGCCCGGGGGCGGCAGGGGCGGCGGGACGGCCGCGAAGGCCTGGGCGATCTCCGCCACCTGCGCGGCGGGGACCCACTGGGCCATGCCCTGGCGCCAGACGAGCGTCTCGCGCGTGATCTGCCCCGAGGCGACGTACTGCTGGATCGCCGGGAGCGCGAAAGGCCCCTGCTGCTGCCCTCCCAGGGCAGCGTAGAAGCCGGCCGGCCCGGCGGTGCCCGGGAGGGGCGGCGGCCCCGCCATGGCCTGGCCCATCTGCTGGGCCATGACGTACCCGGCGCCGAGCCCCACGCCCGCGCCCGCGATCCCGCCGGGATTCCGCGCGGCGTCCCCCAGCGCGG
>CAYNDR010000572.1:0-952 GCA_964395295.1 uncultured Planctomycetales bacterium
CCTCCGCCTTCCCCCCCGCCTTCATCCGCGTGATCTGACCCTGCATGAACGCCACCAGCCGCGACCGGAACTCCCCCGCCTCCCCGAACCGCTTCACGGCCTCCAGGACCGTCTCCTCGACCTTGGCCTGGTCCCCCTTCGACTCGTAGAGCGCGACGAGCGTCGTGTACGTGACCTGGTCCTCCGGTCTCGCCTTCCTCGCCGCCTCATACTGCCCGATCGCGTCATCGAGACGGTTGAGCTTCTTGAAAATCTCTCCCAGCATCCGGTGCGCCCCCTCGTCCCCCGGCCTCACGTCCACGATCGACGTGTAGGCCACCACCGCCTCCTTCGGCCGCCCCGCCTCCAGGAGGAGGTCCCCCATCTGCCGGTAGGCATCGAGCGCCTGCGGCGTGGACCGCGCCCACGCCCGGCAGACCTCGACCGCGAGGTCGTATTTCTTCTCCGCCTTCAGGCCCTCGATCGCCTGCCGGTTGAGCCTCTCGTCCCACGGCGCCACGGCCATGCCATACCGCGCCGCCGCCTCCGCCGCCTCTCCCGGCCGCTCCAGCTTCCGACACAGGGCCGCCAGGAGCGCGTAGAACCGCGGCTCGTGGATCTCCGCCCTCCTCCGGACCAGGTCGAGAGCCCTCTCCCGGTCCCCCTTGAGGACCTGCTCCAGGATTCTTCCCCCGGTCCGCGCCGGATCACCCAGCTCCAGGTAGACTTCGATCGCATCGAGCGGCCGCCCCATGGCCGCTAGGACGTCCGCCCGCTTGGAGACGATCCCCGCCCGCGCCGCGAGCAGCCGCTCCGGGACCCGCGGCTCGGCCGCGAGGTACTCCCGGATCGCCTCGTCGTGGAGCTTGGCGCGGGCCATGCTGTCGCCCAGCCCCTCGTGGACGGCCCAGTGGCCCTCACCCTTCCGCCGCGCCTCCGCCCAGGCGGCGCGGGCCGCCCCCATGTCCCCGCC
>CAYNDR010000572.1:962-2907 GCA_964395295.1 uncultured Planctomycetales bacterium
CAGGGCGGCCAGCGGCGCGTCGAGCCGCGGCTCGTGGTTCCCCGCCCTCCTCCGGACCAGCTCGGGCGCCCTCTCCCGGTCCCCCTTGAGGAGCATCATGAAGAAGGCCGCCGCCGCGAGCGTCGTCGCGAGGAACGCCGCCCACCACCCGAAGATCCGGCTCTTCACGGCTCCCTCCCCATCTTGGACCGGAGGCCCTCGATGTTCGCGCGCGAGGCCAGGTCGAGCCTGACCTCCCGGGGGAGGTGGGCGAGGTAACGATCCTGGTTTTCCACGCGCTCGGCGCGGTCTCCCGCGAGGACGGGCCCCACGGCCATGCCGCGCCAGACGACCGCCTTCGACTTCTCCTCCGAAACCTCCCGGACGGCCACGATCGCCACGAACTTCCCCTCGCGCGTGACGGCGAGGAGGTGGCCCCGTTTCAGTCCCGCCTTCGATCCCGCCCCGAGGACGACTTCGTCCGACGTCCCGCCGGCCGCCACGACCGACACGGCGGGGATCGAGGATACCGGGACGAAGTTCGAGACGTCGTCCGCCGGACGCGGATCGTCTTTCTTCTCCACCACCTTCCCGGCCGCCCATTTGCCGTTTACCTTCTGGATCACGATCTCCGACACCCCGCCGCCGTCCCGGTAGATCGTAAATCGATCGCCCTCGCCCACCCCGGCGTCCTTCCCTATCGAGATCACCACGAGCCCGATCTCGGGCGCCACCGCCGTCACCTTGCCCTGCAATTCCTTCTTCGGGACCACCTCGGGCCGGACCCCCATCTGGTTGATGTGGTTGAGCCGCTCCTCCAGGAGCTTCTTCTCGCGCGCGGTCTGTACGTACTTATCCTCCATCTCCGCCAAGTCCTGCTGCAGCCTCTCCACCTGTTGCCGATCGTACTGTAGTTGTGAGGCCGCCGTGGACTTCTCGGCCAGGGACTTCTGGAGTTTGCTGCGATACTCGTCTGCCGTTCGATTCGTCTTCTCGACGATTGCGTTGTCCCGCAGTTTCTGGAGCTCGCCGATCCGGGCCGCCTTGGCCGCATTCTCGACATCTAGTGTATCGATTTTCCCGTTGAGAATCGTGAGGTACGACCTCTGGTTCTCGATCTCCAGATCACTTGCGGCGCGGTCGGCATTCTGAATCCCACGAGACGTATTGTTCTCCCCCGGTTCCATTCCCACATCATTGAGGAAGTCGTCATAGGACGCCGAGAATCGTGGGGTCCCGGAGATTGCCATGCCGTTGTTGTCTCGAAGTTTCTTCAGCAACTCCCGCAGCTCCTGATGCACTTGGGGGGACGCGTTGATCAGGAGTTGCCCATTCGGGGTTTTCTCGATCGTTTGCCCGCCCTCCCGGGTCTCCGACGCAATGTTCTGCCGGATGAGCTCGGCAATCTGCTCTTCGGCCGCGCCCGCCGCATGGGATTCATTTAGAGTGAATGTGGCCCCCGTGAGGGGCCCCCCGCCCCCGGCTCCCTGGGGCGAGACCAGATCCACCCTGGGCCCGGCAAAGTCCTGGAACTTCAACAGGATGTCGCGGAGATCGTAGAGCTCTGGAACATCCTTCGTGTGCGCCCTGAGGGGGGCTCCGAGGAATACAACCTTGTCTTCCGTGACCGCGTAATCCATGTTGAACTGGGAGAGGAGCAGCTTCATCGCATCCTTCAGCGCCATGTCCCTTACCTTGAGTGTAACGGCCTTTTCCATGTCCACCCTGTCCCGTACGGAGCCATCCAGGAAGATGTTCAGCCCCGAGTAGTCGCGGAGGTAAGCCACGATGTCATCGAGTTTCGAGTTTTCGAAATTCAAGCTGATCTTCATCGTGTCGAGTTTGCGGTTGATGGCCAGAAGGTCAGGATCCCCCGTATTCGTGCCCTCACCGCCGCTGATGATGCTCTCCGTGATGCGCTTGGAGATCTCCGCCCACTGCTGGCGGTTGGGGAACCGCACCAGCC
>CAYNDR010000573.1:0-2905 GCA_964395295.1 uncultured Planctomycetales bacterium
GCCATTTAAAGCAATTTCCGTGCCACGACAGTTTCGGTTTCATGAGTATTTCGGGTTAATAACACGGACGAAGGGGGTCTGTTCTCACGGTTCAAGCCCGATGCCGCCGGCCGGGATTGCCGCAAGCCCATCCTGGCTGTTCGCGCCGCCGGCGGACTTGACATCGCCTCCACACATACATACGATGTACATACATCCATGCTGGGATTTGAGTGGGATGAGAAGAAGGATAGGGCGAACATCAGGAAGCACGGCGTGTCGTTCGCCGAGGCGAGAACGGCCTTCCACGACGAGGCCGCCGTCCTGTTCTTCGATCCCGAGCATTCCGGCGGCGGGGATCGGTTCATCCTCCTGGGAATGAGTTTCAGGCTGAGGGTTCTCGTCGTGTGTCATTGTTTCCGGGAAAGCGAAACGGTCGTGCGGATCATCTCCGCGCGGAAGGCGGACAGGATCGAGGAACGCGATTACTGGAGGCGTCGGTCATGAGAGGGCATTACGACTTCTCCCGGATGAAGGGGCGCAGGAATCCCTACCTCAAGCACCTCAAGCAATCGGTCACGATCCGCTTGGATCGGGACGCGGTCGTCTACTTCAAGGCATTGGCGGAGGAGACGGGGGTTCCGTATCAAAGCCTGATCAACCTCTACCTACGCGACTGCGCGACGCGCCGGCGCAAGCTTCGGATGAGCTGGGCCGGGGACGCATCCGTCGGATAGCGTCCTTCGGCTGTTCCCCGAGGGTCCCATGCCCCCCCTGCCGGAGCGCCGCCGTCAGCCGATCCGCCTCCACCGGGCAGATCAGGCCGCCCGAGAGCATCTCCGAGACCGTGGCCTTCAGGCCCTCCTTCGGCGCCGTGCCGCCCACCAGCGCCCGCTTCACCTCGTCCCGCATCTTCATGAAGGCCGGGCCGTCCACATGGCCCGCCTTGAGCGCGTCGTGGATCTGCCGGAGCGAGACCGGTGGCCGGCGGGAGAGGTCCCGTATATAATCCATTCCCTCGGATGAAAGAAACCTCCATCGGCGGGCCCCAGCGGGCCTTCGGGTCCACCCTGTGGACCGTCGTCCTCGAGGCCCAGGACCCCGGCTCGCCCGGGCGCCGCGAGGCGCTCCAGCGGCTCATCGAGGCCTACTGGAAGCCCGTCTACTTCTTCGTCCGCCGGAAAGGGAGCGACCCCGAGTCGGCCAAGGATCTCACCCAGGGATTCTTCGCCGCCCTCCTGGAGCGCAACTTCCTCAAGAACGTCCATCGCGATCGCGGCCGCTTCCGCACCTTCCTCCTCACGGCCCTGGAGAACTACCTCGCGGACGAGCGCGACCGCGCCCGCGCCCTCAAGCGGGGCGGGGACCGGGCGGTCTTCCCCCTTGACTTCGAGGGCGCCGAGAACGAAGTGCCCGGCGAGCCGGCCTCGCCGGAGTCCCCCGACCGCGCCTTCCGGCGCGACTGGGCCATGCGCGTCCTCTCCCGGGCCCTCCAGGACGTGCGGGCGGAGTTCGCCGCCTCCGGGCGGGAGGGGGAGTTCGAGGCCCTCCGGCTCCACCTGAGCCTCGGGGCCGGCCCCGCCCCCTCCTACGCCGACCTGGCCCGCAGGCTGGGGGTCTCCGAGCAGGACGTGGCCAACCGCATCCACCGGGCCCGCGCCCGCGTCCGCGAGGCGGTCCTCGGAGTCATCCGATCCTACAGCGGCACGGAGGAAGACGCCCAGGAGGAGCTCAGGGATCTCCTGTCGGCCTTCCAATAATTTCCGAAAGTCCGGCCCGCGGATTCCGTTCCCCCCTGTAGAATGCAGGAGAGTCCCATGATGGCCGAAACCGTGCGGTGTTCCCGGTGCGGGTCGGACTTCGTCCGCAGCCAGGTGGAGGGCGATTTCGCGGGCGTCTGCCCCCGCTGCCTCGCGGGTTTCATGATGTCCGATCCCGCGGCGGACGACGCGGCTCCCCGGGTAGAGACCTTGGCCCCTTCCCTCCGGCCCGGCGACCGCCTCGGAGGATTCGATATCGTCGAGGTCCTGGGGCAAGGCGGGATGGGGATCGTCTACAAGGCCCGCCAGGCCAGCCTCAACCGGACCGTGGCGCTCAAGATCCTCAGCCCCCAGCTCGCCGGGAGCGGGGAGTTCGTGAGGCGGTTCGAGCGCGAGGCCAGGGTCCTCGCCGCGATCAACCACCCGAATGTCGTCCAGGTGTACGACTTCGGGAAGGGTTCGGATCCCAAGTCGGGCGAGTTCCTCTACATTGCCATGGAACATGTGGAGGGATCGACCCTGGAGGACGTCTTCCAGCGTAAATCCGTCGACCTTCCCCGGCTGCTGGGGATCGTGCGCGACGTCACCCGCGGCCTCGATCATGTCCACGCGGCGGGGCTGGTGCATCGGGACATCAAGCCCTCGAACATCCTCATCGCGAAGGACGGGACGGCCAAGATTTCCGACTTCGGGCTGGCCGTCGAGGCGGAGGAGGTCCAGAGGTTCACGCAGAGCGGGATGCTCGTGGGCACGCCCCACTACGTCTCACCCGAACATGCCCAGGGAAAGAAGGTGGACGGTCGGTCGTACCTGTACGCCCTGGGCGTGAGCCTCATCGAAGGCGCGGCCTGGCGCCCGCCGTTCCAGGGCCCCAGCGCCGCGGCGATCCTGCTCAAGCACGTGAGCGAGCCGCCCCCGCCGCTCTACAAGCTCGCCCCCCGCGCGCCCAGGATCCTGCAGGAGATCGTGCGGAGGCTCCTGGCCAAGAATCCCGCCTCGCGGCACGAGAGCGCCGCGGCGCTGGGACGCGATCTCGATCGGGCGCTGGGGGCGCAGGTTTCTCCCGCGCCGGCGGAGCGCGTCCTGACGGCCGCGCCGCCCGCGGAGGCCGCGGGGAGACTCCCCTGGAAGTGGAGCGGCGCCGGCGCGGCGGCACTGGTCCTCGC
>CAYNDR010000574.1:0-2891 GCA_964395295.1 uncultured Planctomycetales bacterium
GCTGCGCGCCCCGTCCGGCCTTCGGACCGCTTGCGCTCCACCTGGGTGAAGCAGCGATGGATGAAGCGCTCGCCGAACCGCTCGAGCGACTGCGTCACCCGATCGATATTGCAGAGGTCCGTGCCGATGGGGTTGTAACCGAAAAACTTGTTCATGATTGGAGCATGAATACAATCATGAATGAATCAAACCTGACAACCATCGAACAGATCGAAGTATTTTTGGAGGGGGTCCAAAATGTTGAATTTCAGGTCATCCCGCTCGGTCGCCGCGTCGATCAGCACTTCGCCTTCCGCGACGCGGTGGAGAAGGGGCGGCGGGTGCTTGTGGTGGACGACGTCCTGGCCACGGGCGGGACGCTGGCGGGGGCCTGCAGGCTCATCGAGAAGGTGGGCGGCGTGGTGGCGGGGTGCGCCTGCGTGGTCGAGCTCGGCTTCCTCAAGGGGCGCGCCCGGCTGAAGGGGCGCGACCTCTACACCATCGTCCGCTATTAGCGGACCAGGGCCGTGTGGAGCGCCATGATGCAGAGGCCCTGGACCACGTAGAGGCCTGCCGCGTCCGCCTTGTGCGCCGCCTCGGCGTGGACCGCGCCCTCCTGGAGCCACAGGCACTCCGCCCGGACGGCGATCGCCTCGTCGGCCACGCCCGGCACGTGCCCGGGCGCGCGGAAGACGTCCACGATGTCGATCTTCTTCGGGACCGACTTGAGGTCCGGGTGGCACTTCCTCCCCAGGATCTCCGCCGCGGCCGGGTTGACCGGGACGACGTCGTAGCCCTTTCCGATCAGGTACATGGCGACCCTGTGGCTGTCGTGGCCGGGCTTCGGGGAGCAGCCCACCACGGCGATGGTCTTCGAGCCCAGCAGGACTCGGCGGACCTGTTCCGGGTCGTCGCTGATGTTCATGCGGGGGGATTATGTCGGCCTCCCCCTTCCGATGCAAGTGTTAACCCTGTCGAGTCGCCACTGCGTTAACAGAGTGTTAACTCCGTCGAGTCGCCACTGCGTTAACACTTGAGGGGGGCGGGGGGAGCCGATAAGATGCCGCCCGCCATGGAGAACCCGCGGTTCGACCTCATCGTCTTCGACCTGGACGGCACGCTCGTGGACAGCGCGCCGGACATCGTGGCGTCGCTCCAGCGCGTGCTGGCCCGGATGGGACGGGAGGTCATCCCCGCCGAGAGGATCGTGGCCTCGATCGGCCGGGGCATGCGCAAGCTCGTCGAGGGCACCTCCGCCCCGCCTCACGAGCCGGTGATGGAGGCCTTCCTGAAGGAGTACGGCGGGCACCTCGTGGAGCACTCGCGCCTCTATCCCGGCGTGGCCGAGACCCTGCCCCGGATCGCGGCCCGCAAGGTCGTCCTTTCCAACAAGCCCCAGGAACTCGCCCGGCGGGTGCTCGAGATCCTGGGCGTGGCGGACCATTTCGAGGCGATCTACGGGGGCGATTCGTTCCCGGTCCGGAAGCCCGACCTCGACGCCTTCCGCGGCGCCACCCGCGGCGCGCGCCGCGTCCTCGTGGTGGGCGACAGCGGCATCGACGTCGAGACCGCAAGGAAGGCCGGCGTCCCGGTCTGCGCCGTCACCTACGGGTACCAGAAGCCGGGGGAGCTGGACGGCGCGGACTACCGGATCGACCGGTTCGATCAGCTCCTGGACCTTCTCCGGTAGACCGTCTCCTCGATCCCGATCGCCGCAAGGGTGCCCGCCGCCGCCAGCCAGTAGGGCGCCCGGAGGTCCCCGGCCGCGTCCGCCAGCACCCCGCCGAGGAGCGGGAACACGATGTTCCCCGCGCCCAGGACCGCCTCATGGATGCCGGAGTACTTGCCGTGTTCCGCGGGCCCGTGGAGGCTGTAGTAGATGCTCGATGCGTAGCAGAAGCCGAGCCCGATCCCCAACGGGAGGGCCAGGGCCAGGATGAACCGGTCGTCGCGCGCGAGCGTCAGGACCGCGGCCGCGGCGGCCAGGAGGACCTGGGCCAGGTAGAGCGGCGCGCGGCGGTAGGTCCACCGGGTCCCTCTCTGCATGGCCATGAAGGTCGCCGTCTGGGCCATGAAGACCGAGCCCAGGAAAACGCCGAAGAAGGTCTCCCGGTCGATGATCGTCCCCAGGTTCTCCCGGGTGAGGTACTTGTAGAACTGGATCTGGAGGGTGGCCCCCAGGCCGAAGGCGAAGAAGTTGGCCACGTATCCCAGAGTGCGGAAGACGGCCCGTTCCGGATCCGCCTTGTGGGCGGCGGCTCCGGCGCGCGGGCCGTCCTTCCACGGGTAGAAGAGGAAGACGGCCAGGCCCGCGGCGGCGGCGGCCCAGAGGGTCGGCTGGGCCCCGGCCCGCCCGGTCATCCACCCTGCCGTGAGGAAGCCGATCCCTTTCCCGATCGACCAGAGCACGTTGAAGATGCCGATCGCCTTCTCCATGCGCCCGGGCTCGGTCTCGGAGCCGATCGCGCCCTGGACGCTCGGCCAGAAGACACTGCCGGAGAGCCCCAGGAGGGGCACGGTCAGGAAGAGCCCGGCCAGCGTGTCCGTCTGGCCGATGGCCAGGCACGAGAGGAATGCCCCGGCGCACCCGATTCGGGCCAACAGAGCCTTCGACGCGCGATCCGCCAGGAGCCCCATCAGCAGGCAACTGAGGGTGTAGACCGCGGTGGAGGCCGTCTGGAGCAGTCCGAGCTGGGTGGACGAGGCCTCCAGCGCCACGGCGCGGATCGGGATCACCGTCCAGGCCACGTAGACCAGCCAGTCGAAGAGGAGGCCCCCGAGGCAGTAGAGCCAGAGGCGCATGGCGCGCCGATTGTAGGCCCGGAAAGCGAAAGGGGCAAGGCTTGCGCCTTGCCCCTTGTGATTCAGACGTAGGGGGGGCGCGCGCCCCAGGCCGGGTGAGCGAGAGAGCC
>CAYNDR010000575.1:0-2879 GCA_964395295.1 uncultured Planctomycetales bacterium
TCAGTCCAAGCCCTGTTCCATCCTTTATTCCCCTTGTATAAAATTTCTCAAATATCTTTTCCTTCTCTTCAATAGGGATTCCCTGCCCTTCATCTCTTACAGAAACAGTCACTGCATTTTCAGACTCTGCAACAGCGACCTGTATCTCTGAATCACCGGGGCTGAATTTGAGGGCATTTGACACGAGATTTATCAGGACCTGCCTTATTCTGTCTTCATCAGCCGAGACAAAAGTTTTTGAATACGTTCTTATCCTCGCATGCGCAGGCGTGGCCGGCGCGCAGACCTTCACCGACCAGACGGATGCCTCGGGTTCTGGGGGGGCATGGGCCACCTGCGGCGTGGGGGTGGAGGACATCGATGGAGACGGGGACCTGGACCTTTGCACCACCGCGGTGAACGGGGGCAGCAGCCGGGTCTACCGCAACAACGGCGACGGCACCTTCTCCGACATCGCGGACTCCGGAACCGGGGGCGAATCGCAGGTCTGCACCCTTGGGGACATCGATAATGATGGGTTGCCGGACCTCTACCTCGGTTTCTACTGGTCGAGCAGCCGCATGTTCAAGGCGACGGGCGGGGCCGTTCCTTTCACCGACATCACCGCGGCAGCCGGCGTCGGGGTCTCGCAAACATGGACGGGGAACGCCTTCGCCGACGTCGACAATGACGGCGATCTGGACCTGTTCGTCGCCAGAGCCGGCGGGAATCGCCTCTTCATCAACAACGGCAGCGGCGCATTCACGAACGAAGCGGCGGCGCGAGGAGTGGAAGACGCCTCAGTGGGTTGTCACGCCGTGGCTTTCGGGGACGTCGACGGAGACGGGGATCTGGACTTCTTCCTCGGGCGCGATCTCGGCAATGTTCCCCGGCTTTACCTCAACGATGGGACTGGTCACTTCACGGACAACGCTCCCGCAGCCGGCCTCCTGGGGGCCACGAGCGGCCGCGCCGCAGCGTTTGCCGACATCGACAATGACGGCGACCTCGACCTCTTCGTGGCCAAATGGGGAGCCTGCTTCCTGTTCCTCAACGAAGGGACAGGCCTCTTCACCGACATCTCGGCTTCCTCAGGAGTGACCGGGCAACCGGCCCCCTTCGGCTGCGCCTTCGGTGACTATGACAACGATGGAGACCTTGACCTCTTCATCGCCCAGGGGGAGATCGGAGGAGGATCGTATGTGAATCTGCTGTATCGCAACAACGGCAGCAACGTCTTCACGGAGGTCGCCGCGGCGGAGGGAGTCCAGGATGCGGCGGTGCAACACACAGGAGCCGTCTTATTCGACCAGGATGGCGACGGCGACCTCGACCTCTATGTGGGCCGGCCGGTCCCTGCGGACGGGAACAAGAACAGGTTCTACAGGAACGGCACGAATAACACGAACTACCTGCTTGTCAAGGCCGTCGGCACGGTCAGCAGCAAATCCGCCGTGGGGACAAAGATCTGGGTCTATGAAGCGGGGCATCTTGGGGACCCGGCGTATCTTCGGGGATTCAGGGAGGTCTCGGCCGGTTCGGGCCAAGCCTCGTCCCCGCCTTTCATCCAACACTTCGGCCTGAGCTCGACGGCGTCCTGCGATGTGGCCCTGCGCTTCCCCAAGGGGAACGTCGCCACAGTCAAGGGCCTCTCCACCGGGCAGAAGATCGTCGTGACCGAATCCCTTCCCCCGACGGTCACGTCCGCGACCGCGGGCGGGATTCCCCTCGCCGGGGCCGCCCTGGACTCCGGCCCATCCCAGATTTCCATGACTTTCAGCGGAGCCATGGACGCCGCCACCGTGACCTCCGGCACCGTCCGGATCCTGGCCTCCGGGGGCGATGGGACGTTCGAGGACGGGAACGAGACCGCCATCACCCCCGTTTCGGTTGCGTGCTCAGGGGCCACCGCCACGGTGGATCTGACGGGGGTGCCCTTGGCCGACGATGTCTATCAACTCAGGCTGGAGTCCTTCACGGGGGGGAAAGCCCTCTCGTTTGATGGGACTGATGATTTTGCCTGGTCGCCCCAATGGCTGAGCGGGACAGGAAACACGGTGACATTCGAGGCATGGTGCCGCCCCACGGGCGCCGTCTCCGGGGACATGAACGTTGTCCTCCATCGCGCCAACTTCAACGATGCCTGGCTGGCCTACAACACGACGACCTTCCCGGCCCCTGCGCTGCGCTTCTCAATACCGCAGGACGAGATCGCCCACTACGAGAGCGATGCGATCACGGGAGGCACCTGGTACCACCTGGCGGGTGTGTTCGACGGGAGCCAGGTGCGCCTCTACGTGGACGGGGATCTCATGGCGACGCACCCTGTCACGAAGAGCCTGAATTGGATCACCGGATACTACGGATCCTACATCGGGGCCAATGGATGGAACGGCACCGGACACTTCCCGGGGCAGGTGGACGAGGTGCGTGTCTGGACCGTCGCCCGAACCCAGGCGCAGATCCGTCAGAACATGGGCCGCTCCCTCTCCGGCTCGGAGGCCGGCTTGGCCGCCTATTACAGGTTCGAGGAAGCCGATGGGCAGACGATTGCGGATTCCTCACCGAACGGGAAGAACGGTCGATTGGGATCGATCCCGGGGGCCGATTCCTCGGACCCATCGAGGAAGGAATCGATCCGGCGAGGAATCAAGGACGGGGCTGGGAACCTGCTTGACGGGGAATACATGAATTCCCTTCCTTCCGGCGACGGGACGGCGGGAGGAATGTTCACCATCACTTTCACGATCGACACGACGCCGCCGACCGTGGCGATCGACCAGGCAATCGGGCAGTCGGATCCCACGAATTCAGGCCCCATCCTATTCACGGCCGTCTTCAGCGAACCGGTGACGGGATTCACCGGCTCCGACGTGGCGCTCTCGGGCACGGCGGGGGCC
>CAYNDR010000576.1:0-2856 GCA_964395295.1 uncultured Planctomycetales bacterium
GCGGCACGCGGGGCGCCCACGTTGAGCGGGGCGACCTTGTCCAGGAACTGGTCGCGGAGCTGGTCGAAGAACTCCGTGACCTGCTGGGAACGCGGCTTGATCGAGGCCAGGATCCCCTTGAGGCGGATCTGCTCCGGCTCCAGGAGCTTCCCGAGGGCGGCATGGACCCGCGAGAGGTCGATGAAGACCTCCTTGAGGCGCTCCACCTGGATGTCGTACTGGAGGTACTGCGTGAGGGAGGCGCGGAAATTGTCCACCCCGCCGTCCCGGAAGCACGCCACCAGCTGGTCGTGCAGGAGCGGGTTGATGTCCGGGTCCAGGGCGTGGAGCCGCTCGTCGAGGGCGGGGCGCAGCTCGTTGTGGCGCAGGCGCTCCTCCTCGGACCGCTCGCCCTTCTCCTTCTTGGTGGCCAGTTCCGAGACCCGGCCGCAGGTGAAGTGCAGGCGGGACTCGTTGATCCCGAGGGCGTGGAGCTTCCCGGCGATGTCCTCGAAGATGCCCTCGATCTGGGGCTTCTCGCCCCTCTCGCGCTTCATGGATTTGGCGTCGTACCAGTCGGCGCGGTTGGCCACGATGAACATCTTGTTGCGGACGTCGTTCTGGAACAGGCCCAGGTGGTTGCGGACTTCCTGGAACTTGTCGGTGAGCCCCTTGGCGTCCGCCACGTAGACCACGGCGTCCGAGTCCCGCAGGTAGTTGAACGTGATGTCGCGGGCGGCCTGGTTGAGGGAGTCGATGCCCGGCGTGTCGGCGATCTGGAACGCGTTCTGCTGGAGGACCTCGTTGTGGCGGACGATCAGGACCATCTTGATCAGCAGGAGATGGCCGATCCTCGTGTCGTCCGGCTTGCGGACGTAGGTGTCCAGGTGGTCGACGCTGTCGATGTGCTCCTTGCCCAGCCGGTCCCGGTAGTCCCGGTAGCACTTGAGGAAATCGAGGAGCTGGGCGGCCTCCGTCTGGAGGGCGCCGGTCTTGCTCTTCTCGGCGCACTCGCGGATGAACTCGATCGCCCGGTCGGCGGCGAAGCTCTTGAGGATCTCGTCGCGCTCGGACCTCTTGTGCTCGAAGAGCTTGGCGTAGGCGGTGTTGTCGAGGACGTTGCGGAGGGCCTCCTCGGAGGTGTAGTAGGTCACCTTCACGTGCTCGTTCTGCCCGGGCGGGGGCGTGGTGACCACGGAGACCGCGAAGGTGCACTCGCGGTCCTGGGCGGGGAGCATCTCGGGCTGGCGGAAGAGCGCGCTGAGGAAGGTGGACTTGCCCGCCTTGAAGGGCCACACGAAGGCGATGCGGTACTCCTTCTTCGAGAGGCGCTTGCCCGCCTGCTCCAGCCACGCCGCGGGGCTTTCCTTCTGGAAGTCCGGGTAGCGGGAGCACACGGGGATCTTCTTGTGGTCCGCGGTGATCTCGTCCACCACGGCGCGAAGGCAGCTGTACATCTCCATGAGCGAGGCGCGGACCGCGTTCAAGTCGATCCGCGTGCGGCGAATGGTGCCCTGCATGGCCGTCTCCTTACGCTGGGCTTCCCGCCGGCTTGGGCTCCCCGAGCCGGCACGCGGCCAGCGCCGCGGCCAGTTCCGCGGCGGTGGCGTATCTCCCTCCCGGGTCCGGATCGAGGCACCGGCGGAGCGCGTCGTTGAGCTTCCGGATGTCCACGCGCCGGACGGGATGGTTCACGTGAAGCATGAGGTACTTCTTCTCGCGCTTGGCCTTCTTGAGGGCCTCGATCCCCTCCGCGTCGCCGAAGGGGAGCGTCCCGGTGAGGGTCTCGGCGAGGACGACGCCGAGGGAATAGACGTCGGAGGCGGGGGTGACGCCCTTGTTCTTGTTGTCCCCGGCGGCGAGCGAGTCGATCCGCTCCGGAGACATATAGGAGAAGGCGGAGCGGAACCGGGCCCCCGTGAAATAGGTCCCGTCGTAAACGTAGGTGATCCCGAAGTCCGACAGCATGGGCTGGAGCGATTCCTTGCCCTCTTCGTCCTTGCCCCGCCGCACCAGCAGGTTGCTCGTCTTGACGTTCCCGTGGACGTAGCCTTTCTGGTGCGCCTTGTCGAGGGCCGAGGCCACGCGGCCGAAGAGTTCGAGGATCTCCGTCGAGCGCTCGCGGCGGAGGACGTTGCGGGAGATGGGCCGCACCTCGAAGTAGTCGGAGACGAAGTAGTACTGGACGCGGGAGTCGAAGTCGATCTCGCGGTACTCCAGGAGGCAGTCGTCCTTGATGTGGGCCCGGAGGTCCGCCATCAGGCGGGGCATGAAGTCGAGCTTCTTGGCGATCTTGGGATTGAGGACCTTGATGGCGTGGAAGACGGGCACATGCGTGCGCTCGTCGAGGGTCGTGGCCTGGTAGACGTCGCCCATGGTCCCCGTGGCCAGGATCCGCTTGACGTCGTAGCGACCGATCTTCTGCGGAAGCTGAGGCGCGTCCGGCATCGTTCCTCCCCACCCGCGGCGGTTCCCAGGGACGGCAACGGCGTGATCCTTCCCTTTTCGGGGCCCCGCCCCGCGGCGCCTTGGTTCGCGTTATATTTTACACGCAAATCCCCGGAATGGGAAAAAACTTGTGATGTCGCGTCTGTATCCACCGAATCAGGATGGCCTTGGAGGGGGCGGGGTCTCGAAAAAGCGGGAAGACGGTATTCGCTCCTTGTGGATTCCGGGGGGAGGCCTCCAGAAGCCGATCTACTGCGCGAAGACGTCCGCGAGGGGGATCGAGAAGCCGGGGAGGAGTTCGGTCGTGAGCGTCTCGGCCGCCGACAGCGTGCGGACGGGGTCCTTCGGATTCTCCTGGAGGCGGTACACCTCCACTGTGCCGGCCTCGGGATCAACGATCCAGTACTCCGTCACCCCATGGCGTGCGTA
>CAYNDR010000577.1:0-2854 GCA_964395295.1 uncultured Planctomycetales bacterium
GGGTAGTCCGTGGCGACGGCCGCATTCACCGGCACCCGCGGTCCCGCCAGGGCCGAGACCGTGCACGGGCCGTACAGGGTCGCCGCCAGGCCGGCGTCCCGGGTCGCGGACCACATGTGGATGATGAAGTTGGGGACGATGCGGTTGACGGCGCCGACACAGCACAGGACCGCGGGGCATCCGAGGCGGTGGAACCGGATGGCCCCCTTGCCGGGGCATTTCGGCTGTTCGCACGGGAGCGAGTCGGCGCGCAGGCGGTTCGGCGACTGGTAGTAGCACATGGTCTGGAAGTCGCGCGCCACCGGCGCGGCGCCGGCGTTGAAGAACGCCCTCTCCATGCGGTCGCCCCAGTCGCGGTCCCCCAGGATGCGGTACATCCACGAGGTGGCCAGGAGCATCGCCGTCACGTCGCAGGTCTCGGTCTTGCGGAACGCGCCGATCCCCGAGGCGAACTCCTCGCCGGAGGCCACGCCGTAGGGGAGCATGTGGTTCTCGTCCAGCCACTTCAGGGCGCCCAGGGTGGCCCGGAGGTGGCGCGGGTCGGCGGACCAGGGGTACGCCAGGCCGGGCAGGCGGACGTTCTCGTAGAGGATGACCATGTGCCCGGGGGACAGGCGGCCTTCGCCCCACGCCTGGATGTCCCTGTCCACGGCGGGCTGGGCGAGGGCCTTGAGCGCGCGGTCGAGGAGGCGCGGGTCGCCGCTGAAGGAATAGGTCTCCAGCATGGCGTCCAGGTTGCACAAGCCGCTCACGTCGCCGAACTTGGTCGGCCCCATGTTCTCCGGGTAGTCGGAGTACGCTTTGACGAGGGCGGCGAGCACGCGCTTGTCGCCGGTGCCCTGGTACAGGGCTACGAGGGCGCGGCCGAGCTGGGAATGGGCCCAGCTGTTGAAGCCCGAGGGCTTGTATCCCGGCTTCCAGTAGATGAGGGAGGTGCCGGGATCGGCCTTGAGGACGCCGTCGACGATCGGATCGAGCCGGGCGCGGATCTTGGCCACGAGGGGGTCGTCGTGGAGGACGAGGCCCAGCCGGAGCGCGCCGTCGAGCCAGTAGGCGCACTGCTCGAGGGGCCAGCCGGTGCCGTCCGGGGCCGCGTGGGGGGCGTTGATCTTGACGCCCTTCCAGGCCTCCCCGAAGACGGCGTGGTCCTTGTCGAGGTGTCCGGTGATCCCGTCGCGGGCCGCGAGCGCCCAATCCCGGAGCCAGCCGGCGGGCTCCACGGCGCCGGGCTGGAGCGGGAGGAAGGCCGGCGGGATCGCGGGCTCGCAGGGCCGGGCGTAATTGGCCGGCGGCGCGGCTGTGATCGTGCCGCAGGCGTGCGCGGACAGCGCGAGCAGAGCGGCGAGCCCCGCCTTCAGTGGAGTCGGCATTCGGTTCCTCCCGTCGCGGTCGTTCCTGCGCAATCCACGGGCCTCATTTCGACGCGTACCTGATTTCCGTATCGCGGCCACATGCTTCATCGTCACGGTCCTGACCTCCGAGGCGCAGGGGATCTGTAAGCGCCGCCGGTGGGAATTATAGCCTTCGGGGGGGGGCGCGGGAGGGGGAATTTCAGGGCCCGGCCGCCGGGGGATTACACCGCCTGGGGCGCGGCCATCGACTTGGAGACGGGGATCGCCGGACTCTGCGGCTGCGTCGACGGCCCTTTCCGCGAGGTCGCCCCCGTCCGGGCCGAACCGAGCGGGGGGAAGGACGGCCTCGTGGTGGTGATCCGTTTCTGGGAGCCCGAGGCGGGGCGGGAGATGAAGCGGCAACTTCGCCGAAGCGTCCGAGGCTTCGGCCGCGCAGGCGGACCGCTTCCCGGGGAAGGGACTAAGGCGCCTGCTGGTTCACGATTGCGGCGGTATCGACCGGCGTGACGTTCGTGTCCGCGCCGGTCACCGCCGTGGCCGCGGGGACCACGGTAGTGGCCACGGGACTCGCCGTCGTGTCGGCGGCCGCGACCGCCGTATCGCTCCCAAGGGTCGTCACTGTGCCGTCTGCGAAAAGCTTGAGGATCCACACGTCGTAGCTTCCGGCCCCGTAGGAGGTCGTGCTCCCCTGGAGGATGAATCCGCCATCCGGCGTCGGTTTCAGGAACCGGCCCTCGTCCGAACCGGCGCCGCCGTAGGCCTTCTGCCACGCCACGGTGCCGTCGGCGTTGAGCCGCACGGCCCAGGCGTCCTCCCCGCCGGCCCCGAAGGACTGCGTGCTGCCGCCGATGGCGAAGCCTCCGCCCGGGACCTCCCGGATGTTGTAGACGTATTCCGGGGAGGGCGCGGCGTAGCTCTTCTGCCAGAGGATGGACCCGTTGGCCGCCAGTTTGAACACCCATAAATCGGAATTGATCGAGGCGCCGACGTACCGCTGGCCCGCAAGGATGAACCCGCCGTCCGAGGTGCGGTCGATGGAGCGTCCCTCGTCCGAGTCGACGCTTCCGTACCGGTACTGCCAAGCCACCGACAGGTCGGCGTTGAGCCTGAGGACCCACATGTCATCGAAGGCCGGGACGAAGGACCGGCTTGTCCCGGCCACCAGATAGCCGGCGCCGGGCACTTCCAGCACGTCCCAGGCCCTGTCTTCGTTCGTGCCGCCATACGTGTACTGCGAGGTGACCGCGCCGTTGGCATCTAGCTTGAGGATCCATACGTCATTGCCTCCCGCGCCGAAGGACTGGGTGTTGGCCGACACGATATAGCCCCCGTCCCCCGTGGCCCGGATGTTCGTGGCGATGTCCGAGGCCGCCCCGCCGAACGTCCTCTGCCATACGATGCCGCCGAGGGAGTCCAGGCGAACCACCCAGACGTCGCTGCCCCCAGCCCAGGACGAATCCGTGGCGCTGGCGGCGACGGCGCCGCCGCCCGGGGCCGGGGCC
>CAYNDR010000578.1:0-2842 GCA_964395295.1 uncultured Planctomycetales bacterium
CGTCGTGGAGGTCCTTGCGGACGGCTTCGAGGTGGTCAAGAAGAAGATCGATGTGCCGGGCGGCAAGCAGACTGTCGTCGATGTAGATCTCGCACCGAAACCCGGGAAAAGTGCCGGGGGAGGCGACGGCGGTTCGAGCGGAGACGGGGACGGCGAGGGAGGCGGGAAGGATGTCGGCGGTGCTGGAACCGGTGAGACGGCCGGAGCGCCGGGGGGGACGGGAAAGAAGCGGATCCCTGTTCTCGCTTTCGGCACGACTCTCGGCCTGGCCATCGGATGCGGGATCGCGGCCGCGATCACGGGCGGCCTGGTCGTGTCCAAGGACGCGGAGTACGAGAAGCTCACGAGGGAGGACGAGGGCTGGAACGACGTCAGGCTGTCGGGGAAGCGTCTCGCCCTCGCCACTGACGTGCTGCTGGGAGTCGCTGGCGCCGCGGCGGTGGCAGCGATCGTGCTCGCGGTGTTCACGGACTTCGCGACGGGCAAGGAGAGTCGTGTGGCGGTCGCCAGGGTCGGACTGATCGTTGCTCCGTCGGCCTGGCCTGCCGGTATCGTGATCGGATGGGAGTACTGATGCGGATCCTGGTCATCATTCTGGCGACGACCCAGGCCGGATGCTCCCTGTTGTTCGATTTTCCAGTCAAGCCATGGATTGATTCGGACACGGGCCTGGACGTTGAGACGGAAGACACGGACTTCGATGCGGATGCGGTCGATCCGGTGGACCTCGAGATCGAGACGACCGATCTCACGGACCTACCGTCGGAGGATTCGACCGAGGATGACATCGAAGAGGTGGAGACGCATGCCGGCGTGCCCTGCGCCCTGAACGGGGACGGGGTGAGCGCCTCGGACTCGGGTGCCGCCTCCAACCCGTCCGCTGTATGGACGGGAAGCGAATTCGGCGTCGTCTGGCAGGACCTCGGGCCAGGTCATCTGGAAATCTATTTCAATAGGATGAACTGGGCCGGGGGGCGAATCGGCGGCAACATCGGCCTGACGTCCGATGCACAGTACCCCTCGGACCCGGACATTACTTGGACCGGGAGCGAGTTCGGGGTGGTCTGGGCCGGTAGTAGCTTTTTTGGCCCCGCCCCACAATTCGCAAGAATTCAAGCTGACGGGGTGAAGATCGGGAGCGATCTGTGGCTGAGTTCCCGGGCCTCCGCCTTCCATCCGGTCGGGGAGTGGAGCGGTAGCGAGTTCGGGCTGTTCTGGAACGATTCGGACTACAGCGGAACCAACCCGAGGCTCATGGAGGAGTTCCTTTCGGCTGATGGGACGCCTAGGTTATCCAGCTATGTCGTGGATGGTGCCTCGGATGTGCTGGCCGTCGACGTCGTATGGACCGGAAGTCAGTACGGATTGGCATGGGTCCAGGGGCCGTCGATGTACGCCGCCAAGGCGCTCCGGTTCGTCAGGATCTCGCCAGCCGGCGACCTGCTCGGCGCGCCGGCACTCTACACGGCCTACACCGCCTCTGCGCCATCCATTGCCTGGACGGGAAGCGGTTTCGGGATCGCGTGGAGCGACATCCGGGACGACGGCGTCACCAGCGAGGTCTACTTCGTCGGGTTGACGCCCGACGGGGTGGAGATCGGCTCGCAGTCGAGGCTCACGCCTTTGGACGGCAATGCATCCTACGGACAGCAGCTCACATGGACCGGATCGGGCTTTGGTCTCGCCTGGTTCGATCTCGCGTCGCCCTGCTATGGTATCTGCTTCGCCCGGCTGGAGATCGACGGGTCGATCGTCGACGGCGCGGTTCCCATCTCGCCTGCGGACTCGGCTTTCATCTCGCTGGCGTGGACCGGAAGCCAGTGGGGCGTGGCCTACGATCACTCCGGGGACGTCTACTTCAACGTCGTCGGGATCTGCGACGGCTGAATCTCCGGGATCGACCCGGTGGAGCTGAAGGGGATCGAACCCTCGGCCTCATGAATGCCATTCATGCGCTCTCCCAGCTGAGCTACAGCCCCGTGATGATGTGCCTTGCGGCGCCGGTCCGCTCTTGGCCGCCCTAGCCTCCCTTCCTGTTCTTGCTCTGGCCCGCGGTCTTGCCTCGTCCCGGCTTGGCCTTGCCGGCCGCCTTCTTGCCGCCGCCCCGCTTCTTCCTCCCGCCCCTTAGCTTGTCGATGGCCTTGCCCCAGACCGCCGGTCCGCGTCCCTCGGCCTTCACCACCACCCTGGGCTCGTCGGTCGCTCCGGCATCGCCCGCGCCAGCCTCCTCGGGCTCGTCGCAGCCGGCCGGCTCCGGGCTCGCTGCCCGGCCCGCGTCACCTGCCCCCTTGGCATCCTTCCCGGACAGGCCCCGATCCTCTGGCTCTCCCTTGAAGGGCCTGGCCTCCCAGTCGTCGTCGGCCTCGACCAGCCTGTCCGTGTCCTCCAGCTCCTTCACGTACCTGCGCGCCATGTCCAGGAGGAATCCGGGCACCGGAACCGTCCCGTCCGCGATCAGCCTGGCAGACCTGTCCGCGAGGCCCTTTGCCGCCCTCGTGCCGTCGATCAGCAGATCCACGGCGAGGATCGGGAGCTTCTCCCTGAGGAGCTTCCCGATCCTGTCCTTTATTCCGTCGGTCATCATGCCAGGCCAATGAATACGAGGCCTTGATAGTACATGGAAGTAGCTTTGTAAAGAGTTCCGGGTTTCAGAGCCATCCGCGACTATGCCGGCCGGAGGCCCGTCACGATTGGCCGGCATGATAGCCTGCGAAACACGATACCCCAGGGAAACGGCCTGACGTGGACTAAAAACTATAACGCGACCTACATCTTTCAAATTGCTACCCCAGGCCCGGTTCAGGCGACGTCCTCATGTGGCCGGGCTTAGGTGGGGGCCGCC
>CAYNDR010000579.1:0-1081 GCA_964395295.1 uncultured Planctomycetales bacterium
ATCGCCGAGATGCCCATGCTGCTCCAGGCGAAGCTCCTGCGCGTGCTGGAGGACAAGGAGGTCCGGCCCCTGGGCAGCAACCGCGGCGCGGTGATCGACTTCCGGGTCATCGCGGCCAGCAACCGGGAACCGCGCGCCCAGGTGACGGCCGGCGCCTTCCGGGAGGACCTGTTCTTCCGCCTGAACGTGGCCAGCTTCCATCTCCCACCGCTTCGGGAGCGCGGCGAGGACTTCCGCCTCCTGGTCCGGCACTTCATCGGGAAGCACGCGGCGGCCAAGGGCCGGCCCGTCACCGGCATCAGCCGCGAGGCGCTGGCCCTGCTGGAGGCCTACCCCTGGCCGGGAAACGTGCGGGAACTGGAGAACGCCATCGAGCGGGCCGTCGCCTTCGCCGAGTCCGAAACGATCCAGCCAAACGACCTGCCGGGCTTTCTGCACGAGGGCCGGGGGAACATCGTGGACGTTGGGGTGGCTCGCGCCATGACGCTGAAGGACCTCCAGGAGCGGTACATCGCCCGGATCCTGGAAGAGACGGGAGGAGACCGCGACAAGGCGGCCCGCATCCTGGGCGTCCACCCCCGGACGTTGCGCCGGCGGGGCCAGCGGATGGAGAGGGCAAGGCAAAGCGGGGGAACGCCGACCCCCTTCCCGGGAGATACCGCCGTGACCGCGTGTCCAGGGGACGGATAGCCTGTCCTCAGCTCGACTTCCTCCAAGCCCTGAAGAAACCGGTCGCCAACGAGATCCCGGCCTGGACCAAGGACAGCGGGTCCGTGGTCCCGGGGGTTCCTGACTCTGGCCTGCCGCCCTCGAACGCCAGGAACTCCGCGGCTTCCAGGGGATTCCAGGCTTTCGCGGGCGAGACGTTCGCGGTGGCACGGCCCTTGCCCCTCCACGGCGGTGAGGCGTAAGCGCACCCACACCAACGGGGGGACGGCGGTGGAACCGACCGACATGCTCTCGGACGATGAATCGGTTGGGACACGAAGGGGCGGATGGGGACGGCTCCTGATCGTGGAGGATGACCCAGAGATGCGCCGCCTCCTGGCGGAGTTCCTCCGGGGTGAGGGGTTCCTGGTGG
>CAYNDR010000579.1:1091-1522 GCA_964395295.1 uncultured Planctomycetales bacterium
TGGGCCGGACCAGCGGTATCCCGCGTGCGGCTGGATCAGGGCGCAGAGGGGGCCGAGGCCCTGCGGGGTGTGCGCCAGGGGTCGTTCGGGACCGTGGTCCTGGACAAGAACCTGCCCGATGGAAGCGGCCTCGAGATCCTTCGCCGCCTCCGGGTTCTGATCCCAGACACCCCGGTCATCCTGATCACGGCCTTTGGCGACGCGCGGACCCACGAAGAGGCCTTCACCAGGGGCGCCTATGATCTCCTGCTGAAGCCCTTCAACCTGGACGATCTCCTCGACGTCCTGCGGAAGGCCCAGGACTATGCCAAGCAGGGTCGGCCGGGTGCGTGAGCGGCTTTCCGGGTTGGCGATCGCCGCTGCCCCCACGGCACGCAGGCATGAGGAGAAAGGGGCACGGAATGACTCGAGGCGCGTTGTTGGGAGTGATT
>CAYNDR010000579.1:1532-2842 GCA_964395295.1 uncultured Planctomycetales bacterium
GCGGCGGCCGGGATCGACGTGGCGCTGCCCGCCCCCGCCGACCGGGCGGCCCAGGAGGCCCGCGGCTGGGAGGCCCTCGTCCAGGGGCGCGTGGCCTGCCTCGTCGTGGCCGGCGGTCAGGGGACGCGGCTGCGGCCCTTCCTCCGGGACGTCCACGGGACCGACCGGCACAAGCAGTTCTGCGCCATCATCGGAACCCGCAGCATGCTTCGCCACACCGTGGATCGGGCCCGGTGGCCGATCCCGGCGGAGCGCACGGTCACCGTCGTCACAGCCGGCTACCGCCCGTTCGTGGCGGGGGACCTGGTGGCCGAGCCTCCCCGCATCCTGCTGGAGCAGCCCTGCAACCGGGACACCGCGCCCGGCATCCTGCTGCCGCTCCTGGTCATCCTTCAGCGCGATCCGGAGGCCCGGGTGGTCCTGTTTCCGTCGGATCACTTCATCCTGGAGGAAGGCCGCTTCATGACCCACGTGGCCGAGGCGGTGGCCGCGATCGGCCGCGTCCCCGATCGCGTGGCGCTGCTGGGAATCGTGCCGGACCGCTCGGCCCCTGGACACGGCTGGATCGAGGCGGGCGTGCCCCTGGGCCGCTCGTCCCTCCTGGAGGGGCGTCGCAGCTGGGAAAGGCCGGACCGGGGGACGGCCCGGCGGCTTTTCGCCCGGGGATGCCTGCTCAATACCTTCGTCCTGGTGGCGCCCGCGCGCCTGCTCTGGGACCTTACCCGGCGGTGCCTGCCGGACCTGGCCGGCCAGTTCAAGCGGATCGTCGAGGCCTGGAATGGGCCGCGCCGGGATGCCGTCCTGGGGCAAGAGTATGCGGCCATGCGGCCGGCCAACTTCTCCCGCGAGGTCCTGGAACGCGAGGCGGGATGCCTTGCCGTCCTGCCGGTCCGGGGCGTCCTCTGGAGCGACTGGGGGGAGCCGGCCCGGGTCGTCGAGACGGTCCAGCGGATCGGCGCCACCCCCTGGTGGGTGCTGGCCGCGGACCGCGGCGAAGGCCACAGGGATGGGTGGGGACATGTGTGAGAGACCCTCCGGATGGAGGCGGTGCGCTCGCGGATGCACGGTCGCGGCGGGGATCGTTCTGGCGGTCGCGGCGATCGCCGTCGCCTCACCGCTGTCGAACGGTGAATCCGGCCTGTGGACCTTCAGCGAGGATCCGCTGGGCGAATCGCCACGCGGCTGGGAGGTGCTGAGTGGGAGGTGGGCGGTCCAGCTCGAGGAGGACGGGCGGAATCGCGTCCTGGTCCAGACGGGACCGCCCCTGCCCGGATTCGACCTCCCGGCCATCCTGGCCCCGACGCCGCCCG
>CAYNDR010000580.1:0-2820 GCA_964395295.1 uncultured Planctomycetales bacterium
CCGCTGCACGGCGGACGGGCCGCCGTTGCTCACCATCGACGCCGCGGTGGCCGGCCAGGACGCCAGCCTCTCGCCGGGCGGGGAGACCAGGAACGCCACGAAGCTCAACTCCGACCTCGCCCTGCCCGAGGCGAAGCGCTCGCCTCCCGAGGGGTTGCCCAAGGACGCCTTCGTCCCCTGACCCAGTTCCTTCCCCCGGATCCCGCTTTCCGCCGAGTCCCTGACCCCCCGCCAACTGCTAACGCTGGCGCGACTCGACAGAGTTAACACTTCAATTTGGGCACCCCCTCTCGTATGATCCTGGTTCCCTGAACGCCCGGGAGGCCCTCAAGCCCATGATCGTGGCCCATTTCGACGGCCTGTGCGAGCCGAATCCCGGCGGCGTCGCCACCTACGGGTTCGTCATCGCGCGCGGCGCCAAGAAGCTCCACGAGGGATACGGCCTGGCCTGCGCCCCCAGGACGCCCCGGTGCACGAACAACGTCGCGGAATACACCGGGCTCATCAAGGCGCTGGAATACCTCGCGGACCAGAAGGTCACGGAACCCGTGACGGTCCGGGGCGACAGCGAACTGGTCATCAAACAGCTCAGGGGGGAGTACAAGGTGAAGTCCCCCCTCCTGGCGCCCCTCTACCGGCGGGTGGGGGAGCTGACGGCGAAGCTCCCCCCGATCCGGTTCGAGGAGGTGCCCCGGGAGGAAAACCGCGAGGCCGACGCCCTCACGAACCTCGCGTACGCCGAGTATACGGGGCGCTCCCAGCGGGCGCCGACCACGGACGTGATGACGGTCGACCTCGTCTTCGCGGCGCCGCGAGACGCGGTGGCCGCCGCCCTCCGCAAGGCCGGGATCCGGGCGACGATCGAGGCGGTCCCGGGAGGGGCACGTGTCCAGTGCGACCTCCCCGCCGAGGCCGACGCCCTGCGGCCGATCCTGGAGGCCAAGGCGAGGATCGAGGGGACGGCGTAGCGCGCCGCCGGTTTTCGTACAATTTATTGCAATCAGCTCGATGGCCCCTTAAACTGACCCCTTATGAAGAGGATCATCGGCGCCATCCTCATGCTCGCGGGGGCCGCCTGCCTCTACTGCTTCGCGGCGGGCGGGGCCTTCCACGGGCGCGAGATCCAGGCCTCCCCGCCGGGCCTCCCCTTCCTGTCGCTCGGCCTGCAATACCCGCTCGACGCGGTCCTCCTGGTGGGGGCCTTCTGGGGCTTCCTGCTCGGCCTCGCCTTCGTGGTCGCCCCCCAGGGCGGGGCCCCGCGGATGCCGGCCGCCTCGGCCGCCGGGAGCGCGGCGGCCCGCTACGCGGCCGCCGCCGACAGGAAGGGCGGGACGATCGCGCGGTTCATGCTCCTGAACGGCCTGCTCCTCCTGTCCACGCTCTTCGTGGCCTACATCGGCGGGAAGGCCCGGCAGGAGGTGATGCTCGTCGGGGTCTTCGGACTGGTGGCGCTCATCCAGATGGGACTGGGGGTCCTCCTGGTGATCCTCGCCCTCTTCGAGCGGCCAAAGGGGGCCATCTCCCTCATCCTGGGGATCCCGATCCATCTCTTCGGGATCGCCATCGGCCTCCTGGCCTTCTTCTTGTGGGGGAGGGCCTAGGCCATGCCGATACGCCACTGCCAGAAGTGCGGACTCAAGGTCCTGATCGACGAGAGCCAGGCCGCCACCAGCCCTTTCTACTGCCAGCGGTGCACGACCTCGCTCAAGAACGAAGGCGGCGGCGCGCCCGAAAACGCGCCCCCCACGGCCCGGCGCGGGGCGACCCCGGGCGGCAAGCCGGGGACGGTGAAGGTGCAGTGTCCCTACTGCAAGGCCTCGTTCAACGGCCGCATCCCCCAGAAGCCCGCCCGCGGCGCCTGCCCCGTCTGCCAGAAGGAGCTGATCCTGCTCCCCACCAGCGAGATCCGGCCCGCCGCCGGATTCGATCCCCTGAAGTGGCAGCAGGGACAGTCCGCAAGGGAAGAGGCGCCCGCCTCGGAAGAATCCCCGCCGGCCGAGGCGCCGGCCCCCGCCTCCGGGAGCGACTCCCAGATGCCCTCCTGGATGGACGAGTCGGGCGGAGGCGCGGCCGCCGCGCCGCCGCAGGAGGAAGCACCCGCGCCCGAGGCCCCCATGCCCGAGGCCGCGGCCGAGGCCGTCATCAAGGGCATCGAACCCATGCCCGAAGAGGGATCCCCGGCCCCCGAGGAAGCGCCCCCCGCGGCCGAGGAGGCGCCCGCGCCGGAGCCCGCGCCCGCCGAGGCGCCGCCGGAACCCCCGGCCGAGGAGGCCCCGGCCCCGCCGCCGCCCCCAAGGCCCCTGCCCTCGACGGCAAGGAAGCCGGGGGGCCCGCCGGTCTCCACCCGCGGCACGTCGCGACGGGGAGCGGACGTCGCCGCGCCGGCCGCCACCGGGGCGGGCCTGGTCATCCTGGCATTCTTCCTGATGGTCGCCCCCGTCGTCTCCTGCCCGATCATCTACGGCCAGCGCGGAGGCCTCCGGGGCCCCGTCCAGAAGATCGGGGAGAACTTCTCGAGGGGTTTCTACAACCTCTACTCCCAGAAGCTCTCGCCCCAGCCCAGGAAGGCGAAGGCGGCCCCCGCCCCTCCGGACGAAAAGAAGGCGGACTCCTCCTCCCAGGAGAAGGCCAAGCCCGGCCCCGAGGAGCAGAAACGGGACGAGGAGGAGATCACCAAGCTCTGGACGGAGTACATGCGGGACAAGCGCACGGTCGACCAGAAGGCCGTGGGCGCCACCGACGCCGAGAAGGAGACGATCCAGAAGGCCCAGGACGGGCTGAAGAAGAAGCTCGACGCCATCAACGAGCTCAAGGCGCGCT
>CAYNDR010000581.1:0-2811 GCA_964395295.1 uncultured Planctomycetales bacterium
GCGAGGCGGCCGTGCATTCGGTCTTCGGCAGGAAGGTGGCCCTGCGCATCGGCCTGGACCCGGGCGCGGGGGGCGAGGCCCAGGCCGCCCGCCGCGCCCTGCCCCAGAGCGACGCCACGGCGGACCCGGGGGTGAGGAAGATCCTGGAGACCTTCGGGGGTTCGAAGGTCGTGGGCATCGAATAGGACCCGGAAGCCATGAGGAAGTGACCTATGTTCCCAGGCGGAATGAACCTCGGGAAGTTCGGCAAGCAGTTCGAGGAGATGCAGAAGAAGCGCGCGAAGCTGGAACAGGACCTCCGGGAGCGCGTGGTCGAGGCCACGGCGGGCGGCGGGATGGTGAAGGTCAAGGTGAGCGGCGCCGAGGAGGTCGTGGACGTCAAGATCGAGCCCGAGGTCATCAACCCGGACGACAAGGGGATGCTCGAGGACCTCATCCTGGCCGCGGTGAACGAAGGGGTGAAGAAGGCCAAGAAGATGCGCGAGTCGGAGACGGCCCGGATCACCGGCCTGGCGCTTCCTCCGGGCTTCATGTAGAAGGCCTCCCGCGCGAGGCCCCGGACCATGGCGTACGCGGAACCCATCACCCGGCTCATCCAGGAGCTGTCCAAACTCCCCGGGATCGGGGAGAAGACGGCGGAGCGCCTCGCCTTCCACCTCCTGGCCCAGCCCGCGGGCGAAGTCCAACTTCTTGTGAACTCCCTGCGCGACCTCAAAGAGAAAGTCAAATCCTGCGGGACATGCTATAATATCAGCGAGAAGGACCCGTGCGCGATCTGCTCCGACGCCTCGCGGGAGGGATCGGTCCTCTGCGTGGTGGAGCAGTCCCGGGACGTCTGGGCGATCGAGCGTTCCGGGGCCTTCCGGGGGACGTACCACGTGCTTCACGGGCGCCTGTCCCCCCTGGACGGGGTGGGCCCCGAGAACCTGACGATCCCCGGTCTCGTCCAGCGCGTGAGAAACGGAGGGGTCCGCGAGGTGATCCTGGCGACGAACCCCACGATGGAGGGCGACGCCACGGCCTGCTACATCCAGAAGGCCCTGGGGGCGGGCGTCCAGGTCACGCGGCTGGCGCGCGGCATCCCCTCGGGCGGCACCCTGGAGTTCTCAGACCGCGCCATGGTTTCCGACGCCCTGCAGGGCCGGCGGGAGTTCTGAAGCCATGAAGATGGAAGTCCACCAGCAGCTCCGGCTGGAGCAGAGGATGCACCTCTCCCAGCAGATGCTGCAGAACCTCGAGCTGCTCCAGCTGCCCATCATGGAGCTCCGCGACCTCATCATGCAGGAGCTCCAGGAGAACCCCACGCTCGAGGAGAAGCAGGACGTCGAGGAGGCCGAGGCGCCCACCCCCGCCGAGGAGCCGGAGAGCGAGGCCGACGCCCGCCGGCGCGAGATCCTCGAGTCGGTCGAGGAGCAGTGGTTCGACAGCGAGCGCCGCACCCGCCGCAGCGACCCCTTCGAGGACGCCGAGCGGCGCGCGGAGATGCTCAACAACACGAGCCAGGAGAGCGCCTCCCTGCGCGAGCACCTCGCCGGCCAGCTCGCGATGCTGGAGCTGGCCCCGGACGCGCGGGCCATCTGCGATTTCGTCATCCAGAACGTGGACGACCAGGGCTACCTCAAGTCCTCCCCGGACGAGCTGGCCGCGGGCCTGTCCGACGAGGCCCGCCAGGAGCCCCCTGAGGTGCTCGCGAAGAAGATCGAGCACGCGATCGCCATCATCCAGGCGATGGAGCCGCGCGGCGTGGGCGCCCGCTCGATCAAGGAGTGCCTGATCCTCCAGCTCGACGAGGCCGATCCGTACTACCCCCTCCTGCGCCGGCTCATCGAGAACCACTTCGAGGACGTGGGCGCCAACCGCCTGCCCAAGATCGTCAAGGCCCTCTCGGCCGACCCCGAGGTGATGGCCTTCCTCGGCCACCCCGGGGAGCCGAACCCCGCCGAGGTGATCGAGGACGTCAAGGCCCTCATCGGGGAGATCGCCAAGCTCAACCCCAGGCCCGGCGCCACCTACTCCCGGGACAAGGTCCCCAAGGTCTACCCCGAGGTCGTCATCAAGCAGGTGGAGGGCAAGTACGAGATCGTGCTGGAGGACGGGTGGCTGCCGGCGATCTCGCTCAACCGCTCGTACGAGGAGATGCTCCGGGAGCGCAAGCTCGGCAAGGAGGACCGCGAGCGCCTGGCGGAGATGGCCCGGAGCGACCGCTTCACGGAGGCGGAGCGCGCGGTCCTTTCCGAGGCCCAGAAGCGCCGCCGGATCTCCAGGGAGGATCACGACCGGCTGGCGGAGATCGGCCGGAGCGGCAAGCTCACCGAGGCCGACCACAAGGTCCTCGCGGCGCTCCTCGAGGAGGGGAAGCTCTCCCGCGAGGAGCACGAGTTCAGCAAGCGGAAGATGGACGCCGGCCGGAAGCTCATCACCGCGATCGAACAGCGCCGCGGCACCATCTTCCGGATCACGGCCGAGATCCTCAAGCACCAGAAGGACTTCTTCGAGCGCGGGATCGAGCACCTCAAGCCCCTGAGGATGCAGGAGGTGGCCGACGCGGTGGGGATCCACCTCTCGACCGTCTCGAGGGCGATCTCGGAGAAGTGGGTGGAGACGCCGCGCGGGATCTTCCCCCTCAAGTTCTTCTTCGCCTCCGCGGCGCCCAAGGCCCCCCCGGCGGGGCCCGGACTCCTCCCGCCCGCCCCCGGCGCGGAGGCCCAGGACGACAAGACCCGGCTGGCCCTCATGGAGAAGATCCGCGAGATCCTCGACGCGGAGGACTGGAAGGCCCCCCTCTCGGACCTGGAGATCGGCCGGAAGCCC
>CAYNDR010000582.1:0-2807 GCA_964395295.1 uncultured Planctomycetales bacterium
GGCGCGGATCGCGAGCTCGCGTAGATCCTCCTCAAGCGCGGCCTCATCACCCCCCAGCAGTTGTCGGACGTCGTCCGCGATTACCAATCCCGGAAAGGGACCCCGTCAGGACGCGGGCTCTGTGAAATCCTGGTGGAGCTGGGGCATATCAAGGACAAATCCATCCTCGACGACCTGAGGATCCAGACGAAGATCCTGAGCCGCTGTTCGAAGTGCGGCAAGCTGTTCCAGATCTTCAACTTCAACCCGGCGTCGGCGTACGCCTGCAAGGCCTGCGGAGGACGGCTGGTCAGGGAAAAGGGGAGCGCCCAGGCCCTCCCGACGGCCCGCGCCCCCCAGGCGGCCCTCGAGCCCCTGCCGACGCCCCCCGCCCTCCCGCCGCCCCCCCCGGCCCCGCCCGCCCGGCAGGATTCCGAGGGCACGATCGCGCTGGCCCAGTCCCTCGTCCCCGACGACCTGGACGACCACACCCTGCTCGGGCTCGGGACGGGCGCCCCTGCCCGACGCGAGGGCGCGACCCCGCCTCCGGAGGCGGGCGCCGCCGCGCCGGCCCCCCGGCGCGAGGGCCCGGCCCTGCCTCCGGAAGTGTTCGCCGCCGCGCAGGACCCCAAGCGCGCGTTCGGGAAGTACGTCCTCATCAAGGAGCTCGGGCGGGGCGGGACCGCCATGGTCTACAAGGCCTGGGACACGTCGCTCTCCCAGTACGTGGCCGTCAAGGTGATGCGCGCCGAGGAGGCGGAAACCGTCAGCTTCGAGCCGGGCGCCGAGATCCACGACTTCCAGCGCGAGGCGCGCCTGGCGGCGCGCCTCCACCACCCCAACATCATCCGGATCTACGAGCTCGGGCGCGTCGGGGACAAGAACTACATCAGCATGGACCTCATGGAGGGCCCGACCCTCTTCGAGCTCATCCACGGCGGCAAATTCCGCAACACCGAGACGAAGTTCCACGCCACCCCGGAGAAGTTCCTCCGGGCCCTCCGGGACGTGGCCCGCGCGGTCCACTACGCACACACCCAGAGCCCGCCGGTCATCCACCGCGACCTCAAACCGCAGAACGTCATGACCGACGCCCGCGGGATGCCCCAGGTCGTGGACTTCGGCCTGGCCAAGGAGACCGGGATCGGCAAGGGCGAAACGGTGACCGGGGTGGTGAAGGGCACGCCCTCCTACATGGCCCCGGAGCAGGCCGAGGGACGCAGCCGGGACGTGGACGCCCGCACCGACGTGTACGGCCTGGGCGCGATCATGTACGAGATCCTCACCGGCCGCCCCCCGTTCTCGGGCGACAACGTCCGGATGGTCCTCAACGACATCGTGAACAAGCTCCCCGAACGGCCCAACGACATCATCACCCGGGCCTGGCAGGAGCGGCACCCCTCCCAGACCGGGAGCCAGAGCCCGACGAAGACCACGACCACCCACTGGCTGTTCAGCACGACCCGGAGGTTCAAGGCGGGCCCCCCGCGGGTGCCCCGCAAGCTCGAGACGATCTGCCTCAAGGCCCTGGAAAAGCGGAAGGCGGACCGGTACGCGACGGCCAAGGACCTCTCCGACGACGTCGAGCGGGTCCTCCAGAACCTGGAGATCGAGGCCCGGGAACCGGGCACCGTCCGGAAGGCCGTCCGGAAGATCAGGGGGCATCCGCTCCTCTCGGGCATCGTCGGGGCCGTCCTCCTGGCCGCGGGAGTCGCCGCCGTCGCCGTGTCGCTCTCCCGCCGGAACCAGAAGGGAAGCGTCGAACAGATCGTGAACATCGCCGCCGAACACAGGAAGGCCGAAGACTGGCCGGCCCTGAGGAACGACGTCGCCAACCTCCGCAAGATCGATCCGGGGAACTCCTGGATCGGGCGCTTCGAGGCGGACCTCTCCCATCACCAGGCCGAACTCGAGCGCCGCCGGCGGGAGTGGGAGGGGACGGCCGGGCGCCTGGGACGGGAACCGCTCCCCAAGGTCCTCGACGACCTGAGGCCCGGCTACCGCGGCGCCGGCGAGCTGAAGGCGGAGTTCTGGGACAAGCTGGAGCGCGGGCTCCTGGGCCTCCAGACGGCCTGCGTCAACGAGGCGATCGGCCTGGTGGCGCCCGGCCCCAATCCGGGCTGGCTGGACGAGAAGGCCAGGACCGCGGCCCGCTCCTGCCGGGACCTCGCGTCCCACCTGCTCGCGCTCGACGGCGATCCCGACTACCCGTTCCAGCCCGACCCCATGCTGGAGCCCCTGGCGCAGAACCTCGACCGGCTCCTGGGCTACCGGGGCACCTGGGGGCTCCGCGCCAACGTGGCACCCTTCGCCGAGATGGTGGTGCGCCGCGGCGGGAAGGAGGTCGCGAGGGATTTCACCCCCCTGGGGATGCCGGGGCTCGAGGTCGCGGACGGGTATACCCTCGAGTTCTCCTGGCCGTCGAGGGACGCGGCCAGGAAGAAGGCGATCCAGGAGGTCAAGGGCCTCCGGCACGGGGCGACCGTCGTGGTGGATGGGGACGTCTCCAAGCCGGAGATCCGCATCGTCGACTGAATCCCTATGGTAAGCCTGGCGTCGTGCGGCATGCTCCTTCAGGCCCTGCTCCTCTCCGGCCTGGGATGGACCGTCCAGGCCGGGCCCGGAGGGCCGGGAGCCCCCGGGCCGGCCGGGGAGGAATCCGCCGCCTCGCCCCCGGGAAAGGCCGCGGCGCAGGAGGATGCCCGCCCCCAGGAGCCTCAGGAGTTCCGCCTCTTCCCCGACCGCGAGAGCCTCCCCGTCGTCGACTTCCGCTGGCTGGAGATCCAGCCGCGGCTGGGGCTGGGCTTCTTCACGGAGGACTTCGACAT
>CAYNDR010000583.1:0-2800 GCA_964395295.1 uncultured Planctomycetales bacterium
GATGACAATTACGTCCACGCCGGCATTAAGCAAGGCCTCCACCCGGGCCGCCCGACCGATCATTCCCCCAATTATATGGCGGCCGAAGGATGGCCGTCAACCCGCCTTTGGGGATTGATCCATTGTGGGCCCCCCCCGGGGGGGGGCACCGGGCTATGGCCCATCGCCTATTGCCTATCGCCTGGCCCGACGACTGAACGCATACCGGCCTTCCTTTGTTATACTGGCTCCCATGACGATCCCCCCCACGGGCGTCATCCTCGCGGCCGCGGGCGCCGGGCGGCGCTTCGGCGGGCGGATGCCCAAGGCGCTCGTCCCCCTGGCCGGCCGCCCGATGCTCTTCCGCTCCCTCGAGGTCTTCGCGAAGCTCCCCTTCGTCCGCCGGATCGTCGTGGTCCTTCCCAGGGCGTGGATCGACCGGGTCCGGCGGGCGCACGGCCGCGAGCTGGAGCGGCTGGGGGTCGCGGCCCTCGTCCCCGGGGGGCGGCGGCGCCAGGACTCCGTCCGAGCGGGCCTCGCGGCCCTCGGGACGCCGATCGTCCTCGTCCACGACGCGGCCAGGCCCCTGATCACGGCAAGGGCGGTCCGAGACGTGGCCCGGGCGGCGGCGCGCCACGGCGCGGCGGTGCTCTCCGCCCCGGCGGTGGACACGGTCAAGATCGCCGACCGCCGCGGCCGGGTCCTCTCCACGCCCGACCGGACGCGGATCTGGCACGCCCAGACGCCCCAGGGGTTCCGGGCGGAGGTCCTCCGGGCGGCCTACCGCGCCTCCGGCCGGGCCGACGCCACCGACGACACCCAGCTCGTGGAGCGGGCGGGGGGGAGGGTCGTCATCGTCCCCTCCCGGGACGTCAATTTCAAGGTCACCACCCGGGAGGACCTGGCGCGGGCGGAGAAATTGCTTGACAGGGGGTAGGGGGCCTTTATACTTGGTTCCTTAAGCAAAGCGAAAGGAGGTGGCGTCGGGGAGAGAGCGGGCGTTGGGGCCCCAGGAGAGGGAGTTCCCAGAGACGTCCAGTCCGCATTCGTTCCGGGGAGGGGGGCGAGACACCGAGGCGCAATACCGAGGGTGGGCGGACCGGACGCGAGCGACCCCCTGGAGGCCGGTTCTACAGTCGTGCGCATTCCAAGGAAATAGGATCGATAGGGAGGGTATTCATGAGGAAGATCGGTATTACGCTGGCCCCGTTGTTCATCCTGGCTTTGGCGTTCTCCGCGTTCGCCCAGGAGAAGCCCATCACCACGCTCAAGGACCGCGCGGACACGGTGAAGGTCACCGTGAGCGGCGCCGTCGTCCTCGACTACGTGTGGCGGAGCGGCCCCCTGGCGGCCTACACCACGGACATCGAAAGCACCCCCGCGGTCCCCCGCGACGAGAACACGTTCGAAGGCGAGCTCGGAATCCAGCTCGACATCGAGCTCTCCGACAAGGTCAACGCGGTCGTCCAGATCGGCCGCGAGCGGGTCGACGCCAACACCTTCATCGTGTTCACCGGCAACGGGCAGGTCGACTGGCAGGAGATCGTGATCCGCGAGATGCGCGTCAACATCAACGAGTTCCTGACGCCCCAGCTCTCCATGCAGGTGGGCATCCCGACCTGGAGCTTCGATGTCCGCGGCAAGGGGAACTCCTTCGCGTTCGATCCGCGCCACGCGCAGTCGGCCACTCGGAACGCCGGGACGACCCAGGACGTGACCGGCACCCTAGGCGCCCGTGGCGGCGCGCCGGACGAGCTGGATCCGATGGGCGCCGTCCTCACCTACAAGATGGACGCGCTCACCCTGGACCTCGTCTTCCTGCCCATGGTGATCGAGGGCGGCCCTCCTTCGGAGGACGAGGCCCTCTACGCGGTGGACCTCTGGTACAACCTCGAACAGGTGGGCAAGGGCAGTCGGGTCGGCGGGATCCTGGCCCTGGGCTCGGGCGCCGACCACCCCACGAGCGTCTTCACGATCGGCGGCGGCGCCGTGCTCAAGGAGCTGGTCCCCGGCCTCGAGATCTACGGCGAGGTCTACTTCCAGTTCGGCGACGCCGGCAAGAACGCCCTGGGGGATGACGCCGACGCGGCAGGCCTGGCCCTCCAGGTGGGCGCCCAGTTCAACTTCGAGAGCGACCTCGCCCCCTGGATCGGCGCGAACATCACCATGATCTCGGGCGACGGCGACGACACCATCGACGACACGGACGTCGACCGCTTCCTGGGCTACGAGAACATCAACGACCTGATCATCATCGAGGACATGTGCTTCGGGCTCGACTGGGACACCAACTGCTTCGCCATCGAGCGCAGCGGCGGGCTGGCGTTCTCGGTCGGCGGCGGCAAGAACAACATCGAGCTCTCCGCGATCCTGGGCATCACCCGGACGATGGAGGACGTCTACTTCGGCGTGGCGGTCGGCGGCGAGGACGCGCTCGGCACCGAGTTCGACGCGCGCATGAAGTGGCACATCACCAAGCAGGCCTCGCTCAACGCCGCGGTCGGCTTCCTGTTCGGCTCCGACATCCTGGAAGAGTCGATGGGCGGCAGTGCCAACGACAACTCCGAGGACAACGCCATGATGTACACGGTGGGCGCGGACCTGAAGTTCTAGGAGCCCCCACCCGCGAAAAAGTCTTCGTTCTGAAGACTTCCACGGGGCCCCGGCCATGCAAGGCCGGGGCCCTTTTATTTCTGTTGATTCCCCGCCCCGCGCGCGGTAAAGGGTATACCTCTTTCGGGAGCCCATGATTCCGACGCTCGCGCTCCTGGCGTTCCAGCTCCTCCAGGCCGGGCAGGAGCCGGCCGATCCCCCGCCCGAA
>CAYNDR010000584.1:0-2779 GCA_964395295.1 uncultured Planctomycetales bacterium
GGGCCTCTTCGGCCTTGGCTTCCGCTTCGGTCTTGGCCTTGGCTTCCGCCGCGGCTTTCTTGCGTGCCTCCTCGGCCTTGGCTTCCGCTTCGGTCTTGGCCTTGGCTTCCGCCGCGGCCTTCTTGCGTGCCTCCTCGGCCTTGCGCTTGTCCTCGGCCTGGGCGATGGCCTTCTTCCGGGCTTCTTCATCGGCCTTGCGCATGGCCTCGGTGGTGGCCGGGGGCGTAGGCTTGTTGGGTTCCTGTCCCCGCAGGATGAGGATTACCGCGATGGCCGCCGCGGCGGCCAGCCCCAGGAACGCCGCGACCTTGATCCCGCCTCCGCCCGAAGGCGCGCCGGCGGCCGCCTTGTCATAGAGGGACGAGCATTCCGTGGAGCAGAACTGGAGCCCCGAATCCTCGACCAGGCACTGGGCGCAGACCTGCCGCTGGCAGCGCGCGCAGGACGCCACGGCGGGCTGGTCGGGATGCCGGACGCAGAGGGCGGCGGCCGGGGGCGCGGCCTCTTCGGGGACGGCATGAGGCTCTTCGGGGGGCGGCGCAGGGGGCGGGATTTCCGCGGGCGCCGCCGGCGCCTGGGCCTCGCCGGGCGGCTGGACCCGGACCGCCATCTGGCTGAGGTCGAAGAGGGAGTCGTCCTGGGGGAGGTGCTCCTCGGCGGGAGGGGGCGGGGCGGCCTCCTGGGACATCGCTTCCCCCGGCATCGGGATATGGACTGCCAGCTTGCCGAGATCCAGGGCCGAATCGTCGTCCGGCATCTTCTGAGCGGCGGCGCTGACGGTGGATGGCGCGTCCGTGCCCCTGGCCTCCACCCAGCTCTTCATCTCCCGGTAGATGTCGCGGCACACCGTCGAGCAGAAGGGGCCTTCCTCGGATTGGGTGACGCACTCCCGGCAGATCTCCTTCGCGCACGAAGTGCAGGTGGCCTGCGCGGCCGACGCCGGGTGCTTATAGCAATTGCCCATAGATCCTCCCGATCCAGGCGTTCAATAATACATTTGGCGGGCCCGCAATGGAAGCTTGAGTCCGCCATCAAAATCCTTGGGCTGCGGCTCGGCCGCCCTGCGGTTCCTTCGGGGGCTTCGCCCCGAGGGGCCCATCCCGGTCTTTCACCGGGGCGCGGCGGATGCTAGAATCCACACCCTCCGGTTCCCGGCCAGCGGTTTCGAGATCCTGATCATGTGCGGAATCGTGGGATACGTCGGTCCCCGCTCGGCGCAGGCCATCCTCCTGGAGGGCCTGCGGCGGCTGGAGTACCGGGGCTATGACTCGGCCGGCGTGGTGATCCTCGGGGATGGGGTCCTCCAGGTGGCCAAGGCCCCCGGGAAGATCGCCGCCCTGGAGGCCCGGCTCCGCGAGCGGCCGCTGGAGGGGACGACCGGCCTGGGGCACACCCGGTGGGCGACCCACGGGGGGGTGAACGAGCCCAACGCCCATCCCCACCTTTCCTGCGACCGGCGGATCGCGGTGGTCCACAACGGCATCGTGGAGAATTACGCGGAGCTCCGCCGCGGGCTCCGCGGACACCGCTTCACCTCCGAGACCGACACCGAGGTCGTGGCCCACCTGATCGAGCGCTGCTATCGGTCGCAGGGCGGCCACCCGCTCCGCTCCGTGGCGCAGGCCCTGCGGAAGGTCCGCGGGAGCTTCGCGCTCGGCGTGGCCTTCGCCGACCACCCCGGACTTCTCGTGGCCGCGCGGGTCAACTGCCCGCTCGTTCTGGGCCTGGGGGAGGGCGAGAACTTCCTCGCCAGCGACGTCTCCGCGCTCCTCTGGCACACGCGCCGCATCATCCCCCTGGGGGAGGGCGATCTGGCCTGCATCGACCGGGAGGGCGTCCGGGTCTTCGATCCGCAGGCCCGGCCCCGTTCCCGCCGCCCGATGGAGGTCACCTGGAAGGCGGATGCCGCCGCCAAGGGCGGCTACCCGCACTACATGCTCAAGGAGATCTACGAGCAGCAGCAGACGGTCGCCGCGGAGGTCGTGGGGCGCGGCGAGTCCCTGGACGACGTGCGCCTGCCGCGGGACCTGGAGCGGGTGGTGGTGATCGCGTGCGGGACGGCGTGGCACGCGGGGCTGGTGGCGAAGGTCGCGATCGAGGACCTGGCGAAGGTCCCGGTGGACGTGGGCCTGGCGAGCGAGCTCCGCTACGGGGACACCCCCTTCGGCCCCGGCACGCTCGCGGTGGCGATCTCGCAGTCGGGCGAGACGGCCGACACGCTCGCGGCGGCGCGGATGGCGCGGGAGGCGGGATCGAAAGTCCTGGCGATCACCAACGTGAGGGGCAGCACGCTGGCGCGCGAGGCCGCCCGGGTCCTCTACATGCGCGCGGGCCTCGAGGTCGGCGTGGCCGCCTCGAAGACCTACACCTCCCAGCTGGTGAACGTCCTCCTCCTGGCCCTGCACCTGGGCCGCCGGCGCCGGACCCTGCCGCGGGACCGCTTCGAGGCGCTCATGGGGGAGGCGCGCCGCCTCCCCGGGCTGGTGCAGCGCGGCCTCGAGGACGACGAGGCCGTGAGGAAATGCGCCCGGAAGTTCTCCCGCGGATACGACTTCATGTATATGGGGCGCCGCTACAACCTGGCCACGGCCTACGAGGGCGCGCTCAAGATGAAGGAGATCTCGTACCTCCACGCGGAGGGCTACGGGGCGGGCGAGATGAAGCACGGGCCGCTGGCCCTCGTGGGCGGCCACATGACCTGCGTGGCGGTGGCCCCGCAGGGGCGCGTGACCGAGAAGATGGTCTCGAACATCCAGGAAATCCGCGCGCGGGGGGGGCA
>CAYNDR010000585.1:0-2765 GCA_964395295.1 uncultured Planctomycetales bacterium
CAAGCCTTCAGTGGCACGCTGGTCACCTCGGCGGAGGACGTGATCGTGCCGGGGCCGCCGATCGGGTTCTGGGGCAACTACGCGATCTACCGGTACCGGGGGCTGGGGGCGCCGCGGCCGGCGGGGGGCGCGGGGGGGCACGACATCGGGACGGCCGGGCTCCCGGGCGTCCACCTGGACTGGATCATGGAGACGCTGGGGGATTTCTACGCGGACCCGGAGGAGCCGGGGGCGGTGCTGGACCCGGACCTGGCGCGGGCGCGGGCGGAGGCGGCGGCGGCGGCGGCGGCGGCGCGCGCGGCCCAGGGGGCGGGTGATGTCCAATTCGGGGAATTTGTACCTGATCCTGCGGCGGGGGGCGGGGACGGCGATGGAGCCGTTCAAGCTGCTGCACCGGACGATCGACGTCCTGAAGGCGGTGGAGGAGCGGGACCGGCTGGCGCTGGAGAACCGGCGGCTGGCGGAGCGGCTCCGGGAGGGTCAGCTGGAGGACCCGGAGGTGGAGAAGGTGGTGCGGGTGGAGGGCCCGCCGCCTCCGGGGATCGCGGTGGACCCGAGCTGAAGGGGAGGGCGGCATGGCCGACACGGACAGGGACCGGATGCGGGGCACGACGGACGCGGACCGGGGGCTGGCGCCGAGGGTGAAGGTGAAGACCGTGAAGGGCGAGACGATAGAGGTCAGCCAGAGGGAGCTGGACGCGGCCCCGAAGCTCCGGAAGGAGGGCCTGCGGCAGGTGGCGGGGCGGATCTGGGACCGGATCACCCCCGACAAGGAGGACAAGACCGACGAGGGCACGGGCACCCGGAACGCGGGGGGGTCGGCGCAGGGGATGCGGGGGTAGGGGCAAAGCCGGAAGCCCTTCGACTCGCGATGGGGCTCCGCTTCGCCCCATCCGCTCGCCCAGGGCAAGCCGGCCGTCGAGGGGAATTCCGAACGGGATCGCGGAGGGAACCTCGATTGAATTCCTTCTTGGGGGCCACCGCGAGACCAGGGCGAGTTCCTTGGACCTGCCGGCGGACAGGGAATGGATATTCACGCCATCCCGGCTGTGCCCAGGGCCCTCCGCCCCATCGGCGTGGTGACGTACTTCTGGAACCGGCTGTTCGGCTTATCGGGGACCGTCCATCGCAACCATCCGGCTGCCAGCAACGGATCCAGGTAGGCTTTTCGGAAGTGCCTCCTATCCTTGATCCTTGCCGCCTCCTGGAGCGATTTCCTGGATCGAGGTTCCATGGCGGCCGCGCGAAGCAAGGACTCCACTTGGGGGGTGACTTGGGGGGTGACTTGGGGGGTGCTTGATGCCGACGGGGTGCCGATCTCGCCGCCGATTCGAGCCGTCTTCTTCCTGAACGTGGCGATGAAGAACGCGTCGAACTCGAACTGCGGGACGGGCAGTCCCGCGGCGTGCATGGCGGATCGCATCCGTCCGACCCCGCTGCCGATCCGCTCCACCAACCCCGCCCGATGGAGCAGGTCCGCGATCAACCGGTTGCGATGCACGCTTACTTTTCCGAACTGCCGCGGCGACAGCCCCGGAGGCAACCCCCCGGGATCGGAGATTTCCACCTGGTGCGGGAACAGCTTGACCACAACGCGAGCGCCAGCCACGCGGTAATCCCGGTGCATCAGGGCGTTCACCACCGCTTCCCGCAAGGCCTCCTCGGGCAGTTCGGGGATCTCCTTCCGGTACAGGCCCTTGATCTCGTATCGCACCGCGAGGTGCTTCTTGAAAAAGGACGTCGCGTCCTCCAGGTTCGACAGCAGGTGGCCCCGCAGGTCCTTCCGGTCGATGACGTCCGTGCCCTCGGTGTCGCGGAAGAGCACGCAGGTGACCTCGGACTGTGGAATGAACTTGAAGGGATCCCTGGCAAAGAGGAGAATCCCAGCGTTGTTCATCCGCAGGTTCCGGCCCTCGGCGCGGGCGACGCCAAGGTTGATCAGGATGTCGGAGGCTTGCATACCGCCGGCACGAAGGCCAGCCCGCTTCAGGAATCCGTCAAGTGCGGATCGGTCGAAGTCCTTCGGATATAAGAATCCGGGGCACTCCGTCCGATCGAACTCCACCTGCGCTACGGACCGGACGAACTCGACGAGTTCATCCCGCCGGAGTTTTTGGCTGTTGGGTCCGACCCTGAGAAAGTAGCCGGCGGAACAACCGTAGGGCTTCTTGGGCCCCTCCGGGACATCGATCATGATGAGATCGACCTCCTGGTGGCGGAAGGGGACCACGGAGACGGTGATCGGGGGATCGCATCCGCGGGCCATGTCCTGGACCTGGGAAAGCAGGCGGCTCGTGACCGTTACCCCCTTGAGAGATTTGTCGTCCACGACGCCGACGTAGATGCGTCCGCCGCTGGAGTTGGCGAAGGCGACGAACTCCCGGGGGAGGGAATCCGAGACGGCCTCCTTGAACTCCACCAACTGACCTTCCCAGGCGGACAAGGCCAGGGTGAATTCCTCTGGCGATGGGGGATTAACCAAAATCCCTCTACTCTTCATATATGGGCTTCCAGCAATCGAGACGTCCCATGGTACCATTTAGCCCGACTTATTCAGGATCACTGGGGAAAGATCGACAGGGTGTTCGGAGGTCGGGAAATCCCAAACGCCAAGGACTGCCATTGCGGCGTCAGAGGCACGGCGGCCCTCAAGCCGAGGCCCTTCCAGGGCGCATGGGCCTGCTCGAGGCCGGCGCCCATCCCGCAGGGCTTGTCCGCCCTGGCCCAGAACGTCAACGTGTAGGAGCGCTCGGCCTCGACCTTGA
>CAYNDR010000586.1:0-2756 GCA_964395295.1 uncultured Planctomycetales bacterium
CTCGTCCTTGCTCCCCTCCGTCTCCTCCTTTACCCGCTCCCGGATCTCCCGGAGGATGTGCTCCGCGCGCCACTTCACCTCGGCGTCGGAGGACTTCGCGGCCTCCGCGACCTTCGGGACGGCGGGCTTGCCGATCCGGATGAGCTCCTGCGTGGCCTTCTCCCGCTCCTCCCAGGAGGCGTCGCCCAGTTTCTCGACGAGCCCGTCGATCCGGCGGGCGTCCTCCGGGGCCTCCGCGGCGGCCTCCTTGAGGTCCACGTCCGCCGAGAAGCCCAGGGCCGAGACGTTCGCGGACTGGATGTCGAGGTCGAGCGAGAGCGAGAAGCCCTCGCCGGGGAGGGCGCCCTTGAGGACCAGGCGGGCGGGATTGTCCGGGCCGCGGTTCGCGGCCACGCCGCGGATTACCAGCCCCCCGTCCTGGACGGCCAGCGTCAGGTCGGGATCGGCCTCGAACTTGTCGCGGAAGGAGTCCGGTCGGGAGAAGTCCTCGAAGAAGTCGAAGACGGGGCCGCCCGGGGCGGCGGGGGACTCCGGATTCCCGTAGTAGAGGGCGTAGCCGCCGTCGGCGCCGGAGGGGCGGATGTCCTCGGCGGCGCGGAACCAGAGGATCCGGCGCCCCGGGGCGCGGGAGGGGAGGAGGGAGAACGGGACCGGCTTCCCCGCGTGGACGAGCGCCAGGTCCGAGAGGTCCGGCCGGGCCTTGTCCCCGAGGCCCAGGAAGGCCGCGTCGATCTCCACCTGGACCTGGTGGCCGGCCTTGAGCGTCCCCTCCAGGTTGTTCCGGACCGAGAGGCGGCGGCGGTGCTTCCAGCCCCGGTCCCACCAGCCGTCGGGGCCCTGGGCCTGGAGGAGCGCGAGGAACGCCACCAGCACTCTCGTCGTCACCCGATCGTCAGCTCCGGGGGAGGGCGCGTTTCATGGAGTCTCCCCTTGGATTGGACGTCCCGGAAGGCCCTCGGGTTCGCGATTTCCGGCGGGCTACGGCCTCGATGCGACCAGCTGTTCCTCGAGCCGCCGGAGGCGGTCGCCGAGGCCCCCGTCCGGGCGCGCCAGGCGGCGGCAGGACTCCATCACGGTGGCGTGGTCGCGGCCGCCGAAGTGCGCGCCGATCCGGGCGTAGGGCTGGCGGAGGAGCTCGCGGGACAGGTAGAAGCAGGCCCCGCGGGCCTCCGCGGCGGCGCGGGAGCGCCCCGGGGCGTAGATCTCGATCACCGAGACCCCGAAGCTGTCCGCGGCCGCGCAGGCGATGTCCTCGTAGGTGAGGCCCCCGCTCCAGCGGTTGAGGAACTCCCCCACGACCCGGCGCATCGCGGGGAGGGTGGGCGGGCCGAGCTCCAGGACGCGCTCCAGGCAGGAGAGCTGGTCCTTGTAGCTCGTCCGCACGTGGGCGGCCAGGTGCTCCAGCGGCGCCGGGGGCGTCCCGGGCGGCGCGCAGGCGAGGAGGGAGTACCCGTCGGCCCCGCGCGGGTGCCTTTCGCAGGTGAAGGCGGCCCGGCCTCCCCTCTCTTCCAGGGCCAGGACGGTCTCCAGGAAGGCCCGCTGGGCGTCCTCCCTCCCCGCCAGGAGGTGCAGGTCGTCGAACAGGAAGACGTGCGCGTTCCGGCACCTCTTGAGGAAGGCCTCGCGGTGCCCCTCGACGCACGCGTAGTCGAAGTGGCGCGCGAACTGCTCGCCGGTGAAGGTGAGGACGGAGACGCCCGGGCGGCCGGCCGTCTCCGCGCCGATCGCGCGCAGGAGGTGGGTCTTCCCGAGCCCCGAGGGCGCGTGGATGAGGAGCGTGCGGAAGGGGGGCGGCCCCGGGGCGGCGAACGCCATGGCCGTCCGGAGCGCGATGCGGTTGCCGTGCCCCTCCACGAAGGTGGCGATGGTGAGCGGCGGCGTGCGCAGGATCCCGGTCCGCCGCGTCTCGTCCCGGAGAGAGGCCGCGTGGGGCCGCAGGAAGGAGGAGCCCTCCACGAGGAAGCGGACCCGGACGTTGCGGTTGGTGGCGCGGCGGGCCGCCTCGGTGATCGCGGGCTTGAGGCGGCCCTCGAACTTGTCCTTGGCGTAGGTGCACTCGAAGTGGACGACGAACTCCTCCTCGTCCAGGCTCAGGGGGCGCGCGTTCCGGAGCCAGTCCGTGTACCGTTCCGGGCCGAGGGCGCGGAAGAGCTCCGCCTCGATCCGCTTCCAGACGCCGTCGAGCGGCGAGCGCATGGCGGTCCCCCGGCGGGGGAGCGGGGAGGGCGGGGCGCGGGAATGACCCGATCCTATGAGTGCGCGGAAATCCGTTCGCCCCTCGTTCTCCGGCGTCCCTGTGGAATGGCGGTTCCCCTCTCCACGACTCCCTTGTCTGGAGGGAAGTATACCACCCGCTCGATCCGAGTCAATTGGGAATCCGGAGGGGCTTCAGCGGGGCTCGAACCGGCCCACGACGATCGCGGAGTTGTGTCCGCCGAATCCGAGGGAGTTGGACATGGCGTATTCGACCCGGACCGGCCGCTTCAGGTTGGGGACATAGTCGAGGTCGCACTCGGGGTCGGGGGTGTCGTAGTTGACCGTGGGGTGGACCACGCCGTCGCGGATCGAGAGCACCGTGGCCACGAGCTCCGCGGCGGCCGCGGCCCCCAGCAGGTGGCCGATCATGGACTTCGTGGAGCTGACGGGGATCTTCCCGGCGCCGTCGCCGAAGGTCCTCCGGATGGCGGCGGTCTCGATCTTGTCGTTGAGCAGGGAGGAGGTGCCGTGGGCGTTGATGTACGAGACCTGCTCGGGCC
>CAYNDR010000587.1:0-2741 GCA_964395295.1 uncultured Planctomycetales bacterium
GATGTCTTTCAGGCGGAGGAGGGGCGGTGGGTCCCCCTGGCGGCGGGCGGGCGGGTCCTCCCCGGAGACCGCGTGATCACGCACCCCGGGGCCGGCGTCCGGTTCGATATCCTGCGGGCGCGCACCGACGGCGTCCTGGGACATCTCCTCGTGGACGGGGACGCGTCCCTGGCGCGGGTGGACGGGCGCCGGATCGCCCTCGACCGCGGCCGGCTGTTCCTGGAACTGCGGGAGGCGTGCCCCGAGGCGGTGACGGTCTCCGACACGTCCAACAACCGCGTGGCGCTCCAGCGGGGCCGGCTGGAAGTGGGCCTGCGCGAGGTCCGCGCGGTGGTGGCGGCCGCGAAGGAGTCCCGGGACGGCGGGGCCGCGGCCCCGGCGCCGGAGGCCCGGGCGGACTCGGCGCGCCGGCTCTGCGCGCGCGTGGCGGAGGGCGAGGCCATGCTTCGGGGTTCCCAGGACCAGGCCCTGTTCGCCGGCCCGGGCCAGGAGGGGGACTTCGACCTGGGCGGGAAGCCCGCGACGAGGGAAGCGGCGCCCCCCGCCGGCCCGTCGTGGTGGGAGCGGAAGTGACCGGAGAGGAGAAACCGATGGCGCGCATCGCGGCCGTGCTGGGCCTCGTCCTGGCGGGCGGGACCCTCGTCTCTTCCCAGGAGCCACCGCCGGAGCCGAAGAAGGCCGGCACCGGGGCCGACCTCAAGGACGTGAACCTCCACGACCTCACGCTGGTCGTCCAGCGGATCACGAAGAAGACGTTCCTCTGGACGGAGGACCTGAACCTCCGCCAGAAGCGGGTCCACTTCGTGAGCGACCGGCCGGTGGCGGACGACCCGGACCTCCTCTTCAAGGCCTACCAGTCGATCCTGCAGGTGGCGGACCTCATGCTCTACCCGTCGGGGACGGAGGGCCAGGAGGTCTACAAGATCAGCCTCAACACCCACGGCCTCAAGCGCCCGGTGCCGATCCGCCGGGAGGGCGCGGAGCCGGAGGACCGGTTCGTCACGCGCATCTTCACGCTCCAGTTCGTGAGCCCGCGGGAGGTCCAGCCCGCGCTGATGAACATGGTGTCCTTCCCGAACGCCATCCTGGCGATCGAGACGGCGGGGCTCCTGCTGGTGACCGACTACGACTACAACATCCGGCGCCTCGAGGAGATCATCAAGGCGATGGACGTGAAGAGGCCGGACATCGAGATCAAGCTCGTGACGCTCAAGAACGCCATCGCCTCCGAGGTCGAGCAGATGATCAACGGCCTCGTGCAGACCCTGGTCCAGCGGGCCTCGGCGGCGCGCGTGCCCGGCGTGATGCCCGGCGTCCCCGGGCAGGAGGCCGTGAAGGTGGTGGCGGACAAGCGGACGAACTCGGTCGTGGTCATGGCCGAGCCGGTGCGGATGGCGCAGATCGAGGAGATCGTCCGCCGCCTGGACAGCGAGACGCCCTTCGAGACGAGCGGGATCCACATCTACCACCTGCGCCACACGAACGCCAAGGACATCGCCGAGACCCTGACCAAGATGTACGGGACCGGCGGCTCGGGGTACACGTCGGGGGGCCTCCGGCCCGGCCAGGCGGTGGGGCCCCAGTCCCAGCCCGGCGTGGCCCAGCCCGGGATGGGGGGGGCGTACGGCTCCGGATACGGCTACGGCCGGACGGGCACCGAGCCCACGATCGTCGAGGACACGCGCTCGAACTCCGTGATCATCGTCACAGACCGGAACACCTACAAGACCCTGGAGGGCATCATCAAGCGGCTGGACCAGCGGCGCCCCCAGGTCCTCATCAAGGCCACCGTGGTCGAGGTCCGCTCCGACGAGGACTTCGACCTGGGCGTGGAGCTGGCGCGCCTGGAGGACCCGACGGGCCGCACGATCGGCGGCGGCCGCACCGCCTTCGGCCTCTCCAACCTCGACCTCACCTCCGGGATCCCGAACATCGTGCCCGACGCGGCCACGCCGGGCCTCCTCCTGCTGGCCATGCGGGACCGGTTCGGCAACATCCCGGCCCTCCTGAAGGCCCTCGACGGGAAGGCGCGGATCTCGATCCTGGACGAGCCGGAGGCGGCCACGAACGACAACGGCATGGCCGAGATGAAGGTCACGACGGAAGTGCCCGTGGCGCAGACCACCTTCACCGGGGCGGTGGGGTTCGCCAGCCAGAGCTTCAAGTACGAGACCGCGGAGACCGTCCTCAAGATCTCCCCCCACATCAGCGAGGGGGGGTACCTCAGGCTCGAGACCTCGGTCAAGATCCAGAAGTTCAGCCAGATCTCCGCCAACCTGCAGATCCCGCCCTCGAAGGCCGCGCGCGAGATCACGACGAAGGAGATCATGATCCCCGACGGCGGCACCATGGTGATCGGCGGCATCGTCACCCAGGACAAGTCGGACGCCGTGCAGGGGGTCCCCCTCCTCCAGGACGTGCCCCTGCTGGGCTGGCTCTTCCGCAGCGAGCGGCAGAGCCTGGAGCGGCGGACGCTCTACATCTTCCTGACCCCCCGCATCCTCTACGACCACAGCTTCGGCGACTACCGCGAGCTGAGCCGGGAGCGGAAGGTCGACATCGAGCTCCTCCGCAAGGAGGACCTCAAGGGGCTCCGCATGGACGTTCGCGGGTAGCGGCTCCCCGGATCGACCTTCCGGTTCCAGGCGCCGCCTCCCCCGGCCGGGCCGGAGGAGGAGCGGGCGAGGTGACCCCGTGGCCCTGATCGACGACCTGCGCGGCCTCCTCGAACGGGAGGGCCT
>CAYNDR010000588.1:0-2711 GCA_964395295.1 uncultured Planctomycetales bacterium
AGAGCCTCAAGCCGCAGTACGATGTTCTCAAGAACCGCTTCGAGAAGGGCGTGAAGCAGATCTTCACCCCGGATCCCCGAGAGGCCTGGGCTCTCGGACGGGGGCCCAGGGCCAGCGACACCGGACACCCGATCCAGGGGCTGTGACAATCTCCCGGGCGGCGGATCCGACCGGCAGAGCCGCCCGGGCCCTGCCGGCCATGAGAGGAGACCGGAGGGGATGAGCGACGGGGGGAAACGCATCCTCGTGATCTGCCCCACGGCCCGTGACCGGACCCATTTCTCGCGTCCGGAGATCCGCAGGGCATACGACCTGGAATTCCGGGGCACCGACGAGGCCACGCACGAGTCGGGCTTCGACGGACTGGCGTTCCTGCAGGAAACCACCCGGATGGTCCGGGGCCGGCGGCAATCGTTCCAGGCCGTGGTGGGCATAGACGATTTCCCGGCCTGCATGATGGCGGCCCTCCTGGCCGAGACGCTGGGGCTTCCCTCTCCGTCCTTCGAGTCGCTCTTCCTGTGCCAGCACAAGTACTACTCGCGCGTCCGGCAGCGCGAGGTGATTCCCGAGGCCACCCCGAGATTCCATGCCCTGGACATCGCGCGGGACCCCGCGCCGTCGGACCTCCCGTTGCCGTTTCCGGTCTTCATCAAGCCGGCCAAATCCTACCTGTCCATCCTGGCGCGGCGCATCGAGACCTTCCCGGACCTCGCCAGCGCGGTGGCGGAGGCCCGTCTCCGCCTGGCACCGGTCGCGCACATGTTCAATGCGCTCCTGGGCGCCTCCACCCTCGACGGGAACTTCCGGGCGGTCCCCGGCTCTGCCCTCCTCGTGGAAGAACTCCTCTCGGGCCACCAGGTGACCCTGGACGGCTACGCCTACGGGGGACAGGTGGTGCCGCTGGGGGTCGTGGATTCTTTCTTCTTCCCAGGGACACTGAGCTTTGAGCGATTCGAATACCCGTCCCGCCTTCCGGCCGGCGTCCAGGAGCGGATGGCCGGCCTCGCAGAGCGCGTCATCCGGCACATCGGCCTGGACCGGACCTTCTTCGACATCGAGTTCTTCTACCGGGAGGAGGACGATTCGATCTGGCTGATCGAGATCAACGGCCGGATGTCCTCGCAGTTTGCCCCGCTCTACCGGATGGTGGACGGCATAGACCTGTACGCGATGCAACTGGAGATGGCCCTGGGGAGGGACCCCGGGGGGCGGGGGGTCTGGGGGGCCGACACGGAACAGGCGGCTGGTCTCGGCGAGCTTCGTGATGCGGACGTTCGAGAACGGCATCGTGCGGCGGATTCCCTCGACGAAAGACATCCGGCAGCTTGAGCGACGATTCCCCGAGGCCTTCGTCGAGGTCCTGGTCAGGGAGGGTGAGAAACTCTCGGACGAATTGCAGGATGACGAGAGCTACCGGTACGCCCTGGTGGATCTGGCTGCGGAGGACAGGACGGCGCTCTTGAAGAGATACGACGAGGCGAAGAACTTTCTCCCCTTCGAGTTTACGCCCATCCGCTGACGGCTGACCGCTGACCGCCCGAGCGGACCCGCCCTACATCTCCGCCAAGAGGTCCCGGCCGACGATCCGTGACAGGAAGGTGAGCTCCTTGGCCAGCACCTGCGAGGCCGGCACCCCGCCCGGGCACGTCCGCCCGCAGAAAATGGTGGACACGAACCCATCGTAGCCGGGCAGGCGGTACGGGTCCGTCTCCCGGCTGTGGAGCACCAGCACGCTGGGCCCTTCGCCCTCCAGGGTGATGGGATGGAGCCAGCATTTCACCGGCTTGTGGTACCAGGGATGGCGGCCCTGATGCTCCGAGAGGAGCTGCAACCCGCAGCGCCCATCCCTCGTCAGGAATACGCAGGCGGTGTCTCCGAAATGGGCCGGGTACCCCTCGACCGTCGCGGAGAAGGCCCTGGGTCTGACCGCCGTCTTCAGGCCCGCCTTGCTCCGCCATTCCCCCCGGACGATCACCCGCTCGGGAAGGTCCAGTCCAAGGCGCGCAAAGATATCGGCGTGCCGCTCGGCCAGGGCGGCGATCACGGCCGCCGCTTCCTCGCTCACGTAGACGCCGTCGTAACAGCACATCCCCTGGCAGCTCGAGATCTCGCACCGGGCCACCGGACGTTGGAACGAGCGGGCATCCACGCTCCCATCGGCCAGTCGCCGTCGCAACATGGCCTCGTCGCCGGCATAGGCCGTGAGACCCGTCCCGTCTCCGGTGGGAACGTCGCCGCAGTCTTGTGGACCCATGGGCCTCCCGAAACGGCGGACCGCCTCTACGTCAACCCCGCGGAGATTCGCGGGCGACTATACTCGACCATCACTTGGCCGGCCACCAGAAACAGCGGGGGCAACCCCCCTGCTGCCTCCGGGCGGGGCGTGGCGACCTTCCCTTGACGGCCCCTTCTTCAGGCTGCAACATAGCCGCGCCCGGACGAACGATTGCGAAGAAAAACCGCAAGCGGGGGAGGGGCAAGCCATGCATGCACGAACGCGCTGCCCCGTCGTCGGCTTCGCGCTGGCCATCCTGATTTCAGCGGTAGCACCCGGCCCCACCGAGGCCGCAGGTATCCGCATCGGCTCGAAGAACTTCACCGAGCAACTCATCCTGGGTGAGCTGTACGGCCAGGCCCTGGAGGCACGAGGCATCCGGGTCGAACGCAAGCTGAACATGGGAGGGACCCTGATCGCCCACCAGGCCCTGATC
>CAYNDR010000589.1:0-2702 GCA_964395295.1 uncultured Planctomycetales bacterium
GTTCCCGTTGGTCCAGGGCGAGTACATCGATCCGTCCTACGCCCAGGACGGGTACCAGGTGTCGGCGCCGGTGTAGGCCGCCTTGCGCCCGGTGAAGACGACGCCCGTCAGGGTCTCGGAGGGCTTGAAGGGGCAGGCCGCGGGGGGCTGGGAGGGCCAGGCCCGGCCCGCGCCCTTGGGGGATTCCCCCGGGGCGTCGACGAGCCTCTCGCCCTGCTGGGCCGCCCCCCTGCACGACAGGAGAAGGGCCGCGGCCAACCACGAAGCCAGGAGGCGTTTCATAAGTCCTCGCGTTTCTTCACGGTACGCCCGAGAGCTTATCTCCCCGGCCCGCGGGGATCAAGCGACCGGGCGGCCCCTCCTTCCGCGTTCCGCCGGCCTGTGGTAGCATGGAGCGGTTGCCGAAGGAGGTGCGATCCGTGTTCTTCTCCACCTTAGACTGGATCCAGGTGGAGGTGACCACCCGCTGCAACGCGGCCTGCGTCTATTGCCCCAGGACGGCCTACGGGCAGGGTTGGGAGGAACGGGACCTCCCCCTGGAGACCTTCCGGAAGCTGGCGCCCTTCCTCCCGAAGGTGAAGCACGTCCACCTCCAGGGCTGGGGGGAGCCGCTCCTCCACCCGGGATTTTTCGACATGGCGGCCGCGGCGAAGGCGGCGGGGTGACGGGTGGGCACCACGACGAACGGGATGCTGGTGGACGAGGAGACCGCGGGGCGGCTCGTCGGGAGCGGGATCGACGTGGTCGCCTTCTCGCTGGCCGGGACGGACGAGGCGAACGACGCGGTCCGGAAAGGGACGCGCCTGGAGAAGGTCCTCGAGGGCATGAGGACCCTGAAGCGGCTGAAAGAAGCCGCGGGGAGGAAGACCCCGCGGATTCACGTGGCCTACATGCTCCTTCGCTCGGGGCTCGCGGGCCTCGATCGCCTGCCCGGCCTGATCGAGGATTCGGGCGCCGAGCAGGCGGTGGTCTCCACGCTCGATTTCATCCCCTCCCCGGAACTTCAGGGCGAGGCGATCCCGCCGGGCGACCGGGAGGCTCGCGAGAAGGCCGTCTCCCTCCTCGACCGCGCGGCCGGGAAGGGCGTGGCGGTTCATTTCGATCTCGCCGCTCCGCCGCGGGCGGGCGGGGCTTGCACGGAAAACGTCCAGAAGGCCTTCTGCGTCGCGTCGGACGGCGCGGTCTCGCCGTGCGTGTACGCGGCCCTGCAGGCGCCGCCGGGGGCCCTTCACTTCCGGGACGGGGAGCGGCCTTTCCGTCGCCTCGTCTTCGGGGACCTTGGCGTGCGGGCGGCCAGGGAGATCTGGCGGTCGAAGGAGTACGCGGCGTTCCGCGCGTCGTTCCGCCCGGGCGAGCCGGCGTCCTCCTGCCGAGGCTGTCCGAAGCTCAGGTGACGCCCGGCCCCGTTTCCCGCCGTACCATACGGAGAGACCCTGGAGGGGGCGAACATGTCATCGAGGAGCGCTTGGATTGCCGTCCTGCTCGCGGCGTCCCCGGCCCTGGCGGACGAGATGGGCCGGAAAGACGCGTGGGTCCAGCAGAGCCTCTTGGACGGGGCGCCGCCTTTCTCCTTCGTCTTCGGCGGGCGGCCATCGGCTGAACTGCTTCCGGCGTGGGGGCGAACCGCCAGGAAGAATCCCCTGGATCCCCGCCGCATGGAGCACGTCCTCTCCTGGACCGATCCCAAGTCCGGCCTCGCGGTCCTCTGCCGCGCGGTGGAGTACCACGACTTCCCCACCGTCGAGTGGACGCTCTTCTTCAGGAATACGGGGGCGGGGGAGACGCCGATCATCGAGAACATCCAGGCGCTGGACCTCAAGCTCGTGCGCAAGGAGGGCGGGGAGTTCGTCCTGCACCACCACACCGGGGACAACTGCTCGGCGAAGAGCTACGAGCCGCACCAGGTCCGGCTGGAGGCCGGGGCCCGGAAGACCTTCGCCCCCGCGGGCGGCCGGCCGACCAACGGGGCGTATCCGTACTTCAACGTCGAGTTCGACGGCGGCGGCCTGATCGCCGTGATCGGCTGGCCGGGGCAATGGGAAGCCCTCTTCGAGCGCGACGGGGCCGCCGCCCTCCGCGTCGCCGGCGGCCAGCAGAGGACCCGCTTCAAACTGCTTCCGGGCGAGGAGGTCCGCTCGCCCCTCGTGGCGCTCCAGTTCTGGGAGGGGGACCGCATCCGCTCCCAGAACGTCTGGCGGCGGTGGATGGTCGCGCACAACCTGCCGCGCCCCGGCGGCGCGCTCCCCGCGCCCTTCACCTCCACCTGCATGGGACTTCACCAGTCCGAGGCCTCCGAGATCGGGTTCATCGACGCGTTCCTGAAGGGCGGCGTCAAGCTGGATTACTGGTGGATGGACGCCGGATGGTATCCCTGCAAGGACTGGTGGGAGGTGGGGACGTGGGAGCCCGATCCCGCGCGGTTTCCCCGCGGCATCCGTGCCGTTTCCGACCACGCCCACTCGAAGGGCATGAAGCTCGTGCTGTGGTTCGAGCCGGAGCGGGTGCATCCCAAGGGCCGGCTCTACGAGAAGAATCCCGAGTGGCTGCTGGGCAAGGGGAAGGGAGACCGGCTCCTGGACCTGGGGAATCCCGAGGCCCGGAGGTGGCTGACCGACCACGTCGACAAGTTCATCACCGAGCAGGGCGTGGACCTGTACCGGCAGGACCTCAACATCGACCCCCTCCGCCTCTGGCCGGCCAAC
>CAYNDR010000590.1:0-2696 GCA_964395295.1 uncultured Planctomycetales bacterium
CCCCAGACCGCCCCGGGAGCAGGATCAGACCGCCCCGGTCCTCGTTGCCGGCGTCCCCGAAGAACTCCGTCGAAAAATCGACACCCTCCTGGGCATGGAGGGTTTCGCCGTATCCGGGGACGATCGGAAGTCTCTGGTCGGCAGGATCGCAGACCTCGGGCGGGACGCGGTCCCCTACCTCAACGCGTTCCTCCGCCAGAAGACGGACGAAGCCCCGGTCCACATCATCTGTATGGTACTGGGGGAACTCAAGGATCGGAGCTCGATCGATCCCCTGCTGGAATGCCTCCAGCACCAGGACCAGGCCATCCGCGAACCTGCCGTCAAGGCCCTGGCCGCGATGGGATTTCAGGAGTGCCTGGAGCCCCTGATCAGGGCCCTGGATGACGAATCGCCCTTCGTCGCCCGGTCGGCATCCGTGGGGCTGGCCGAGATGGCCAAGAGGAACTCCAAGCTGGGCGCTTCCAAACAGCTTGCGGCGCGGCTCCCGAAAGCCAGGAGCATGGGCCTGCACGCCACTACCCTGGGGCAGATCGGCGATGAGGAGGCGCGCCGCGGATTGCACACCCTGCTGGCCGGCAGAGACGAGGATATCGTGACGGCCGCCATCGAAGGCCTCGCCCTGTGCGTCACCCCCGACGACGCCCCCGCGATCCATGAAGTGCTGAATTCCGGCCTGAAGAATCCCTCCAGGACCGCCTGCGCCATCCTGGCCCGCCTCAAGTACAAGCCTGCCGTCCTCGACTTCATCGGAATACTCGGCAGAGAAGACAAGGAAATGATTTCCAGCGCCCATGCGGCCCTGAAGGCGATCTCCGGCGAGAATTTCTCCGCGGACGCCGGCACCTGGCAGAACTGGTGGGAAAACGTGGGCAGCAAGCGGCCATAACGCCACCCGCAAAAGGATTGCGCCCGCCCCGCCGCATGGGTATCCTCAATCCCGTTGCCTTTCGAGGTCCTCATGAATTCCGCCCTGCTTCTCCTGGCACTCGCGGCAATCCCCGCCCCCGCCGCCCAGGAGTTCGAGGAGGTCCGCTTCCACCGCGTCCACCTCCGGAACGGCAATTTCATCGACGGGGACCTCGCCGGCCAGACCGACCGCGACGTCACCCTCAAGGTCAGGTCCGGGGAGATCACCCTCAGGAACGAACTCATCGACCGGGTGGAGGGCGGCGCCCTCCGGATCGAGGTCGTCAAGATCCGCGGCCTCAAGGAGAAGCCCCCGGTCGTGGCGCCTCCGCCCGAGCGGACTCCCGACACGCGCCGCGACCCGTTCGTGCGCCCCCCTCCGGCGAAGCCCCCCGAAAATCCCGCCGAGCATGGGCCCCGGACGGTCGAGTCCGTGGAGACGGAGGCCTCCGTCAAGGAGCAGGTCGACCGCATCCTCAGGCGCCTCGCCGCCGCGGACAGGGACAAGAAGAACGAGGTGCTCCAGGACCTCCTGCCGCTCGGGGAGCCCGCCGCGCTCTACCTGGCCTCCACGATCGAGGCCTTCCCCCCCGGCTCCCGCGGCTACATCGCGGCCGCCCTCTCCCTGATGAACGTGAAGAAGGTGCTCCCCATCATGCGCCGGCTCCTCAAGAGCCCGGACGCGGGCATCCGCGCCCAGGCGGCCATGGTCGTCGGGTCGACCGGGGAGGCCGCCGACGCCGCCGTCCTCCACCCCCTCCTCAAGGACCCCGATCCGATGGCGCGCGCCTCCGCCGTCCAGTCCGTCCTGAGGCTCAGGAACCCCCAGTCGCTCGGCCCGCTGGCGGAAGCCTGCGGCGACCCGGAAGCCCAGGTCCGTTCCCGCGCCATCGAGGCGCTCTTCGACCTCACTCAGAACACCGACCAGGCTTCGGAGGTCTTCCCCATGCTCCGGAACGCCCTGGACAAGGCCGAGGGCGCGGCGCGGATCGACCTCATCGCCGCGGTGGGCCGGGCGGGCCAGAAGGACGCCTGGAGGATCTTAACGCGCTTCCTGAGGGACGAGGACGCCGCCGTTCGCGGCCAGGCCCTCGGGTCCCTGGCCTCGATGGGGGCCGACGAGGCCGCGGAGGACATCCTTCCGTGCTTCGAGGCCGAGAGGGAGGACGCGGTCCGGAGGCAGTTGGCCTTCGCCGCGCAGAAGCTCAGGATCAGGAGGGCCGTCCCGCACCTCATCGGCTGGCTCGAGGGCGAGGACTCGCCGACCCGGGACGCCGTCCATCAGGCCCTGAGACAGCTCACCGGCCAGCGGTTCCCCCCGGAGCCCGCGCCGTGGTCCCAGTGGTGGGAGAAGGCGAAGCCTCCCGAGTAACGCTTGATTTCCGCCCGGACGTTTGCTATGGTGTGCGCCCCATGAAGAAGGACATCCATCCCGACTACAAGGAAGCCACGGTGGTCTGCGGGTGCGGCAACACCTTCAAGACCCGCTCCACGAAGGACCGGATCGCCATCGAGGTCTGCTCCAATTGCCACCCCTTCTACACCGGCAAGCAGAAGTTCGTGGACACGGCCGGCATGGTGGAGAAGTTCCAGCGCAAGTGGCAGAGCGACGCCGCCCAGAAGGCCAAGGAGGCCGCCTCTAAGCCGGTCCGGAAGGCCGCCCCGCGGCCCCAGGTGGGCCGCATCCAGCAGACGATCGCCGCCCAGCTCCCCGGCGGCGCCCCCGCTCCTGCCCCCCCCCCCCCCCCCGCCCCCCCCGCCCCCCCCCCCCCCCCCCCCCCCCCCCC
>CAYNDR010000591.1:0-2661 GCA_964395295.1 uncultured Planctomycetales bacterium
AGCCCCTGGTTGTGGCCAGAATCGAGAATCAAGAATCGAGAATGGATTTCCCCCCATGGCCCCCCGGGGGGGCAGGGGGGACGACACCTTGATTCTCGATTCTTCATTCTTGATTCCCGGATGCCCCTGAACGATTACGGGGTTATAATTAGCTCACGCTGACGGCGGGGCTCGTCGACCGGGGCCTCCGGGAGGAAAAGGCTCCCTTCCATATCGCTGACGCCGATCCATGGGCCAGGAAATCGTCTACTGCGCCAAGTGCGCCAACCGGCTCCTCTCGAGCGACTTCGAGAAGGGCAAGGCCTTCAAGGTCGGCGACAAGTCCTTCTGCGCCGCCTGCGCCAAGGACGTCCTGGCCGCGCTCCCCGAGAGCGAGCGGAAGGCCATCCTGGCCGCCCCGCCCAAGGACACGCGGCGGGCCTCCAGCCCCAGCCTCCCCGCCATCCGCTCGGAAACCCCCAAGAGCGGCTCCCGCTTCCCGGCGATCCTCCCCCCGGAGACGCCGAGGGGCGGCACCCGCCTCACGACCGAGTCGTCCACCAAGATCAAGACCACCGTGCGGCGCGTGGCTCCGAAGAGCGGCGCCGGCCTCTACGTCGCCATCGGGGCCGGTGTCGCGATCGCCCTCGCCATCCTCATCATCGCGTCGACGAACCGCCCTTCCGTTCCCGCGAACCCTCCGCCCCCGGCCAGGACCGCGACGGACGCGGGCACGAATCCCCCGCCCAGGCCCGCCGATCCCGTCCGCCCCTCCGTGCCCCGCGCGATCCCCGCCGCCGAGCGGGAGGCGGCCGCGAGGAAGAACCTCCGGGAGGCGCACGACTTCGCACGCGAGCGGCCCGGCGACCTCGCCGGCCATCTCGAACGGTTCAAGAAGGCCGGCTGGGAGGCCGACGGCACCCCCCTGCTGGCGGAGGCCCAGAAGGAGCTCGACCAGCTCCAGAAGAAGGTCACCGAGACCCTGGCCGCGGAGGCCGCCCCGATCGATGAGCTGGTCCGGGGCGCCTGCGGGCGCGAGGAATTCAGCAAGGCGATCGACGCCCTGGAGCAGGCGCGTCCCCGCTCCGCGCTCCAGGAATGGTCCTCGATCCTCGACGCGAAGATCCAGCAGGTCCGCGCGGACGCCCAGAAGGCCTACGCCCCCCTCCGCGAGGAGGCCCTCCAGGCCCGGCGCGCGGGCGCGGAGGACAAGGCGAAATCGATCGCGGAGCGGATCGCCCGGTGGGGGATGCCCGCGCTCGCGGAGGACCTCCAGCGCGCGCTGGCCGAGAAGCCCTCCGTCGCTCCGCCGGCCTCCCCGGCGCTCGCCGCCTACCGCAAGCGCTGGGAGGAGGCGCTGGCGCCGCTGGCCCTCCGCGACTACGCGGGGGCCCTGCGCGAGCTGGAGCGGGCGGCCCCGCCTGAGGAGGAGAAGGCGGCCCGCGACGAGCACGCCCGGGACGTGGCGGACCTCCGCCTGGCGACGGCGCTCCTCGGGGACGCGCTCTACGTCCTCTCGAAGTGGCCCAAGGGGAAGTCCCTCAAGCTCGCCTACCTGGGCGACCTGGGGAACCGGCTGGAGGTCGAGGGCCCCGTGACCCGGGTGGACGCCAACCAGCTCGAAGTCGTCGTGGAGGGGGAATCCATCGCGGTGCCGCTCCCCGAGATCGCGGCGGCGACGCTGGCGGAAATCTTCAAGGGCCGGCCCGAGGCGAAGCCCGAGGCGGACGGCCGCGCCGCCGAGGTCTTTCTGGCCCTGGAGGGAGAGGAGGGGATGGCCCGCACCCTCGGGGAGAAGTACGAGGCGCGCGCCCGGAAGGTCGCCCTCGACATGGGCGAGAAGGAAAGGGCCGCGCGCACCCTCTTCTGGTCGGCCGAGGACGAGGCCCGCTCCGTCTCCGCCCGCGCCGAGGCGGCCGGGAAATACCATGCCCTGCTCGCGGAACACGCGGAGACGGCCTTCGTGCGGCGGAACCGCGCGCTGATCGCCTCCCGGCCCGAGGGCGCGAAGGAATATTTCTTCTACCCCCACGACCTCGCCGCCGCCGGGACGTTCATCCTGGCCCCGAGCCCGAAGGTCCCGTCCTGCCAGATGTCCTGCACGGACAGCCCGCCCGAGAAGGGGAAAGACAACTACGTGGAGATCTCCTTCTACGCCGCGCCCGAGACGGCGGTCCGGTGCTGGGTCTACGCGGGGGCCTGCTGTGCGGAGACGTTCACGTTCTACGCCCAGGTCACGGACCTCACGGTCCCCAACCCCTCCATCCCCAGGGCCATGATCCCGGCCGGGCCGGGGGACAACGCGTCGGCCCTGGTCAAGCATTCGCTCCTCTACCTCAAGAGGCTCCACGCCCTGCACGGCGGCCCCAAGGCGCCGGAGCGCTGGGCGTGGTTCGAGGTGGCGCTCCCGAAGTTCCCGTCGGCGGGGGTGAAAAAGGCGCGGATCCTGACGGACCAGCAGGGATTCGCGGTGGCCTACGCGCTGGTGAGCGCGGCGAAGAAAAATCCGCCCGGGGACGCCGACACGAAGGAGATCCTCAAGGCCCACGCCGCCCTGGTCCCCGCCCAGCCGGCCGCCGACGCGACCGGGACGATCCTCCGGGAGTACTGGACGGGGATCTCGGGCCATCTCCTCGCCGAGCTCACCAAGCACCCCAATTTCCCGAACACCCCCTCCGGCAC
>CAYNDR010000592.1:0-2646 GCA_964395295.1 uncultured Planctomycetales bacterium
CCGCGGCCGCCGTGGCGCTCGCCCTCGCGGTCCGCCCGGGACCCCGGGTGATGGGGGAGGATTACCGGCTCCCCGGCCGCGAACAGGCCCTGGCCGCGCTCATCCGCGGTCTCAACGAGGCCGCGCGCGAAAGCCCCGCGGAGGTGACGCTCCATTTTGCCGAGGGGGCCCAGCGTGTCTGGGTCCACCGCGCCGACGACCGGGCGCTCACGGTCTCGGTCGACGGCCTTCCCCGCCCGATCCCCTGGGAGGACCTCGAGGACGCCGACATCGCCGCCGCGGCCTGGGCCTCCGCGCGGGAAGACGCGGGCCGACTCCTCGTGGCGGCCGATTTCTGCCTGGCCGCCGGCCTGTTCCGGGAATCGGAGGAAATTCTGGATCTCGTGGCCCGGGGACCCGCCGCGGCGGCCTTCGCCCCCGCCGTGGGGGCGCGGCGCACGGCCCTCGCGCAGGCGGCCCCGCCCGCCGCGGCGCAGGAAGCCCCTACCGACAAGGACGACTGGTACTGCCCCGCCTACGACGCGGCCCACAGCTACACGTCGAGGGACAGCCTGCCGGCCCCGCTCAAGTTCAAGTGGCACTGGAAGGCGCCCCAGGGCAAGGTCTACCAGGTGCTCGCCTCGGGCGGGAAGGTCTTCGTCAAGGGCATGCACCCGAACAACACCCCCGTCGGGGTGCGCACCGGCGTGCACAACTTCGTCCTCGACCCGGAGACCGGCGAGCAGCTCGGCGAGGACCCGGAGGGCACGTCGCCCAACGACTGGTGCTTCGGCTGGCCGGGGGGGACGTTCGGGGGGAAGATCTACCAGGCCGACGACGGCGGGCCGCCGTTCTGCGGCGCGGACGTCTGGGGCCCGGTCCAGATCGATCCCGTCCAGAAGACGTGGCTCACCGTCCAGCACATGCGCGTGGACGGCCCCAGCCCGGGCGTCTACGTCATGGCCACCGGCCAGGGCGTGGGGGGGAAGAAGTGGTGGGTGGGCCATCCGGTGAACGTGAAGGACATGCAGACCTACTGCGAGGGGGACGGCGCGATCGGCCCCGGCGTCGCGTACGTGATCATCCAGTGGAAGGTCAAGGAGGCCGCGGCGAAGCTCAAGAGCGGGCTCCTCGGCTACGACCTGGCCACGGGCGCCGAGCGCTGGCACGTGGCGGGGGAATTCGAGTGCGTCTCGGCGGGCGAGGACTTCTGCGTGGTGGCGACGAAGGCGGGACAGCTGGTCGCGTACGGGGCGGCCGACGGCAAGCTCCAGTGGACCGCGCAGGGGGGCGGCCGGATCGAGTGCCACCCGATGGTGGCGGGGAACGTCGTCCGCATCTATGACGCGTCGGGGGCCCTGACGACGCTCAAGATCGCGGAGAGCGGCGGGCGGCGCTCCGTCTCGGCCGGCGGCTCCCAGATGCTCGGCAAGTACTCGGGCCCGCGCACGGTGGGGCGGCAGAATTCCTGTTTCTGCTTCTCGGCCGACGGGACGATGTACGTGGCCAACGGGAACTCGGTGGGCGGCATGAGGCCGGGGAAGAAGTCGTGGCAGTGGCCGGTCCCGCCGCCGCTCCAGCAGATCGTGGGGCCGCTCGGCGGGCCCATCATCGCCCGCGGCAAGCTCATCGCCGTGGGATCGACCGGCGTGATCTGCTGGGACACGGTCGGGGCGCCCAAGAAGGAGTAGCGGCACCGTCCGGCCCGGGGTATAACATCCCCCCATGATCCTCGCCGCGGGGCTCACGTCCGCCTGGCAGCGCCTCCTCTCCTTCGGCGGCGTGAAGCTCGGCTCGGTGAACCGGGCGCGGCAGGTCGAGGAATGCGCGGGGGGCAAGGCGGTCAACATCGCGGTCGCCCTCCACCGCCTCGGCGCGCCGGTCCGGCTCCTGACGCTGGTCGGCGGCGAGCGGGGGAAGGCCTTCCTTCGTCATCTCGAGGCCGAGGGCGTGGACGTCCGGGGCGTGGGCGCGGCGGCGGAGACGCGGGTCTGCACGACGCTCCTCGAGGAGGGCCGCGCCACGGAACTGGTGGAGAACCTGGGGGCGGTGAGCCCGCCGGAGCTGGCGGGATTCGCCGCCGCCTTCGCCGAGGAGGCCGCGGGCGCCCGCGTCGTCGCCCTGAGCGGCTCGCTCCCCGGGGGGACGCCCCCGACGTTCTACCGGGACATGATCTCGAAGGCCCCGGGGCGCGTGATTCTCGACGCGCGCGGCCCGGAGCTCCTGGAGGCGCTCCAGGCGCGGCCGTTCCTGGTCAAGCCCAACCGACGTGAGCTTTCCGAGACCCTCGGCCGGGAGCTACCGGACGAGCGGGCCCTGGAAGCGGCCATGGCGGAGGTCGTCGAGCGCGGCGCCGCGTGGGTCGTGGTGACCGACGGGGCCGGGCCCGTCCGGGTGCGGGGCGCCGGCCGCACGGCCGCGCTCCAGCCGCCTGCGGTCGAGGCGGTCAATCCCATCGGCTGCGGCGACTGCCTGGCGGCGGGGATGGCCCTCGAGATCGACCGGGGCCGGGATCCGGTCGAGGCGGTCCGCTTCGGGATCGCCGCGGCCGCGGACAAGCTGGGCCGGGTACACCCCGCCGGGGTGGAGGCCGGACGCGCGGCCCGCCTCGTGGAGCGGGTCCGGCTTCTGTACTACTAACCACAAGAATCTTCTCGCGCCGCGAAG
>CAYNDR010000593.1:0-2634 GCA_964395295.1 uncultured Planctomycetales bacterium
CCCCCTCCATTTTCCGCGTCGACTTTCCGCCCCCCCGCCGCACACCCCGGATGAGGGGACCCATTCATGGGTAAATTTGCTTGAACAAGTTTCACGGGGATGGTACAAACCGCCCCGCGACCGGGGTTGGGGAGGGAATCGTGGGCGGAGTCGCCGTCTGGGGCGATTTCGAAGTTCATTTCGAGCAGGTCCTCGGCCGCGGCGGCATGGGGTCCGTCTACCGGGCCCGCCAGAGGTCGCTCGACCGCTGGGTGGCCGTCAAGGTCCTCGACACGTCCCGCGCCCCCGACCCGGAGCTCGCCGACGGGTTCCTCGAGAAGTTCCGCAACGAGGCCCTGGCCCTGGCGCGCCTCCGGGACCCGCGGATCGTCACCATCCTCCAGGCCGGGGAGGACGAGGGCCGCTGCTGGTTCGCCATGGAGCTCGTGGAGGGCCGCACGGCGGAGCAGAGGCTCTCGGAGGAGGGCGCCTTCCCGGAGCGGGAGGCGGCGCGGATCGGCCTGGAGGTCGCCCGCGCGCTGGACGCCGCGTTCCGCCAGGGGATCGTCCACCGAGACGTCAAGCCCGCCAACATCTTCCTCCTGCCGGACGGGTCGGTGAAGCTGGGGGACTTCGGCCTGGCGCGCAGTCCCGAGTTCTCGCGCACGCGGATCACGGACGCCAACGCCGTGGCCTGCACCCCCGCGTACGCCTCCCCCGAGCAGGCCGAGGGCCGGCCCTCCGACCACCGGGCGGACATCTACTCGCTCGGGTGCGTCCTCTACGAGCTGGCGACGGAGCGGCCGCCCTTCGTGGGCGACTCGCAGATGGAGACGCTCTTCCGCCACGCCTCGGAGCCGCCCACGTCGCCCTGCGTCCTCAACCCCAAGGTCTCCCCCGGGTTCGAGAAGGTGATCCTGAAGTGCCTCGAGAAGGACCCCGGCCGAGCGGCACAACGTCTGCCATTGCACGAGCGTCTCGAAACAGGCCGCACGCGAACGGCACGATTGGACACAAGCGGGAAAGGAATCTTCATGAAATCCTTCGAGCACAGATGCCTCTACGATACCCCCCTCTCGCACGCGCTCCTCAAAGACATCCACAGCCTGGGGATTTGCCTGGGGCGGCAGAACCTCTACTCCGAACAGTCCCCCGAGGTGCTCGAGACCCTCCGCCGCGTGGCGATCATCCAGAGCGCCGAATCGTCCAACCGCATCGAGGGAATCGTCGTCCCCCCGGAACGCCTCGCCCCTCTGGTGGAGAAGAAGACCAAGCCCAGGGACCGCTCGGAGCAGGAAGTGGCGGGCTACCGGGACGTCCTGGCCGCCATCCACGCGAACCATTCCTCCATGCGCCTCTCGACGGGACTCATCAAGGACTGGCACCGGATGATGTACCGATTTACCGGGGAGAAAGGAGGCGCCTGGAAACAGAAGGACAACGCGATCCTTGAAATCCGGCCCGATGGACGCCGGGTGGTCCGTTTCAAGCCGACCGCGGCCCTGGCCACGCCGGAATACATGGAACGGCTGGTCGATCTCTTCAGGCAGGCCCTGGACGAAGGGAAAGCCTCTCCCCTGCTCCTTATCGCGAGCTTCTTCCTCGACTTCGAGTGCGTCCACCCGTTCATGGACGGGAACGGGCGCATGGGGCGCCTGCTCAGCCTCTTCCTGCTCTACCAGTCCGGCTGCGAGGTCGGACGGTACATCAGCCTGGAACGGATCGTGGAGGACAGCAAGGAGACGTACTACGAGGCTCTCCACAAGAGCTCCCAGGGCTGGCACGAAGGGAAGCACGACCTCCGGCCGTGGTGGAACTACTTCCTCGGGATGCTCACCGCCGCTTACAAGGAGTTCGAGGCCCGGGTGGGGACCATCACCACCGCGCGCGGCGCCAAGCGGGAGATGGTGCGGAATGCGATCCGGCACATGCAAGGGCGCTTCAAGTTCGCGGATCTCCAGCGGGCCTGCCCGGGCGTAAGCGATCCCACTTTGAAACGGGCCATGACGGACCTCCGGCGGGCGGGGGAAGTCCGCTGCCTGGGCAAGGGACGCGATGCCGAATGGGAGCGAACGGGATCAGACAGCCATTAATAGGATCACGAAAGAGTTTGGTGATCCCATTAAGGAATCGTGGGCCAGGGCGGAACCATGAGCCCCAGCGGCGCGACGCAGGAAACCGGGACCCTCATCGGCCGGCTCGCCCGGTCCCTGGACAATGCCGCCCGCCACGAGCCCGGCGAGGTCGCCCCCCGGCGGCGGTGCTCTGGCCCGGCCTGGAGGGCCAATGGGAGCCCGTCCTTCCGCTCCTCCTCGGACGCCTGCCGCGCCTCCTCGTCCTGGGGGACTATGACCCGGCCCGACGGACCGGCCCCGCGACCTGGATCAAGGGCGCGATCCTGGGTTCCCCCAAAGATGCCATTTGACCGTTCAGGTGGATTCCTGATGTCGGACTCCGGATTCCGGACCGGACTGGATTCGCGGGAGCCCTGGGATCCTGACGCCCGCGGGCGCCCCTCGATCCCGAATCCGATCCTTCTTCAAGGAACCTGCAGGTCCCCTGAGAGGGACGATCCCTGTCCTGCCCCGGATTTTTTCGCCCCCCCTCCATTTTCCGCGTCGACTTTCCGCCCCCCCGCCGCACACCCCGGATGAG
>CAYNDR010000594.1:0-2634 GCA_964395295.1 uncultured Planctomycetales bacterium
TCGACAGGTGCATTCCGGCCTACCAGGAGGTCTATTTCGATGTGACCCGGAACACTGCAAGAGCGTGTGAGCGGCAAGTTTTATAGAAAGGAGGTGCAGAGTATGGCCATGCCCATCAAAGAAACGGTCGTCAAGGAGTTGCCGCCGGTCGGGAAGTACAGGGTCCGCATCCTGGAAGGCGCCCGCGGCAGGGTGTGCGACATCCGTGAGTGGGTCGAAAGTGAGACGTTCTCGGGATTTACCCGCAGGGGCGTCCGGCTGACGGACGCGACCCAGGTCGGCCTCCTCCGCGACATCCTCGCCGAGGCCATCCAGGCCTTCGCGCCCGCCCAGCCCGCCAAGCAGTAGCAGTCGCAGACCCCAGCCTGTCGCTGTCCGTTCCTGTCAGATTCCAAAACTCCAATCCATGAAGGAGGAAATCATGCCGGTCACGATCATCTGCGGCGTGAACGAACTCAAGGGCGACGCCTACGCCGGCCGCTCCATCGAGGACGTCCGCCGCGAACTCCGCACCCCCCTCAACATCGCCGAGGGGGCGAACGTGATCCTCAACGGCGAGCGCCACGAGGATCCGTCCAGCGTCCTCCGGCAGGGGGACACCCTGGAGTTCGTCAAGACCGCGGGCGAGAAGGGTCGCGCGTAGCCCCGCACATCAACCCCTCACCTTCGGGCGGGGGTCGGGCTGAGAGGCTCGGCCCCCGCCATCTTCTTCTTCACGAACCAGGAGAACCGAACGATGGGCCTCACGATCCAATACAGCCTCGCCACCGATGCGAAGAGGGCCGCCGATGTCCGGCGGTTCCTGAAATCCCTCCGCGAGGAGGCCCTCAAGCTGCCCTTCGCCCAGGTGAGCAAGCTCGCGCACTTCGTCGGCCCCGAGGCCGACTGCCGGAGGACCCCCGCGGAGGCCTGGCGCTGGTTCCTAATCCAGGCCCGGGGCCACGTCCCCGATCCGAAGCATCCCGACCACAGCTATTCGGTGGCGCCGATCGAGGTCTACGGCTTCCGCGCCTGGCCCGGAGAAGGCTGCGAGGAGGCCAACGTCGGGCTCGCCCTCTACCCGGACAGGGTGGGCCGGGCCGATGGCACGTCCATCCCCACACGCCTCGACGGGTGGCGCTGGGCGGGCTTCACGAAGACGCAATACGCGAGCGATCCCCGCTCGGGCGGGATCATGAACTTCCTCCGTTGCCACCTGGCGGTCATCGCGCTCCTGGACGCCGCCGGGAGGTCGGGCCTCAAGGTCCAGGTGGACGATGGGGGCGGCTACTGGAAAGGCCGCGACGTGCGAGCCCTGGCGCAGGAGGTGGGCCAGTGGAACAGCTTCGTCGCCGCCCTGGGCGGCGCGATGAAGGACCGGATGGAGACGGCCGGGCTGACGGTCGCAGGCGCGATCTTCGGCCGCCCCGACTTCGAGCATCTCGAAGCGGCGGGCGTCAAGGACCCCGTGGCCGCGAGGGTCATCGAACTCATCCGGAAGACGGGCCGGCCTGCCGGAAGCGACGAGCGCCCGGACAGCAGCGCCGCGAAGTAGCCCGTGCCGCGAAACCCGAAAGGAGGCTGAGGTGAAAGCGAAAAAGGTCCTGGTCATCGTCCGGGGCGGCGTGGCCGAGGTCTACGCCGAGGAGGGTGTCGACGTCCTCGTCGTCGACCGGGACATCGACCCCCGCAAAGAGATCCCCGTCGAGTACGCCTGGCTCATCCCGGACGGAAGGGAGGAATGATGGCGAACTTCAACAGCGTCGTCATCGTCGGCCGCCTGACCCGCGATCCGGAACTCCGGTACGCCCCCAGCGGGCAACCCGTCTGCTCGTTCAGCGTCGCCGCGTCCCGGCGCTACACCAAGGAGGACGGCCGGAAGGCGGAGCAGACGACCTTCCTGGACGTGGACGCCCGGGACCGCCTGGCCGAGATCTGTTGCCAGTTCTTGAAGAAGGGCCGGGAAGTCCTCGTCATGGGCACCCTGAGGCCGCCATGCCGGAAGAACCCCAAGACGCAGGAGCCGCGGTCCAAGCTCCGCGTCCTCGCACAGCAGGTGCAGTTCCTCGGTTCGGCAAAGGAGGCCACGCCATGAACCATACGATCCACCGTCCCCCGTTCGCGCTCTCCACGGACCTGTCCGGCGAGCGTGCCCTGGGCATCGCGGATGCGCTCGACCGGATGACGGGACCGGCCCAGGCGCTCTTCGGCAAGGGGATGTCGGCGCCCCTCGGGGTCGTGGTCCATGCCGACAGCCGGGCGTTCCGCGTCGATGCTTCCCTCCGGGGGGCCTCGAACGCCGAGTCGCTCTACGACCCGCGGGCGCGGGAAGTGATCCTGCCCGCCGGCCTTCCCGGATTCCCGCGGAACCTCGCCCACGAGGTCGGCCACGGGTGGATGGACCTGGCATGGGGATGCACGTCGCCCCTCTGGTTCGCGGAGGGCATGGCGGAGGTCTTCGCGGAGCGGGCGGGGTACGGCCCGCCCCCGTCGTCACCGGGGGAGCCGATGGCTCTCTCCGACTTCACGGGGCTCGGGCGGGAGGTGTTCTACGGCCCGACCTTCCCCTCGCTTTACTGGCGGGCCTATCGCTTGGTGAAGTTCCTCTCGGAGCGTCACCCCGAGGTCGTCGGGACGCTCCTCCGGAGCGGCCGG
>CAYNDR010000595.1:0-2628 GCA_964395295.1 uncultured Planctomycetales bacterium
CCGGCGATCTTCGCGAGGGTGACGATCGCGGCCTTGAAGTCGCCGTCGAGGTCCCAGGCCACGGGCTTGAACGTCCACTCGTAGTCCCAGTCGGCGCGGTGGTCGCCGAAGGCGGGCTTGTCCTGCAGGCCCATGCCCGTGTCGAAGGTCCAGCGGGGCGGCGCCTCGCCGAAAAGCTCGTAGACCTGGAGCTTGAAGCTCTCGGGGGAGGTCCCGCCGCGGTAGCTGGCCACCCGGGGATGGTACGTGACGAACTCCAGCTCGCCGTCGCCGTCGGTGTCGGCGAAGTGGCGGTCGCAGAACTGGAGCGGCCTTCCCTTCGCCGCGGGGAGGATCTCCACCCAGTCCTGCCCGTCCAGGTGGGGCACGACGGTGAAGGCGTTGGACGGAACCCCCTTCAGGGCCCCGGCGAGGGGCGCGACCCGATAGGTGAAGGCGCCCGATCCGGGCGCGTCCAGGAACGTGGTCGTCCCGGCCGCCGTGCCGACCTTCTCGAAGGCTTCCCGCCCCGCCGGGGAACGGAAGACCTCGAACGCCGCGTCCGGACCGTCCTGCTCGAGCAGGCGCCACGAGAGGAAGACCTCGTGGTGCGGCCGGGGGACCGCGACCAGGGCCCGCCCGGTGAGGCGGAGCCCGCCCGCGCCCCCGGATGCCGCGCACGCGGCCAAGGCGGCCGTCCCCCATACGGCGGTGACCGCCATGATCCGGCGCATCCAGATCTCCTTACCCAACCCCCCTCTTATACGCCCCGCAGCAGGGCCGCGCAACTCCCGCCGGAGCGTCCCCCCATTCCGGATATAATCTCCCAGGATGGAAGCGACACCACGAAGTATCTTCTTCCGGGCGGGCCGGACGCTCCTGCTGTGCCTTACCCTGATCGCCTCCCTCCTCACGTTCCCGTCCGGCCTCCCCTATATGCTCGCCTTCTGGCTGGGAGCCCACACCCTCCTGAACTTACGAGGGAGCCGGGCTTGGCCCGCGCTCCTCATCCCTTCGATCATCGTCCTGATCAAGGACGTGGCCATGATGCCCGGCCTCATCCTCCTCCTGAGCCTCGTGGGAGGCACCATCGTTTTTGACCTCGTACGGGGAAAGAGGCCCCTTCCCCGGGCCTTGCTGCCGCTCCTCCTGTGGGGGGCGTGGCTCGGGATGCTCCTGGACTGGGAGGCGTCGGCCCGCTCTTCAAGATCCCTCGCGCTGCAGGGCGACCGCCCCATCGTCTGCCTGGGAGACAGCCTCACGGCGGGCGGCTATCCGAAGGAACTGGGGGAACTCGTGCGCGTCCCGGTGATCGACCTGGGCCGCAAGGGGATCAACACGGAAGAGGGGGTGAGGATGATCCCCGACATCCTGCTGGCCAATCCCCAGTTCGTGGTGATCGAGCTCGGCGGCCACGACTTCCTCCAGAAACGCCCCGTAGACCGGACGAAGGAGAACCTTGAGATCATCATCGAGGCGGCACGGTCGTGCGGCGCCGAGGTCGTCCTCTTCGAAATCCCGCGCGGATTCATCACGGACGGGTACGCCGGGCTCGACCGCCGGATCGCGAGGGACTACGACCTGGAGCTGATCCCCGACACCGCCCTCCGCTCGCTGGTCCTCTGGAGCCCGCACGTCCCTCCGGGGAGGTGGATGAAGGAAGGACACCTGAGCGACGACGGGCTTCACCCCAACGCCAACGGACACCGCTTCCTGGCGGCGGCGGTTCTGAAGGCGCTTCAGCGGCTCACCGGGGACGCCATCCTCAAGGCGCCGTGAGGACGGCCCTCTACTTCAGCTCCTTGATCTTCAGGTTCCGGAAGTAGATCGGGGCGCCCGCGTGCTTGCCCTGGAAGCCCACGTGCCCCTTCGTGGCGATCTCCGCCTTGGGCTTGTTGAGCCAGGCGGGGATTTCGCTCCCGTCCGGGTTCTTCTTGGCGGATGTCCACTTCTTCATGTCCATCTCGATCACCTGCTCGCCGTTGAAGAGCACCCAGATCATCGGCCCCTTGCAGGTGACCGTGTAGCGGTTCCACTCGCCCGGCTTCTTCACCATGCTCTTCGTGGGCGCCAGGTGGCCGAAGACGGCCCCGCACTGCCAGGTCTTGGGGCTCTTGGCCCACTTCTCGGCGAAGTCGTCGGCGATCTGGATCTCCACGGAGTTGGGGATCCAGTTCTTCTGGTCACTGCAGTAGACGATGACGCCGCTGTTCGTGCCGTCCTCGGTCTTGAACTCGACGTCGACGATGAAGTTCTCGTACTGCTTCTTCGTCCACAGGTTGATGTCCTTGGTCGCCGTGAGGATCCCGTCCTTGAACGACCAGACGTCCTGAGGGTAGTCCGCGTTGGACAGGTCCGGCTTCAGGAGGTCCTCCCAGCCGGAGACGTCCGGGTGGGCCTTGGGCGGGACGTCCTGGGAAGCGCCGGCGCCCGCCGAGGCCAGGGACATCGAGGCCAGGAGCCCGGAAAACACCAGCGTTCTGACGATCATCCTTTCCTCCAGTCGGGGGAATCCCTCGTTGCGAACCGCGACACTTTATCATCCCGGGCGGCCGGAAGCCACGAATCGAGGAGGCCGGCCCCGGGCCGGGGAGAAGAGGCCTCTCCCGGGACGATTCCCCCCATTAAGCCTGATTATCTCCGGACATC
>CAYNDR010000596.1:0-2617 GCA_964395295.1 uncultured Planctomycetales bacterium
CGAAGGGCATCCCAATCAGCTACTTACACGGGCCAACCGTTGGTTGACGCCGTAGAAGAATCAAGAATGAAGAATCGAGAATCAAGGGGTAGTCCCCCCTTTCCCCCCGGGGGGGCAAGGGGGGAAATCCATTCTTGATTCTTGATTCTCGATTCTGGCCACAACCAAGGACTGAACGCATACGAAGCGTCTTTGGCGTGGAAGCCGCCCCCCGGAAGAGCTAGACTCTATTCCGGAGGCCAACGTGATCCAGCCCCACCCCCCGGACCTTCTCCCTGCTCCCCGCCGGCCTCGGACGCGCGGCCGACGCAAGGCCCTCGGGGCCCTCCCATAAGGAAGCATCGCGAGCCCCGCCCGGAGGCCCCCCACGCCCACGTGAAAGGCCTCCGCCGGGCTCACGCCAGGCCGCCGGCCTCCCCAATATCAACCTAGCCCAGCCGGAGCAGGAAGTCCAATAGAGGGATCGCCAGGATGCGTCCATCGCCGTCCCACGCCAAGTCGTCCCGCGTCACCAGGATCCCGCAGGGCGAACGGAACTTGGCCATGAAGTGGCGGAGGCCCTTCGTGTCCGCGGCGTCGATCGACTTTCGAAACTTCACCTCGATGGGCAGCACCGTCCCGTCCGCCGCTTCCGCGACGTAATCCACCTCGACAAGAGGAGACCGCCGATTGCGCGGGTCCTGGTATTCCCGATAGTAGTGGACCTGCAGCCCGACATCCCGGATCACGGACTGCACGAGGGTCTCCACCAGGGGGCCGACGACGTCGGGGGAAGATCCCCGCAAGGAGGGCGCCTCCCGCAGGATGGCGTGCCGGACCCCAAGGTCGGCGAGCGCCACCTTCGCGGGGACCCGGGCCGAAGCGCGGCGGGCCAGGGGATACCGCCGGAACTCCCGCACCAGGAGGGCCTCGGCCAGATAATGCAGGTACTTCCCGACGGTCGGCTGGTTCGTGCGGTAGCCGGCCGCATTGGCCGACTCCGCGAGGCTGACCTGCGAGATTTCCTGCCCCGTGCGGCGGGCCACCATGAGGTAGACGTGCCTCATGAGGGCGGGCTGTTCGACGGGAAACAGGTCGGGGATGTCCACCCCGAGCACCCGCTCGAACACGGTCTCGACCAGGTAGTCCGCCCGCCGCTCCTCCGGCACCTCCCCGGTATGGAGCCGCGGATACCCTCCCCGGGCGTAGTACCGGTCGAGCGCCTGGAGGAGGACGTCCTTCCTTCGAGGGTCGAGACAAAAACCCTTCGAGAATTCCCTTGGAACGGCGGCCCCGAAGAGCGTGCCGAAGCGCACCGGCGGAGGCAGGCCGCTTTCGGCGTCCGGTTCCCAGACATCGAGGACCTCCCGGAACTGGAAGGTCGGCAGATCGCTCGTCAGGGCGCGGCCGGCCAGGCTCTCGCGCCCTCCCCTGCTCACCAGCACGCTCGAGGACCCCGTGACGACCAGCCTCACCGGGAAGGTGTCGAAGAGGTGCTTCACCTGCTCGTCCCAGCGGCGGAGCTTGTGAACCTCGTCGAGAAAGACGTAGGCCGGCCGGCCCGAATCGCGGGGGGAGCCTCGGATCTCGCCGGCGTGCCAGCGAGCGAGAGCGGAGATTCCCCCCACGACCTCCCGCAGCATTTGGTGATCGAAACGCACGAACAGGACATCCTGGGGAGGCACTCCCCGGGCCAGGAGGTCCTCGATGATCTGGGATAGGGCGGTCGTCTTGCCGACCTGGCGCGGGCCCCGGAGGATTTCGATGAGCCGCCCCCGGCCCGATAGACGGGTGAAGACCTCCCGCACGAGGCGGCGCCGGTACGGGGGCGGGGACGGCCGGACCGAGCCCGGGGAAACCCACCACGGGTTCAAGTCCCGCAGTACCCGCACCGTTTCGGGATCAAGCCCTGTCTGCACAAGTAATAAGCCTATTTATAACTTGCGCAGTCCCTTGAGTCAAGCCCCCGGAGGATCCCGATCTCCAAGGGAGGATGCAGGAAACCGCCTGAGGGGACGTTCCGGGGAGCCCCTGCCTCCAAGCCCCGGCGATCCCTACTTCCTCACCGACGCGTGCCAGAGACGGCGCGCCGGCGAGGGCGGGAGGAGTTCGGGGACCGTCGTATAGACGTGACGGAGCGTCTCCAGCACCACCCGCCGCAAAACCTCCCCGTCCGGCTGTGTACTGCCGATGCGGAAAAGCCAGCCCCAGCCCCCCAGGCGATGGCCCCCCGCCAGCGTCCCCCCCGCCCCGCGCACCAGGGAGATCCCGGGATCCTCCAGCGCGCGATTCACCACGCCCTCGATCGCCTCGATCTTCTCCACGTCCCCGTCGCCGAACCACGCGCGGCCCTCCGCGGTCACGCTCAGCGCCTCGGCCGGCTGGCTCAGCTCGCCGTGGCCGACCTTGATCCCGATCTGGTCCGCCCCCGGCCCCCCGAGCGCCTTCTTCTGTAATCCGCCTCCCGAGGGACTGGCCATCACGTAGAAGGGATGGCCGCCCGTCTCCCACCAAACGACTCTGTGCCGGACGTATTCCCGCACGGCCGCAAGCATCTCCCGCCACCGGTCCTGTGCCTCGACGGGAAAGACCTCCCCGTAGGGATTCACGATGGCCAGGACCGGGCCCGGCCCGGCGG
>CAYNDR010000597.1:0-2603 GCA_964395295.1 uncultured Planctomycetales bacterium
CCCAGCCACCGGTCGGCGACGATCTTCCGGAGCAGGATGAAGGCCGGGTTGTATCGGAAGACGTAGCCCACCTGGACACGCCGGTCCTTCGCGCGGGCCTCCTCGATCAGCGATCGGAACGCGGGGAGCGAGGGCCCCGCAGGCTTGTCGAGGTGCACGTGCTTCCCCGCCGCCACGGCGCGGCGCGCCGTCGGGACCAGGTCTTCGACCGCGGTCTCGACCGCGACCACCTGCACGTCGGCCCGGGCAAGGGCCTCGGCCTCCGTGAGCCAGGGGAGGTCGCGGTATGCCCGCCGCGCCCGGGCCGCCTCCCGGAGGGTCGCATCGGGCTCGACGGCGCCCACGACCTCGTACGCATTGGCGAGCCGGCGGAGCGTCTCCAGCTTCCCGTCGGCGTGGCCGTGGACGGTGCCGATCTGAACGGCCTTCAGCCGGTCCGGCGGCCAGACCGGGGGGAACGCCCCCATCGCGGCGGCACCGGCCAGGAACTCGCGGCGACACAGCACGGCGGCGATTATAATCCCGGGAAACTGCCCGGGTCACGCATTCAGACCGTTCCGGCCAAGGCCCTCAGGTGGGGTCCCCCCGTTGGCGCGTTTCCAGGTTCACAACCAGAGTTAAGGGATTAGTAAAAGGGCAATATTCTGGAGCCAGGATACCGGGCATGATCATGAGCATTGCGGCAGCATTCCTGCTTCTCATGCCGGGGACGGTCGCGTTCGATGGGGATTCCGCACAGAGAACGCTCACCGAGGTCCGCGCGATGATCCAACTGCTCGAGGCCCGGAAGGGGGCGACGGCTGCGGCGCCACGGGGATGGAAATGGCTTTGATCCTGGATATATTGACACTTGGGGGCACCTCAGGAGGAACGCGGCGTAGCCGACTCGACTGGATCAGGGCATCTCGTTGTGAATCAGGGTGCCTTGGGTCGTGGGGTTTGGTGTTGACTGACACGGCGCCCGAGATCGTCACCCTCCTGGGAAACGAATCGAAATCCATCCGGCGATACGCGGCGGGGGCTCTGGACACGATGGGGATCGGGGCGATTGAAGGTGATTTGACTAAGCTACTGGCGGACCCGGACAAGAACGTCCGGGTTGCCGCGGCCGAGGCCCTGGCCCATCGGGGTGTTTCCTCCGGCGTGGAGATCCTGCTGAGAGAATCGCCGAGGCTGGGTTCCCTCAATGCCCTCCGCCGGCCCGGCCCCTGGAGTCGGATGTGGACGATGATGAGGTCAGAGGAATCGGGGGGGAAACGCTGGGATATGATGTGGACCATGGCGGGGATGGCTGGCCTTGACCTGGATATGTCCGTAGCCACCCCCCGGGGGGCCGGGGGGAAGATCCCTTGATTCTTGAACCTCTTCCGCTCCTGAATGATTACAATCTAACATCCTCGTTGAGGCATGAACTGAGGGGAGGTGCCATGTCCAGAAGGTGTGGAACGGCCATCGCGGCCGTGGCGGCCCTTGCGGCCATCGCCGGGGCGGCCGCGGGGGGGCAGGAGGCGAGCCCCACGCACGGCGCCGCGCCCGCGGAGAAACAGGTCGAGGCGCTCCGGGGGCTGGTCCCCGCGGCGGAGGCCGGCGCGGTTCCCCGGGGCGTGGACCCCGAGGTGTGGAAGGCCATGGTGCCGGCCGACAACGCCATGACCGCGGAGCGCATCGCGCTGGGGCGGAAGCTCTACTTCGAGACCGGCCTTTCGAAGGACGGGACGGTGTCCTGCGCCACCTGCCACGACGTCACCCGCAGTTTCACCGACCGGAGGCCCGCCTCCGAGGGCGTCGGGGGACAGATCGGGAAGCGCAACTCGCCGACCACCATGAACGCGGCGCTCCTGCATACCCAGTTCTGGGACGGGCGCTCCGGGACCCTCGAGGGCCAGGCGGCCCAGCCCATCCTCAATCCCGTGGAGATGGCGATGCCGAACCGCGACGCGGCGGTCCAGGCCGTGGCCCGGATCCCCGGCTACAAGGAGATGTTCCGGGCGGCCTACGGCCGGGACGTGAACTACGACGACATCGCGCGCGCCATCGCCGCCTTCGAGCGCACCCTCATCTTCCTCGACAGCCCCTTCGACCGGTTCCTGGCGGGCGACGCCTCGGCGGTTTCCGCGGAAGCCCGGGCCGGCTGGGAACTGTACAACGGCAAGGCCCGGTGCGTGGCGTGCCATCCCGTCACGGGGGCCAATCCGCTCGGCACGGACAACCGGTTCCACAACATCGGCGTCTCCGCCCGGCACCGGGATTTCGATTCCCTGGCCCGGCGCGCCCTCAAGGCCCTCGCCGAGGACCCCTCGGAGCGAAAACTCGACGAACTGGCGGTGGGGACCGATCTTTCGGAACTCGGCAGATTCATGGTGACCCGGCGCTACGCGGACATCGGGTCCTTCCGAACGTCGCAGATCCGGAACGTCGGGATCACGGCCCCCTACATGCACGACGGGAGCATCGAGACCCTGTGGGACGTGATGGACCACTACAACGCGGGGGGCGAACCCAATCCCTACCTGGACGGGGGCATCGAGGCGCTCGCCCTGAGCGACCGCGAAATCGGCCAGCTGGTGGAGCTGATGTTCTCCATGACGGACGACCGGTTCCGG
>CAYNDR010000598.1:0-2593 GCA_964395295.1 uncultured Planctomycetales bacterium
TCCTTCCGGCTCTACCGCGAGAACTTCATCGTGTTCCTGGGGATCCTGGCCGTGGCGTACGTCCCCGCCATCGTCCTATTGATGGCGGCCCAGGGGATCCTGCTGGAGGGCGTCATGGCCGCCGCCCAGGCGGTGAACCAGGCGGCCACCGACGAGGCCACCCGGGCGGCCCGCGAGCGGGCCATGCAGATGCAGATCTTCTTCGCCATCGGGGTGTTCGGCGTCGCCGCCCTCGTCTGGATGATCATCGCCCCGCTGGCCACGGGCGCGCTCACGCGGGCCGTGGGCGCGCGGTACCTGAACGAGGAGACCTCCATCGGGAAGGCCTACGGCCACGTCTTCCGCATGGTCTTCCGGTACTTCGGCACGATCCTCCTCAGCGGCCTCGTGGTCATGCTGGGATTCGTCCTCTGCATCGCCCCCGGGATCATCTTCTCCATATGGTTCGCGTTCACCTCCAGCGTCTGCGTCCTGGAGAACCTCGGGGGGACCGCCGCCATGGGGCGCAGTCGGGCCCTCGCCCGGGGCCACGCGGGGCGGATCATCGGCCTGTGGCTCCTGATCGTCCTGGTGAACCTGGCCCTGACCTACGGCGTCGGGGCGGCCTGCGGATTCCTCCTCCCGCTCGCCGTGGAGAACCAGGTGACCGTCTTCCTCGTCAACCAGGGGATCCAGCAGGTCCTCGGGATGCTGATCATGCCCTTCTTCAGCGTGGCGTGGATCCTCCTCTACTACGACATCCGCATCCGGAAGGAGGCGTTCGACCTGGAAGTCCTCGCCCGCGACATGGGAAGGGCCGGCCCCGGGGCCCCGCCCGCCCCCGCCCCATGAGGATCGCCGCCCTCGCCCTGGCGCTCGCCCTCGGCGCCCCGCCCCCGGCCCAGGACGCCTCCGCGGGCCGCCTCCCCGACGCCCAGAAGGTGCGGGCCAGGGTCGAGGCCATCCTCTCCTCCCCCGAGTACGACACGGGCGTCCCGCGGAACGTCCCGAACCCGCTCCTGGAGCGGATCTTCCAGAAATTCAAGGACCTTTTCGAGGCCCTCTCCAGGCTGGGCGAGACCGCGCCCGCCCTCTTCTGGATGATCCTCGTCGCCTGCCTGGCGATCCTGGCGGCCATCTTCACCCACGCGGGATGGGTGCTGTTCCGGGCGCTCCGCGCCGCCCGATCGGAGGCCCCCGGCGGCGCCTGCCCGCGCACCAGACGGAAGGACGACCCGCGCGCGCTCCTGGAGCGCGCCGCCGCGGCGGCGGCCCAGGGCCGGTTCACGGAGGCCATCCGCCTGTGCCACCGGGCCGCGATCCTGGCGCTGGACTCCAGGGGGATCGTCCGCTTCCACGAGAGCCTCACCACCGGCGACTACGCCGCCCGCCTGCGGGGCCGCCCCCGCGAGCGGGAGCCCTTCGGCGCGCTGGCGCAAATGTACGAGGCCGCGTACTTCGGCCTCGCGCCCGTGGGGGACCCCGAGGCCTCGGAGTGCCGCCGCCTCGCCGCCGCGCTCCTGGGGGAGGAGAGGGCGTGAGCAAGCGCCGGGATCTGAGGCTGGAGCACTTCGCGGCCGCCGGCAGTGCGGCGCTCATCCTCGCCGGGATCCTCCTCTTCGGCCAGAAGCCCCGCGGCCTGGGCCACGACCCCAAGGAGGAGAAGCTGGGCTCGACCCGCTTCACCACGCCCGGCGGCGGCAAGGCCCTCTATGCGCTCCTGCGGGACCTGGGCTTCCCCGCCCGGCGGCACGAGCGGGCCATCGAGCTGGCGCCCCGCGAGATGCGGGTCCTCTTCGTCCTGGCCCCCGCGCGGGCGCTCGGGAAGGAGGAGGCCGCCGGGGCCGCCCGCTGGGTGGAGAAGGGCAACACCCTCGTCTGGTGCCCGCGGAGGAAGGAGGCCCCGGGCCGCTCGGCCCCCCTGCTGGCCGAGTTCGGGCTCGAGGCGGAGGCGGCCGGCGCGGGCGGGGAGATCGAGGTCTCCGCCTCGCTGGCCCCCCTGGGCGGCCCCCCCGCGGCGTACGCGCTCTCCGCGGCGCCGGAGTTCCGCCTCCGCGCCCGGGAGGGCTCCGCCGCCCGGCCTCTCGCGGCCGACGAGCGCGGCTGGGCGGCCGCCGTGGTCCCCCGCGGGGAGGGGCGCTTCGTCGCCCTGGCGGACGCCCGGCCAGCCTCGAACGCCGGGCTCCGGCGCGCCGGGAACGCGGAGTTCATGGTCCACCTGGCGGCGGTCGCCGCGGCGGGCGGGACGATCGGCTTCGACGAGGTCCACCACGGGTTCACGGGGGGCCAGTCGGCCCTCGCGATCGTGTGGGACTCGCCCCTGGGCCCCGCGCTGGCGATCCTCCTGGCGGCCGCGTTCGCGGGCGTCCTGTCGGGCGGCCGGAGGCTCGGGCCGCCCGTGGACCTCCACGAGGAGCGCCGCCGCCGGCCCGCGGAGTTCGTCGAGGCCTTCGCCGGGCTCTGCCGGCGGATGGGCGCGGCGCCCCAGGCCGCCTCCATGGTGGCGGCGGAATTCCAGCTCTTCCTCCAGCGCCGCCTGGGCCTCGCCTCCCCGGATGCCGCGGGGGCCCTGTCCGCGCGCGCGGGCCTGGCCCCCGGCGCCGTCGCGCGCGCC
>CAYNDR010000599.1:0-2055 GCA_964395295.1 uncultured Planctomycetales bacterium
GAACGCGATCGATCCCCACCCCCCGGATTTCCTCTACCGGAGATCCTCCACCGCCCGATCGAGTTCGCTCCGGTGGACCACCCGGAGGATCCTCACCACGGCCCCCTCGACCCGAAAGATCGCGCGGTAGTCGCCAGCCCGGAAGCGGCAGGTTGGAATCGCAATTCCCTGGAGGCGCTTGATCGTGTCCCCTCGCGGCTCGGGATGCTCCTGGCGCTCCGCCAGGCGCCCGGCGATCCGCTCTGCCACCTCCGGCGAGAGCCCCTCCAGGTCCCGCCAGGCCCGCGGCGCGAACTCAACGGCGTACCGAGCCACGCCGCTTCCCCTTATTCTCCTTCAGCCGCCGAAGGACCTCCCCGAGCGGGATTCCTCCCTTCTTGCGGTACTCGCGGTCGGCCTCCTCGATGGACTTCCTCATCGCCGGATGCCGGCTCAGCACGTAGTCCTCCAGGTCCTCCTCCTTCATCCCCTGCAGGATCGCCACCGGTCTTCCGTGCGAGGTGATCAACACGTCCTGGCCGCCCGCCGCCAGGCGGAGCATCTCCGAGGTCTGGTTCTTCAGCGTCCTCACCGTCGCGAACTTCATCTCTTCCTCCGTTGCTACATCTGTGGCTACATTCTGGCATCCCCCCGGGCCGCTGTCAAGAGGCGGCTGAAGAGAATAAGTCCTCCCCTGTACCGGTCCATCGATTTCGAGCCGCGGGAAAACGCTCGAAAACGGGCCTGCGGCGCGGCCGGATCCACGAAGGCCGCAGGAGGAAAGGCCCCGGATCGCCGCGGACTGAGCGTGACATGCGGCGGACCGCTCTCAGGAAGGCCCCTCGGACGCGCCCGGAGGCGCCAAGAATCCCAAAATAACGAATAGCGAATCACGGGATCGTCCCCCCCTCCAGGCCCCCCCGGTGGGGGCCACGGGGGGCCTTCCACGGCCTGCGGCCCGGCAATCCCTCATCCGTGGCCTGGGGGCTGGGCCAAGGGCTGAAGGGCTGCATCCCCGCGAGGGCGCGGCCCGGCCCCGCGCCTTGGGCTTTGTGTCTTCGGGGCGATTTTCCTAGAATAGCCTCCATGCTGGCCGACTCCCACGCGCACCTGGACGACCCGCGGTTCTCGGGCGACCTCGAGGCCGTCGTGGCCCGCGCCCGCGAGGCGGGCGTGGAGCGGATCCTCACGGTGGGGACCGATCCCGCCTCCTCCCGCCGGGCCCTCGAGATCGCGGAGCGCTTCCCGGAGTTCTGGTTCGCCCCGGGCCTCCACCCGCACGAGGCCGACCGCTTCCAGTCCGTGGAGGAGCTCCGGGAGCTGCTCTCGCATCCGCGCGCGGCGGCCCTGGGGGAGACGGGCCTCGACTACGCGAAGAACCTCGCCTCGGCCGAGAACCAGAAGGAGCTCTTCGCCCGGCACCTCGAGCTGGCCGGCGAGCTGGGGAAGCCCGTCGTGATCCACTGCCGCGAGGCCTACGGCGACCTGCGCGCCATCCTGAGGCCCTACCTGCCCCTGCGGGGGGTGTTCCACTGCTTCTCCGGCGGGTACGGGGACGTGGAGTTCTGCCTGGCCTACGGCTTCTGCATGTCCGTGGCGGGGCCGGTGACCTATCCCAACGCGGACGAATTTCGCGAGGTCGTGCGGGGCATCCCGCTGGACCACCTCCTCCTGGAGACCGACTCCCCCTACCTGGCGCCGCAGGCGCGCCGCGGGGAGCGCAACGAGCCCGCCTTCGTGCGGCACACGGCGGAGGCCGTGGCGGAGCTGATGGGAATCGCCCCGGAGGAGGTCGCCCGGGCCGCTTCGGAAAACGCGAGGAGGCTCTTCGGTTGGGCATGAAGGACGGCCTCCACGTCGTCACCGGCGGCGCCGGCTTCATCGGCTCGTCCCTCGTCCGCGCGCTCCTGGAGGCGGGACACCGGGTGCGCGTGGCGGACGACTTCTCGACGGGCCGCCGCGAGAACCTCGAAGATGTGGCGGACCGCATCGAAATCATCGGCGCCGACGTGTGCGACGAGGAGGCTGCAGGCCGGTCTGTGCGCGGCGCACGCACGGTGTTTCACCTCGCAGCGC
>CAYNDR010000599.1:2065-2588 GCA_964395295.1 uncultured Planctomycetales bacterium
CGACGTCTCGACGGGCCGCCGCGAGGGCCTCCCTCCCGGGATCGAGCTCCTCGAGGGGGACGTCGCGCGGGCCGCCCCCGAGGCGGTCCGCGGGGCCGGCGTGGTCTACCACCTCGCGGCGATCCCGTCGGTGCCGCGCTCGGTGGAAAGGCCGCTGGAGACCCACCGCGCCACGGCGGAGGGGACGCTCGCGGTGCTCGACGCGGCCGCGCGGGCCGGGGTGCGCCGCGTGGTCTACGCCAGCTCCTCCTCGGTGTACGGCGACACGCCCACGCTCCCGAAGCGCGAGGACATGCCCCCGCGCCCCCTCTCCCCCTACGCCGTGGCCAAGCTCTACGGGGAGTTCTACGCCCGCTCGTGGGCGGCGAACACGCCGCTGGAGACCGTGTCCCTGCGCTTCTTCAACGTCTACGGCCCGCGGCAGGATCCGGACTCGCCTTACGCCGCGGGCCGTAGACGTTGAAGAAGCGCAAGATCGGAAGAGCGTCGTGTAGGGAAAGAGTGTGCTTCGAAGTGTAGATCT
>CAYNDR010000600.1:0-2575 GCA_964395295.1 uncultured Planctomycetales bacterium
CTTCGACGAGGACTTCAGGAAAGCAGGCTTCACGGCCGTGCCGCGGTCCCGGTGAAGATCAAATCCCCGGATGGTTACCCGGATTGCTTCGCGGCCCGGTAGACGTTGTCGAAGAGCGCCTCGATCTTGCCGGTGGGCGTGGACGAGAAGGCCAGGCGCACGAGCGGGCCGAAGGCGATGACGCCCGTGGAGTATTCCTTGAGCAGCTTCTGGCGCACCGCCTCGGCATTCCCCTTCTTCAGGCGGACGCACATGAAATAGCCGGAATTGAAGGGCACGGGCTCGAAGACCTCCCTGTATTCGGGGTGCGCGGCGAGGACGGCCTTGATTTTCTCGTAGCGCTGCTTGAGGGTCGCGTGCTTTTCCCGCTTCTCGCGCTCGTACGATTCCGCGGACCAGGCGGCCACCAGGAGCGACTGGCCCAGGATGCTGGAGTTGGAGATGGTGGCGCGCACCGCGCCCGCGGCCTTGGCCTCGAGGGCCGCGTACGCCTCGGGCGTGCCCCCCTTGATGCCGAAGGCGATGAAGCCGACGCGGAAGCCCCACACGTAGTCCTCCTTGGTGGGGCCGTCGAGCTTCACGGCCATGAGGTTGGGATGGGCGTCGCACAGCGCGGCGAAGAGGGATTGCGTGGCCACGCCCTGCTCGAAGACCAGCCCGAAGTAGGCGTCGTCGAGGATCGTCACCACCTTGTCGCCCGCCTCGGCCGCGTCCCTGAGGGCCGCGGCGATGGCGGCGGCTTCCCCTTCCAGGGGCGTGTAGCCGGTGGGATTGTTGGGGAAGTTGAGCAGGACGATCTTCTTGCCCCGGCCCTGCGACAGCTTCTGCCGGAGCCCCTGGATGTTGAAGGCGCCCCCGGGGGTGAAGGTCTCGAAAGTGTCGAGCCGGGCCCCGTAGGTGATGGAGAAGGCGAGGTCGTAATTCTCCCAGTACATGTCGGGCAGGATGACCGTGTCGCCGGCCTCCACGAAGAGGTAGGCGGCCATGGAGAGGCCATGGGTCAGGGCGTTGGTGACCACGGGGCTGCTGTAGGTCTTCCCGGCCAGACCGGGATTCTTCCGGAGCTGCTGTTCCTTCCAGAGCTTGCGGATTTCGGGCAGGCCCGGGCTGGGCGCGTAGGTGAAGGCCTTGTCCGGGGGCAGATGGATCTTTTTGCCGATGCAGTCCAGGTAAAGGGGGCCGCCGTCGTCCTCCGTGGCGATGCCGATGGTGGCGTTGATGTCCTTGCCCTTGGCCTCGGCCGACTGGGAGAGGATGCCCAGCTTCGGGAAGAAGATGGCCTTGCCGCGCGGCGAGAGCATCTCCAGGATGGCGGGATTGTTCCGGCCCAGGGTCTCGTTAAGGGCTGCGGCCTGGGGATCGAGGCGCATCGGGGTGGCGGTCATGATCATTTCCTGATCCTGGGGTTCCGGAACAGGCACCTCTAAGATGCCGATGCACAGGAATTCCGACAACAGACGGCGCGGAGTGTAGGGAAAGCGGCGGGGAGGGTCAAGGGAAAAGGGCCCGCGCGTGCGGGGGCAAGCGTATAGGAAAGCCCCGGACGGCCCGGGCTGTTTCCCCGTTTCCCCCCGGCCCGAGCGAAGCTACAATGCCCCCCATGGCGGACCCGCAGTTGAGGACCTACGCTCTCTCCGAAGGCGTCGTCTACGGGCCCGTGAGGTCGCGCCGCATGGGCGCGTCGCTCGGGGTGAACATCCTCCCGTTCGGCCGCAAGCTCTGCTCGTTCAACTGCCCCTACTGCCAGTGCGGCCCATCCACCGGGCGGGTGGACGAGGAGGCCCTCGCCCGCCACCGGTTCCCCTCGGCCGCCGAGGTGGCCGCGGCGCTCCGCGGGAGGCTCGATGAATTGAAGGCCTCCGGGGTGAAGCTGGATTCCATCACCTTCTCCGGGAACGGGGAGCCCACCCTGCACCCGGATTTCATGGGCGTGGTGAAGGCGGTTATCGCGGTACGGGACGAGGCGCTGCCGGGCGTACGCGTGGACGTCCTCTCCAACGCGTCGCACCTGGACCGGCCGGGAGTGGCCGAGGGGCTGAACCTACTCGACGAGCGGCACATGAAGCGCGACGCCGGGAGCGACGCCACGCTCCCGGACATGAACCTGCCGCTCGTGACGCCGAAATTGGAGGGCGTGGTCCGCGGCCTGTCCCGGCTCAAGGACTTCGTCCTCCAGGCCATGTTCGCGCGGGGCCGGTGCGACAACTCCGACCCGCGGTCCGTGGCGGAATGGATCGATCAGGTCCGGCGGCTCAGGCCTAAGGCCGTCCACCTCTACAGCATCGACCGCGTCCCGGCGGACCCGGGGGTCCTGCACGTGGACCGGGCGCGCCTCGAGGAGATCGCCCGGGAGGTCACCGCGCGGACGGGCATCCCGGCCGAGGCGTTCTGACGTGCGGATGAGGGCGCGCGCCCGCGGGTGAGGTCCCCTCCCGCTTCCGCCGGAACCGGGAGTGGACCTCGAAGGCGAAGGTCTCCAGCACGGAGCTGTCCAGGGGATCGCCGTTGAGGGACAGCGTGCGCGCGGGGAGCCCCTCCCGCTCGGAGACGTGGAAGAGCTGGGCCTCGGAGATCT
>CAYNDR010000601.1:0-2567 GCA_964395295.1 uncultured Planctomycetales bacterium
CCAGCCGCAACGCAAAGGTGGGTGCGGCGGTTGCCGCGCGTTGCATCATTGAAGATTTAGCCGTTGAGTCATTGTCCCCCGCACGCTCGCAAGGGGGGCGAGAATCCACGCAAGTCCTCGGGGTCGCGGGAGAAGGATCGCGTTCGCGCGAATCCTCTCCGGAGGACAAGAAATCCATCGTTAGTAGACCAGGAACCTGGACGACCTGGAGCACCTCCCGTAGCGTTGGCGCGCACCCTAACCCTGCGGCGCGCCCGCATCGAGAACCTCGCGGACCTTCCGGGCGAGCTGGGTGGGCGTGAAGGGCTTGGGGAGGAAGGCGAGGCCCTCCTCCAGGGGGCTGAGGCGGAAGATGGCCGTGTCCCCGTACCCGGACATGTAGAGCACCTTGAGCCCGGGCTGGAGGGAGGTGAGGTACTGGGCCAGGTCGCGGCCGCCCGCCTCGGGCATGACCACGTCCGTCAGGAGCAGGTGGATCGGCCCCTTGTGGTTCTCGCAGACCTGGACCGCCTCGCGCCCGTTGCGGGCCTGCAGGACGCCGTAGCCCCGGCCGGCCAGGACGTCGCGGACGAGCTTGAGGACCACGTCCGAGTCCTCCACCACGAGCACCGTCTCGCACCCCTGCCGGACGGGGAGCGTGGAGGAGGGGGGGCGCTCGGGCCTGGAGGTCTCCTCCTCGACGCGGGGGAGGTGGATGCGGAACGTGGACCCGCGGCCGGGGGCGCTGTCGACCTCGATGCTCCCCTCGCTCTGCCGGACGATCCCGTAGACGGTGGAGAGCCCGAGCCCCGTGCCCCGGCCGGCCCCCTTGGTGGTGAAGAAGGGCTCGAAGAGGCGGGCCATCGTCCCGGCGTCCATCCCGCAGCCGGTGTCCGCCACGGCCAGGAGGACGTGGGGCCCGGGCCTGGCGTCCGGGTGCTCGCGCGTGCGGGCCTCGTCCAGCTCGACGTTGCGGGTTTCCAGCGTGAGCCGGCCCCCCTCCGGCATGGCGTCGCGCGCGTTGACCGCCAGGTTCATCAGGACCTGCTCCAGTTGTCCGGGATCCGCCCGGATCCGGCCCAGCGCCGGGTCCAGGCGGATGTCCAGCCGGACGTCTTCCCCGATCACACGGCGGAGCATCTTGTCCATGTCGGCCACGACGGCGTTGAGGTCCAGCACCTTGGGGGACATCACCTGCTTGCGGCCGAAGGCCAGGAGCTGGCGGGTGAGTCCGGCGGCCTGCTGGGAGGCCTTCAGGACCTCGGCCGCGAAGGCGCGCCGCTCGTCCCCGGCATCGAGGCCCCCCTGGAGGAGCTCCCCGTAGCCGGTGATCACGGTGAGGAGGTTGTTGAAGTCGTGGGCCACGCCGCCGGCCAGCTGGCCCATGGCCTGGAGTTTCTGGACGTGGCGGAACTGCTCCTGACTGCGGAGGAGGGCCCGCTCCGCCTCGCCGTGCTCCCGCTGGCGGGACTCGATGGCCGCGGCCATCTCGTCGAACGCGCGGGCGAGCCGGCCGATCTCGTCCGGCGCGTGCCGCTGGCCGCTCCGGGCCGAGAGGTCCCCGGCGGCCAGTTTCCGGGAGGCCTCCGCGAGGGCCCCGACGCGGCGGAGCATTGCCAGGTCGCTGGCGAGCCAGGCGATCGAGAGGGCGAGGGTGCCCACGAGGCCGAGCAGGAAGACGGTCCGGGGCAGGGCGGCCTCGGAGGAGGAGTAGAGGACGAGGCCCAGGGCCACGACGGCGGTCAGCAGGATCAGGAGGACCAGCCGGGAGCGGAAACCCGAGAGGCAGGCAGACCGGGGCATAGTGCTCCTTGGGCACGCACGCGACAAACCCCGGTCTCAAGGAATTCTATTCCACGCGGGGGGTTACGTCAAGCCGGCGGGGCGAATAAATTATGGCTCCTTCCGCGGCGGCGGATTGTCGAGTGCCTCGCGGACCTTGCGCGCGAGGCCCCCCGGCGTGAAGGGCTTGGGCAGGAACAGGCTGGCGGAGTCGATCTTCCCTTGCCGGACCACGGCCTCCTCGGCGTAGCCGGACATGTAGAGGACCCTGATCCCCGGCCGCGCGGCCGTCAGGAACGCCGCCAGCTCGCGCCCGCTCATCCCGGGCATGACGATGTCGGTCAGCAGGAGATGGATCGGCCCGGGGTGCTTCCCCGCGAGATCGATCGCGCTCCTCCCGTCCGGGGCGTCGATCACCGTGTAGCCCTTGCCCCGGAGGACCTCGCCGGCCAGGCTCCGCACCACGTCGGCGTCCTCCGCCAACAGGACAGTCTCGGCGCCGGCCGGGGCCGGGGCGGGGGCCGGGGCGGGCTCGGCGTCGGCGGGGGCGTCGACGCGCGGGAGGTAGATCTTGAACGTGGCGCCCTGCCGGGGCTCGCTGTAGGCCCAGATGTAGCCGCCGCTCTGCTTGACGATCCCGTAGACGGTGGAGAGGCCGAGCCCCGTCCCTCTCCCCGGCTCCTTGGTGGTGAAGAAGGGCTCGAAGAGGTGCGACTTGATCTCCTCGCTCATCCCCACGCCCGTGTCGGTCACCGCCAGCTCGACGTGGGGCCCGGGCCGCACCACGGCCCGCCGGCCGGCGTACC
>CAYNDR010000602.1:0-2562 GCA_964395295.1 uncultured Planctomycetales bacterium
GGCCCTGCTGGATCCGGCGAACCTGCTCGAAGTCAACGATCTCCCCGAGATGTTCGACCAGCTCGGCCCGCGGATCGACTGCCTGCACGCCAAGGACCGCAAACTGCACGTGGACCGCGGCGTCCCGGCGGGCCAGGGCGACCTCGACTACGACGCGTTCATCCGCCTGGCCGCCCAGCGGACGCCCTCCGCCCCGCTGATCCTGGAGTACGTGGGCCCGAACGACTACCGGGAGGCCCTGGCCCACGTGAGGGCTGGCCTGCGGCGCGCGGGCGTGGAAGAAGCCTAGGACAGGAGGACTCTCATGGGCCCGAAATCCGCCGTTTCACGCCGGGACTTCCTGGCGGCCTCCGCGGCCGCGGCCCTCTGGCCGGGCGCCGCGTCCGGGGCCGCGAGGCCGGCTCCGCCGGTCGCCGTCTTCAGCAAGGTCTACCAGGAGCTGAAGCTCGACTTCGACGCCGCGGCAGAACTGACCGCCGAGGCGGGCCTCGAGGGCATCGACTGCCCCGTGCGGCCCCGCGGGGAGATCCCCCCCGAGCGCGCCGCCGAGGACATGCCGCGCTACGCCGAGGCGCTCCGCAAGCGCAAGGTGGACATGCTTCTGCTGGCCACGGAGATCACCGCCGTCTCCTCGCCCCACGCGGAGGACATCCTCCGGACCGCGAAGAAGCTGGGGATCCGATATTACCGGCTCGGCACCCGCCTCCTTCGGGGCGGCAAGACGGCGGCCGACCTGATCCCCCAGGCGCGGGCGGAACTCAAGGAGCTCGCGGCGCTCAACAAGGAGATCGGCGTCTGCGCGATCTTCCAGAACCACTCGCCCGGCGGGCAGTACCTGGGGGGCAACCTCGCGGAGATGGCCGAGATCGTGAAGGACTTCAACCCGGACCAGGTCGGCGTGGCGTTCGACCTCGGACACGCGATCGTCGTGCACGGCGACGACTGGGCCGGGCACTTCGAGCGGCTGAAGCCGCACGTGAAGATCGCGTACGTGAAGGACGTCAAGCGGCCGAAATCGTTCGTGGCGTTCGGCGAGGGCGAGTTCGGGAAGACCGACTGGTTCAAGCGGCTCAAGCAGATGGGCTACGCCGCGCCGTTCTCCGTGCACGTCGAGTACGACTGGGCGGGGAAAGGCAACCCCAAGACGCGCGAGGCGCTCCTCGGGGCCCTGAAGCAATGCGCCGCCGCGCTGAGGCGGTGGCACGCGGAGGCGTGACCTCCGGCCGCGGGATCCCCGCCATCGCCGCTCCGGGACGCCGGCCGCCCCGATCCCCTTCCCGATCCGATAGGTGCCGGCCGGGAGATGGACCCCCTCGTTCCCGACGGCCCCGGCGATGGCCTGCATGATGCCGCAGGAACTTTGCCTCTGCAACGCCCGGACGGGCGTTGGGATATATAGGACGGCTCGGGTGAAGCCGTCCCCAGGCAATCGAGGATGAGAACCATGAACCACCGCCACGGCCGCATGACCCGCCGCGATTTCGTCCGGAACTCGGCGGCCCTCGCCGCCCCCCTGTTCGTCCACCGTTCGGTCCTCGGCCTCGGCGGCCAGGCCTCCCCCGGGAGCCGCCTCGGCCTGGGCATGGTGGGCATGGGCACCATGAACTACGGCCACCTCAAGGGGTTCCTGGGCACGGCCGACGTCCAGCTCCTGGCCGTCTGCGACGTGGACACCACCCGCCGCGACAACGCCAAGAAGACGGCCGACGACGCCTACGCCAAGAAGAACAACGCCTCCTACAAAGGCTGTGCCGCCACCAATGACTACAAGGAGATCCTCGCGCGCAAGGACATCGACGCGGTCTGCATCGCCACGCCCGACCATTGGCACATGATCGTCGCCATGGAGGCCGTCAAGGCCGGCAAGGACGTCTACTGCGAGAAGCCGCTCACCCTCACGATCCGCGAGGCCAGGCTCATCATCGAGTTCGTCCAGAAGTACAAGCGCGTCTTCCAGACCGGCAGCCAGCAGCGCTCGGACAAGGAGTTCCTGACGGCCTGCGAGTACGTCCGCAACGGCCGGATCGGCAAGGTCACGGAGGTCGACGTGGACGTGGGCGGCCCCAGCCGCGCGTGCGACCTGGGCGAGGAGCCGATGGAGGCGGGGCTCGACTGGGACCGCTGGCTCGGGCCGGCGCCCAAGCGGGCCTACCACTCCGTCCTCAGCCCCCGCGGCGTGCACCACCACTTCCCCGCCTGGCGGAACTACCGCGAGTACTCCGGCGGCGGCATGACCGACTGGGGCGCCCACCACTTCGACATCGCGCAGTGGGGGCTCGGCATGGACGAGTCCGGCCCGGTCGAGATCATCCCCCCGGCCGACCCCGGCAGGGGGAAGGGCGTCCAGTACGTCTACGCCAACGGCGTCGTCGTGACCCACGGCAAGGGCGGCGGCGTCACCTTCAAGGGGGACAAGGGCACGATCTTCGTGAACCGCGGCAAGATCAAGAGCGATCCCGAGACGATCCTGAAGGAGCCGCTCACCGACAAGGACGTGCGGCTCTACAAGTCGGCCGGGCACAAGCGCGACTGGCTGGACTGCATCAAGAGCCGCAAGGACCC
>CAYNDR010000603.1:0-2557 GCA_964395295.1 uncultured Planctomycetales bacterium
TGGCGGTCGAAACCTGCTGCATGTAGTGGTCCTGGAACGCCATGAGCTTCTTGGCGTCGAAGCTGGCCGGGGCGTTGTTGACGCGGTCCAGGGAGAACCGATCCACCATTTCCGAAGGCGAGAAGAACTCGGTCTTGCCGTCGAGCGACCAGCCCAGGAGGAGGATGTAGTTGACGACGGCGTGGGGCAGGTAGCCCACCTGCTCGTAGAAGTCCACCATCACGGGATTGAAGGTCTCGGCGCCGACGGGGAGGCCCACGGCGGAGGCGATGGCGCGTCCGTGCTCCGTGACCCGGGCGAAGTCGGCGTTCTTGAGGTACAGTTCGAGCTTCCGCTTGGAGAGCTTGTTGCGGCTCCCGGGCTCCGCCACGAACGGGAGGTGGGCGTATTCCGGCAGGGCGTACCCCAGGCCGCGGGCGATGAAGACCTGGCGCGGGGTGTTCGAGAGGTGCTCCTCGGCCCGGATCACGTGGGTGATCCCCATGTCCTGGTCGTCCACGGTGCTGGCCAGGAGATAGAGGCACGAGCCGTCGGCCCTCTGGACCACGTGGTCCTGCTCGGAGCTCCAGTCCACGCGGACCTCGCCTCGGACGTGGTCCTGGATGACGCACTGGCCCTCGCGGGGCATCCTGAGGCGGACGACGCCGCGTCGCCCCTGGGATTCGAACCGGGCGCGGTCGGCGGGGGCCTCGGCCATCCATTTCCGGCTGTAGGCGAAGGGCCGCTTCTCCGCCTGGGCGGCACTGCGTTCCGCGGCGATCTCCTCGGTCGTCGCGTAGTCCCAATACGCGTGGCCCTTCTCCAGGAGGGACCCGACGGCGGCCTGGTGGCGATCCAGGCGCTGGGACTGGTAGTAGGGTCCGCAGGGCCCGCCGACCTCGGGGCCCTCGTCCCACTGGATGCCGAGCCATCGGAGGCCTTTGAGGATGGGGGCGAGGGCCTCGGCGACGTTGCGCTCCTGGTCGGTGTCGTCGATCCTCAGGATGAACTGGCCGCCCCGGCGGCGGGTGAAGAGCCAGTTGAAAAGCGCGGTGCGGACGCCTCCGATGTGGAGGTATCCCGTGGGGCTGGGGGCGAATCGCGTTCGAACGGGCCCGGTCATCGGGCGGATGATAGCTTCGAGGGGATAGGCTTGCAACTGTTGCGGCTGCCGGGGAAGGCTATTCGTCGCCGCCCGGGGCGAATTTCAGGACGCGTTCGCCCCCCTTCGGTTCGCCTTTCAGGAATTCCCTGGCCCTTTCGAAATGCCACCGCGCCTGTTCTCCTTGAGAGCGGGATGCCAGTATCTCCGCCAACTGGTAATGGGCCGCCCCGCGCAGGGAATCCTCCGGCTTGAGGGAAAGGGCCCGTTCGAACATGGGGGCCGCGTCGTCCGGCCGGCCCATGCCGCGGTACGCCAACCCGATCAGGTAGTAGTTGTCGGGGTTCTCCCGCTCTTCGGGGGACAACCTCAGGACGGACTCGTAGAGCGTGACGCAGGATTGATGCTGGCCCCTCCTGAGCAGGTCCCATCCCAGCAGTTTCCGGGCCCGGAGGAGGACCTGGACCAGGCGTTCCTCATAGGCCTGGGCTATCATCTCAAGCCCTTCCCTGCGATCGAAAATGAACTGTCCCCGCTTGCGGCGGATCATGGGAACCACCTGTTCGGCTTCGATGAGGAATCGCCAGTACCGCGGATCCAGGGCATCCGATTCCGAGCGACGGACCAGCTTCCACAGGCATCCCGCGGGGACAAAGTTCCATCGGGGGTCGGCCAGTTCCGGGGGCGGCCGGATCGTGGTGTAGATGGGCCTGCCTGCGGGGGCGTTCGCGTTGATGAAGGCGGCCGTCGAGGCCCGGGTCGACGAGATGCCTGGAGGACGCCGCGTCCCGGCGTAGTCCGGGATGACAAGCCCCGGGCGGCGACGGGCAAGCCCCCTGTCATACCAGGAGCTGACCTCGCCAAGTTGAGAAGCATTGACCACCAGGACATCCTTCCGGAAGTCCTTCACGCTCTGGAGGTACAAGCAGGTGGAGATGGAATCGTCCCAGTTGAGCACCAGGATCGCGTCCGGGCTCAGCGGCTGAAGGTGGATCTTCCCGAACATCTCGGCCAGCTCGTAATCCCTCAGGTTCACCAAGGGGTAGTTGAGCCAGAGGGCCCATCCCGCCCCCGCGGCCACCGCGGCGGCGATTATGGTTTTCGCATGCCTCAGGGCGATGGCCCCCGCTCGGCGCAGACCGATCGCCACCGCCAGGGTGAGCGGTATCCAGGAGGCCAGGAACCAGCAGTCGTGCTGGCCTTCCCACTTGAAGAACACCGCGAAGGCCGCGATGGGAGCCATCCAGGAAGCGATCCCGGCGAGCACTCGGAGATTCAGGCGGGCCAGGGAGGTGAGACCCAAGGCCAGGAGCGCGACCTGGATCCCCAGCAATTCCTCCCAGAAAAACTGCGCGAAGTCGTGGATTCGCGACGGGTCGTATCCGAAGGCCCCCCGGACGCCGATGAAGCGCCTGCTGAGAAGGTAATTCGTGAACTCCCGCAGGCTGTCGGGATGGCCCATGGCGAAGGCGGGAT
>CAYNDR010000604.1:0-2305 GCA_964395295.1 uncultured Planctomycetales bacterium
TCAGCCCGAACGCCTGAGGCGGGGGTGCAACACCATGCGCGACTACGGGGATCACCTCCAGCTCTCGGTCTTCGAGTGCCAGCTCACCCCCGCCGACCTCGCCCGGTGCCGGTCTGACCTGGACGAGATCATCCAGCACGACGAGGACCAGATCCTCTTCGTCGACCTCGGGCCCGCCGAGGGGCGCGGCGACCGGGTCATCGCCGCCCTCGGGAAACCCTATGCCGCCGTCGATGCCCCCTGCGTCGTCGTATGAGGAGGTTGAACCCCCGGGCGAAGGGGGTACAATGAAACAGGCAATGCCATGAACGAAGAATCGGCCAGGCCGAGGATCGACCCCGCGCGACTGTGGCGGCTGGCCGTCGAGAACATCTCCCGATTGATCGAGCAGCTTGAGCCTCTCGTACGCCCGCCCCCGGCGGCCCTGTAATCCTGATCCGGCCGGTCCCGAGGAGAGCGAACGATGGCACGGGCCGAGGCGCCCCCCGACTACATGCCTGCCCGGATGGTCAACGAGTTCGTCTACTGCCCCCGGCTTTTCTACTATGAATGGGTCGAGGGCGTCTTCGTAGAAAGCGGCGACACCGTGGAGGGCGAGCTACGCCACGAGAAACTCGAGAAGAAAGAGGACGAACTCCCCCCGGCCAAAGAAACCGAGGCGAAAGCCGAGACGATCCACGCCCGCTCCGTGACGCTCTCCAGCGACGCCCACAAGCTCATAGCCAAGATGGACCTCGTGGAGGGGGAGGGCGGGGTCGTCTGCCCCGTCGACTACAAGCGGGGCGCGCCGAGAGACGCGGACAAGGACGGCGCGCCTTCCGCATGGGACCCCGACCGCTTCCAGATCGCCGTCCAGGCCCTCGTCCTGCGCGACAACGGCTACCGCTGCGATGAGGGGGTGATCTACTACAATTCCACAAAGCAGCGCGTCCGCGTCCCCGTCGACGATGACCTCGTCCGCCTCACGCTGGAGGCCGTGGAGAAGGCCCGCGCGGCTGCCCTGGGCCCCATCCCACCGCCCCTGGCGGACAGCCCCAAGTGTCCGCGATGCTCGCTCGTGGGGGTCTGCCTCCCGGACGAGACCCAGGCCTGCCTCCAGATTACGCAGGGCGAGGAGCCGCCCCAGCAGCTTACGCTTTTCGACCTCGGAGTGGTCCGGCCGCCGGACGCCTCCGTCCGCGACTTCTCCACCGTCGAGATCCGGCGCCTGGTCCCGGCCCGCGACGATCTCAAGCCGCTCTACCTCAACACCCAGGGCCTGCGCGTGGGAAAGAACGGCGAGGTACTCCAGGTCCACGACAAGGCCAAGCTCCTGCAGGAAGTCCGCCTGCACGAGATTTCTCAGGTCAACCTCTTCGGGAACATCCAGCTCACGACGCAGGCGATCCAGACGCTCTGCGCGGGGGAGATCCCGATCGCCTACTTCTCGATGGGGGGATGGTTCTACGGGGTCACGCACGGGATCGGGGTGAAGAACATCTTCCTCCGGAGGCAGCAGTTCCGGATGGCGGACGTCCCGGAGTTCTGCCTGCGGCTGGCGCGGGGGCTCACGGCGGGGAAGATCCGCAACCAGCGTGTGATGATCCAGAGAAACCACGTGGAGCCTCCCGAGGGGGCGCTGGAACAGCTCAGGCATATGGTGGAGGCGGCGGAGCGGGCGGGGGCGATGGAGGAGCTGCTGGGGGTGGAGGGGAACGCGGCGCGGATCTACTTCGAGAACTTTGCGGGGATGATCAAGGCGGAGGGGGGAAGGGCGGAGACGCCGGGGCAGCTCACGTTCAACTTCGAGCACCGGAACCGGCGACCCCCGCGGGACGCGGTCAACGCCCTTCTGTCGCTGGCCTACAGCGTGCTGTCGAAGGATTTGACCATCGTGTGCCACGCGGTGGGGTTCGATCCTTATCTCGGATTCTACCATCAGCCGAGGTTCGGGCGGCCGGCGCTGGCGCTGGACCTCATGGAGCCTTTCCGTCCGCTCATTGCGGATTCGGAGGTGCTGGCGGCGATCAACACCAGGATGGTGACGCCGAGGGATTTCATCCGGGCCGGGGAGGCGGTGTCGCTGAGGCCGGAGGGGAGGAAGGCATTTTTCCGGGCGTACGAGCAGCGGATGGACACGCTTGTCACGCACCCGCTCTTCGGGTATCGTGTGAACTACAGGCGGGTGCTGGAGGTCCAGACGAGGTTGCTGGCGCGGGTGATGACGGGCGAGTTAAGCGTGTACACTGTCTTTGTGACGAGGTGAGTGAGGGGATCAATGGCGGCGATGGCTTTGGCTGGGCCATCAGGGAGCTTGCGATCGGCG
>CAYNDR010000604.1:2315-2547 GCA_964395295.1 uncultured Planctomycetales bacterium
CGTTGGGAGAGGGTGTTCGCGGCCGTAAGTCCTTGAAAGGCAAGATGGTTACGAGGGAGATGGCAAGTCGGAGGCCTCCAAAAGGGGGCGATGGCTTGGGTGTTCGCAACCTGTGGACAGGCTCATTGAAAATCAGTAGGTTAGGTGTGCGGGCTTTCCGCGGCTGATCAGCCGCGGCCCCATTGAAGCAAACCCCTTTCAATTTCAACCTTCAATGTTTATACCTTTCCGC
>CAYNDR010000605.1:0-2543 GCA_964395295.1 uncultured Planctomycetales bacterium
CGGGCCCGATCCGGAGCCGGAGGCCGGGGCCCCCGGACCCGCCCCCGACCCGTCGGTCCTCCGGGGACGCTGGCGGCGCGAGGACTGGACCTATCAGCTCCTCGTCAAGGAAGCCCGCGCGGACGGCGCCGCCGAGGTCGAATACTTCAATCCCAAGCCCATCCGGGTGGGCGCGGCCCGCACCCTACGGAAGGGGAACACGCTGGGCCTCGTCGTCGAGCTCCGGGACGAGAACTACCCGGGGAGCACCTACACGCTGGCCTACGACGCGAAGGACGACCTCCTCGCGGGCGAATACTACCAGGCGGTCCAGGGGCAGACCTTCGCCGTGTCGTTCCGGCGCGAGAAGTAGCCCCGCGCTCATTCCTCGGAGGCCTGGAACTCCACGGGATCGAGCTTCCCGGTCATCGGATCCCGCGCGAAGGCGGACCCGACCGGAGACTTCAGGAAGGGGATGATGTCCGTGTCGTAGTTGCAGAGGGTGTTCACGTCGTAGTAGCCGTGGTTGGCGGCGCCGTCCATGTACTGCTCGGTCTCGTCGCCCGCCAGGAGCCTCCACCCGCTGTCGGCGTCGTTGTCGGGCTCCTCGCGGTACATGTACCCGACCCTCTTCCCGTCGACGGTGATCCGGTCGGTGGCGAAACAGCCGCCCATGGGGGGGATCAGCTCCTTGATCCGGTCCGCGGACAGCCTGAATTTCTTCTCCATTTCCCGGCCCGGGCCTTCCCCTCAATGATAGCCCGATTCCCGCCGGCCGGGGCCGGATGATGATAATTTGAATTGGCGGAGGACGCCCTAGCCGAGCAGCCCCACCCGCAGCTGGCCGCCCGGGTAGAGGACGAGGAACCAGGAGAAGCCGGCGGCGTCGTAGTACAGCCGGTCGCTCTTCACGTCGAGCATGCCGAGGAGGGACTGGCTCATCTTGAGGAACGCCTCGCCCGTGGTCTCGTAGCCGAAGGACGAGTCCCAGAACATCACCTTGCCCTTGGGGTCGACGAGGCCCTCCATCGTCCGCTTGTAGGAGGCCAGCGCCATCGACCAGGTCCACCCCTCGAGCACCGCCTGGCCCGCGATCCTCCCCTTGATGAGCGCGTCCGCCACCCCCACGTGTCCCTCGGGGATGCCGTTGAGCGCCCGGTCGAAGAACTCCTTCAGCCGGGCCCGCGCGTCCTTGTAGTGGACGTACTTGAAGTCCTGGTACGCGAGGGCGTACTTCGGCCTGAGCTGGTCGGGCACGAACGTGGCCACGGCGTTCTCCGGGACCTCCGGCGTGGTCAGGCTGTAGATGGGGTCGTGGAGCATCGCCAGCGGCTTCAGCTGGGCGAGGAGCTCGTCGCGCATCTCCTCCTTCGTGGGCGTGCGCTTGGGAGGGCCCTCCAGGACCACGTGCACGGCGACCCATTCCGGGATGGCCTGGCGGATCGCGTTGAGCGTGTCCGGGAGCTGGGCCTTGAAGAGCGCGGCGAAGACGGGGACGCTCTTGACGGAAAGGGACGGCGTCTTGAAGATCATCTCGATCCCGAGGATAGCAAGGGCGGGGAGTGGAGTAAAGGAAGTTGCCGCCGCTCAGGCCGTGAAGTCGAGGTCGTACCGCTTCCAGATGTCCAGGGCGATCGAGAGGGGCTTGATCATCGGCACGGTGTAGGTGTTGACGTCGCGGTCCGTCATGGACTGCCGGGTCCTCTGCACGTACGAGGAGAAGCCCCGGGGGGAGATCACCAGCGGCTTGTGGATCTCCCTCTTCAGCTCCACGAGGCGCTCCCCGATGTACTCCGTGAGGTAGGGGACCTGGAAGTAGATCCCGCAGACGATGATGTCCGTGTCCGGGTCGCGGTCGAGGATCCGGATGGTCTCCAGCAGGCGGTCGTCGTCGCAGTTCCCCAGGAGGTCCAGGGGATTGGAGGCCGCGCGCTCCGCGATCCGCGCCTGGTGCTCGGGGCCGGCCGCGTGGAACCGGTCGCCCAGGAACCCCGCCAGCCGGGCCCGCGTCTCGGGGGCGAACTCCGCCAGCCGCAGGCCCTGGGAGGTGACCTGGTCGGCCAGCAGGATGGCCGCGCCGCCGCCCACGCTCACCACGGCCACCCGGTTGTCGCGGGCGCGCTTCTGGGTCGTGATCATCGAGACGACGTTGATGAGGATCTTGGGGTCCTCGGTGAGCTCCTCGATGAGGTAGAAGCCGGCCTGGCGGCAGGCGGCCTTGAACGCCTCGAAGCTCCCCGCGAGCGAGGCGGTGTGGGACATCGTCGCGGCCGCGCCGCCCCCCGTGCCTCCCTTGATGGCGATGACGGGCTTCTTCTCGGCGACCTTCCTCCCCACCTGCATGAACTGGAGGCCGTTGCGCAGGCCCTCGATGTAGATCGCGATGACCTTGATCCGGGGATCGTCCCCCATGTGGGCCAGGAGCTCCGGGATGGAGACGCCGCTGGCGTTCCCGCAGGAGACCCACTTGCCGATGCGGAGGTGGTCGAACGCGGCCATCTCGATCAGCTCGAGCGCGATCCCCCCGCTCTGGGAGATGATGCCGATGGAACCGGGCGCCTCCC
>CAYNDR010000606.1:0-2513 GCA_964395295.1 uncultured Planctomycetales bacterium
ACCGGAGGAACTTCCCCCGGTCGCGTTCTATGAGATGAAGGCAGAGCAGGCGGGCGACGGCGTAGTTCTCGTGGCCCTTCCTCAGGACGCTCCGGCCGGCATCCCTACGGGCTTCCGCTCAGGATTCCCGGGGAAGGGTCAGGCTGATGCGCGTCCCCCGCCCGGGCTGGGATTCGGCCCAGATGGATCCCCGGTGCGCCAGGACGATCTTCTTGGCCAGCGCCAGCCCGAGGCCCCTCCCGCCGCCCGTCTCCGGAAGCTGGCTGGAGCCCACGAAGCCCGGCTCGAAGACCCGCCCCACCTCGGCCGGAGGGATCCCGACGCCGCTGTCGGTCACCGAGAGCGAGACCGAGGCGTCGTCGCCCCGGACGGCGACCTGGACGCCGCCCCCCTCGGGCGTGTAGGAGCAGGCGTTGAAGACCACCTCCTCCAGGGCGCGGCGGACCAGCGCGGCGTCGGCCTTCAGCTTCGCCTGGCCCTCAGCGGACACCTCGACGCGGATCTTCTTGGCCCGCGCCAGCGGGAGCGAATCCTCCACGGCCCGACGCGCCAGGTCCTCCAGGTCGCAGTCCTGGCGGACCGGCGGCGCCTCCCCGAGACGCCCCTCCGGGCCCAACGCCTTCCTCCCCCGGATGAACGCGGCCGCGAACCGCCGCCGCGCGCCGTCCGGCATCGACTCGACCTCCTGGCCCATCCCCCGCAGCGCCTCCCAGAACGCCGGGCGGAGTCCCGAAGGCTCCCGCTCTCCGGCGGGGCGATCCCCCGCCGCCTCGCGCCGCTCCTCGATCGCCACGATCTTCCCGGGCTGGCCCTTCAACGGCAGGAGCTTGAGCGTGCAGTGCCGGTCGGAGCCGGCCCGCGCCGCCTCGGTCTGTCCGGCGAACCCCTCCCGGATCTTCCGGGCCGTGGGCTCGTCGAAGAACCCGGCGAAGTCGCGGCCGATCACCGCGACCGGGTCAACCTCGAGGGCCTTGCAGGCCCCCGCGTTCGCCGCGATCACGCGGTCGTCGCCGTCCAGGAGGAGGACCGGCTCGTTCAGGGACTCCACGACGGTGTGGGTCCTGACCTTCTCCGCCACGATGACTTGGCCGTACTGCTTGACGCGCAGTTCCACGTACAGCACGTAGATGAAGAACAGCGCGGCGCTCACGACGGCCAACTGCTTCCAGCTGAACCGCGCCTCCAGCCCCTCGATGTCCCCGCCCAGGAAGAACGCCAGGATGAGGCCGATCTCCAGCGCCAGCGCGATGGCGAGGACGACGGTCTGTTCGCTACGGCGTGCCTTGGCGGCCATGGGGATCTTCCCTCCGCACGGCGATCTTGTTGTCCTGCCCGAGCACCAGCACCACGCCCTCCAGGCGCTCGCGGATCGTCTCGATGGCCTGGCCGATCTGGATCTGGACCGGGGGGTGGAGCTTCTCGAGGACCTGGATCGACGCCTGCAGGAACTCCTTCATCGCCTGGTCGAACCGTTCCTTGCCCCGGCGCAGGCTCATCAGCTCCTCGCCGATCTTGTCCTCCTTCTGGAGCAGGGAGATGTACAGGTCCTGCTTCTCGCGGGGGATCTTCATGAAGCTGGCCGTCTCGACCCCGATCTGGCGCTTCAGCTCGGCGATCCTCGCGAGGCCCTCCTCGTGCGCCTTGATGCGCTGTTCCAGCCCCATCAGGCGCTGCACCGTGAGGAAGTCCCGGCCCACGGTCATCTGCGTCAGGGCCCCGAAATCCGACCCGATGTTCCGGGCCACGATCCCCCGGAGCGCCGAGACGGTGCCCCCGACCATCGCGCCCCGCTCGGCGGCCACGATCACCCGGCTGTTGGAGGTGACCTCGGAATACGTGATCGCGTCGCGCACCAGGATGTCGCCCAGCCCCTGGACCGTCGCGTTGGAGATCGAGCGGGCGAACACGCGCCCGTGCGCCTCGACCGTCCCCTGGCCCATCCCGGCGATCTCGCCGCCGACCCAGACGTCCCCCTTGGCCGTGATCGTGGCCGCCTGGGCGTTGCCCGCCACGTAGACGTCCTCGGCCTGAAGGGTGGCCCCTTCGCGGACGTCGCCCGCCACCAGGACGTTCCCGAAGAAGGCGATGTCCTGCGACGGGGCCGCGTCCCCCGCGACCACGTAGAAGGGGATCACGTCGAGCTTGCCCTCGCCGACGGTCAGGGCCCCCTGGACCACCGCCAGGACCTCCCGACCCACGACGCGCGCGCCGTCCCCGAGTTTCAGGCCGCCGGGGAGCGCGCCCGCCGGCGCGGGGGGCCGGATCCGGGCCACGATCCGGGCCGGCTGGACCGTCTCGACAAGCTGGAGGAGATCCTGGGGAGGGGCCGCCCGCGGATCCAGGAACCGGTCCTTGGGGAACGGCCGCGTCAGGTACTCGATCGCGGCGTCAGGACCCGCCCCGAACGGCGGCTGTGCGGGGGACTCGGAACCGCCCGAAGCCATCGCAGAAACTCTCCGGCGCCCGCCGCACGGGGGACATCGGACCATACCCAATGGGCCGCCCGCGTCCGT
>CAYNDR010000607.1:0-2501 GCA_964395295.1 uncultured Planctomycetales bacterium
GGGCTCCACGCCAAGCGGCGTGAGCCAAAGGGGGCCGGAAGAACAAGGGGCGCTGGGACTCATGGAGAGGTTGCCCGTCCAAGGAGTCGCCATCCCAGAGGAATGGGATCCACGATCTCCACTTCCCGCAGATGGCCGTCGCCGCACTTGGGGCAACGCGTGACGTCCCGGCCCGTCAATCGAAGGAACATCTCCTGCCATGGTTCTGGAGCGGCTTTTTGGGGTGTCTCTTCCCGCGGCACTCCCAAGAGGGCTCGACACCGTGGAATCTCGCGGCGCCGGACGGCGTTGGCCAGGAATCCGAAGTGGCGGATCTTGACGAGGTTCTTGGGCAGGACGTGCCGGAGGAAGCGCCTGAGGAACTCGTCCGTCTCCAGGGTCAGGAGCTTCTGCTGGTTGCCGTGGGCCCGATCCTTCCATCGGAACGTCACCTGACCGTCGTGAAGGGAGACGAGCCGGTCGTTGGAAATCGCGATCCGGTGGGTGTAGCGGCCCAGGTAATCCAAGACCTGATCGGGTCCGGCGACAGGCGGCTTGCTGAAAACGACCCACTTCTTATGCGCCGCCCGCCCGAGGAGGGGCCGTACCTCCTGGGGAGGGATCCGCAGCTTCCCCTGGGAGGAAGCGGCCTCGATCATCGACAGGAGCTTGCCGCGGAAGACGAGGGAGAGGACCTGGACGGGGAGGAAGAAGCCTCTCTTGGCGGAAATCCAGCGATCTCCCCCGGGGGAGAGCCCTCCCCCGGGGACGATGCAGTGGAGGTGAGGGTGATAAAGGAGCGTCTGGGTCCAGGTATGCAAGACCGCGGTGAAGCCGATCCTGGCCCCCAGCCGTCTGGGGTTGAGGGCCACCTCCTGAAGAGTTTCGGAGGCGGCGGCGAAGAGGAGGTCGATGGCCGCCCTGGAGTTTCCCAGGAAGATCGGATGAAGTTCCCGGGGGATCGTGAAGACGACATGGTGGTACTCCACCGGCAGCAGGTCCGCCCTTCGCGCCTCGATCCATCGGGCCTTCAGGAGGCCCTGGCACTTGGGGCAGTGCCGGTTGCGGCAGGAGTTGTAGGAGATCTCCTGGTAGCCGCAGCGGTCGCACTCCTGGAGGTGGCCTCCCAGCTCGGCGGTCCGGCAACGGGTGATGGCGCGGACCGCCTGGCCCTGAGGGGCGCTCCAGGGACCGAGGCGGTCTCCGTGGGCGCGGAAGACATCGGCCAGTTCCAGGCGGGGGCGCGCAGGGCGGGATGGGCACTCCGCGGCCGCGGCCACGTCAGACCGTCACGAGAGAGTTCTTCCGGGAGAGCGGGGCCCTCGCCGGTTCGGGGAGGGAATCCAGGGGGCTGAGGATCCCCCGAAGGAAGTTCTGGGCGACCTGGGCGTAGACCTGGGTGGATTTGAGGCTGCGGTGTCCGAGGAGCTTCTGGATGACGCAGATGTTGGCGCCGTTCTCCAGCAGGTGGGTGGCGAAGCTGTGCCGCAGGAGGTGGGGGTAGAAGCGGCCGGGGAGGCCGGCGGCCTGTTGGGCCTTCTTGACGATGCGGCAGAGGGATCTCTGGGCGATGGGCTTGTCGGAGGGTCGGCCGGGGAAGAGCCAGGTGCGGGGGTGATAAGCCTTCCAGTACTCACGAAGGGCCTCCAGGAGGCGGGGGGAAAGCATGACGTAGCGGTCTTTCCGGCCCTTGCCCTGTTCGATGCGAAGGACCATCCTCTGGCTGTCGACGTCGGAGACCTTGAGGTGGACGGCCTCGCTGACGCGGAGGCCGCCGGAGTAGAGGGTCATGAGGATGGCGCGGTGCTTGAGATTTTCGAGGGACACCAGGAAGGCCGCGATCTTCTCGGTGCTGGGGATCTGGGGCAGCTTGCGTTCGGTCTTTTGATAGGGGATGTGGTCGATGTTCCAGTCTTTCCTTAGGGTGACGCGGTAGAAGAAGCGGATGGCGCAAACGATCTGGTTGAACTTGCTTGGGGATATCTTCCTTTCGCGGATCAGGCAGAGCTGGTACCGGCGGATGTCTTCGAGGGTGACTTGGTCCGCCGGCCGACGAACGTTTTGGATGAACCGTCCCATGCAGGCGAGATAGACCCTTCGGGTGTGGGTGCTGAGGCCGCGGATTTGGAGATCCGCATCCATGCGGTCGCAGAACTGGCCCATGGCATCCTCCGTGGAAATAAGATGGGGAAGAAACGGATCCTTCGACACGGAGGAAACCTACGCTGGAATGGTGCGCGGCGCTATGTTTGGGTGAAGAAGAAGGCAGGGGCGCGCCCGATCCGCCGCGAAGCGGTTTCGTTCAATGGCCATTATGTCGCATTTCCAGTCCCGCTCCTCTTCCCTCCCCCGCAGGCACCCCGATCACCCCGACCGATGGCCTGGCTACCCCTCCCGATTGCCCCTCTCCCCTGTCCCCGAGGAGGGTATAATGGGATGTGATATGGCCTTTGAACGCCTTACGCCTACGCCAAGCCCTCCTTCAAGTTCGGGGTCGTGAACCTCAAGACCTGCTTCCAGCC
>CAYNDR010000608.1:0-2462 GCA_964395295.1 uncultured Planctomycetales bacterium
ACTATCATATCTTCAACAAGCTGAAGCTCGACCGGCGGAAGGCCCTCGACAAGTACCGTGAGGTGATCGAGCAGGGGCTCGAGGCGGGCGTGCGGATGCGCTGCCACCTGGAGGACGTCACCCGGGCCGACATCGACGGCTTCGTGATCCCGTTCGTCCAGCGGATCATGGAGCTTTCGGCGAAGGCCCCGCCCGAACTGCGGACCAAGGTGCGGCTCTGCGACACGATGGGCTTCGGCGTCACCTACCCGGGGGCGGCCCTGCCGCGCAGCATCCCCAAGCTCGTCTACAAGATGATCCACGAGGCCGGCGTCCCCTCCGAGCGCCTGGAATGGCACGGCCACAACGATTTCCACAAGGTGCACATCAACGCGGCCACGGCGTGGCTCTACGGATGCGACCTCTGCAACACCACGCTCTTCGGGTTCGGCGAGCGCACGGGCAATCCGCCGCTGGAGGGCGCGGTGTTCGAGTACCTCGCGCTCCGGGGCCCGCAGGAGGGGATCGACACCGCCGCCATCACCGAGGCCGCCGACTACTTCCGCCGGGAGCTCAAGATCGACATCCCCTCCAACTATCCCTTCGTGGGCCGGAAGTTCAACGTCACGTCCGCCGGCATTCACGCGGACGGCCTGGCCCGGGACGAGCGGATCTACAACATCTTCGACACGGCCAAGTTCCTGGGCTGTCCGCCGCGGGTCGCCGTCACCGACAAGTCGGGCGCGGACGGCATCGCGCTGTGGGTCAACCACTTCCTCGGGCTCGGCGGGAAGGACCGGCTCACCAAGTTCAAGATCGCCAAGATCGGCCGGTGGGTGACCGACCAGTACGACATCCATCGCCGCACGACGTCCATCTCCGAGCAGGAGATGGAGGAACAGATCCGCCAGCACCTGCCCCAGCACTACCAGGCGCACCTGGAGCGGAAGAAGGGGTAGCCCCCGCCTACAGGGCCCACCCCTCCCGGCAGGGGGGGCGGACGAAGGCGTCGGCCTCGGGGCAGCCGGGGAACTTCGCCGCCGCGGCGTCCCACCGGAGCTCCCGGTCGGGGAAGCGGTAGGCGATGTTGGCCAGCAGCGCCAGCTCGGTGAGCGGCCCGCCGTAGTGGAAGTTCGCGCTGTGCACGTGTCCCTTCTCGCGGATGGCCCGGGTCCAGTCCCCGTGGTGCCCCTTCACCCAGTCGTCGTAGTGGCCCTTCGGCTTCTCCTCCTCGAGGCCGCGCACCCGCGGGATCGTCCGGGGGGGCCGCTTGTACTCCTTCGCCAGCGACTCGGGGAAGAGGCGCAGGTTCCGCGCGCCGTGCGAGTCGTACACGATCCCGCCCTTCTCGCCGAGGACCACCGCGCCGATGTTGGGGAAGTCCGGGTCGTTCTCCAGCTCCGGCGGGCGAGGCATCTTCTCCCACCCGTCGTACCAGACGAGCGTCACCGGCCCGCGCTTGGCGGTGGCCGCGAACTTGAACGTGACGCGGGCGCCCTTGGGGAAGGTGTCGGCGTGCTCCTTCGGGTCGTAGCCCTCCGCCCGGGCGTGGATCGAGGCCGGGTCCCGGAGGTCCAGCGCCCAGAAGGCCGGGTCCACGAGGTGGCAGATCCAGTCCCCGATGCAGCCCGAGCCGAAGGGGGACCACATCCGCCACTGCCCCGGCTCGTACATCGGGCTGTAGGGACGGAAGGGCACCGGCCCGAGCCACAGGTCCCAGTCCAGGCGCGCCGGGACCGGCGCCTCCTTCAGCTTCTTGAGCTGGTCGATCATGGAGTAGACACTGCGGTTCTGGACGTGCACCGTGTGGACCTTCCCGATGGCCCCGTCCCCGATCCACTCGCAGAACTGCCGGATGCTGTCCGCCGAGTGCCCCTGGTTGCCCAGCTGGGTGGGCAGGCCCGTCTCCCGCGCCGTCTTCATGACCTGGCGGACCTCGTGGATGTTGTGCGCCAGCGGCTTCTCGCAGTAGACGGGCTTGCCGAGCTTGAGCGCCGCCATCACCGCCACGGCATGGGTGTGGTCGGGCGTCGAGACCACCACCGCGTCGATCGACTTGGCCATCTCGTCGAACATCTTCCGGAAGTCCTGGTACTGTTTGGCGTCGGGGTATTCCTTGCCGACCTTGGCGAGGTTGGCCTTGTTGACGTCGCAGAGCGCGACGCCGTTCTCGTCCCTTTCGCCGCCGCGGTTGACGGCCCCCCGGTTGGCGATGCCGATGAAGGCCAGGTTCAGCTTCTCGCTCGGCGGCCGGCCGCCGAGGCCGAGGGCGCGCGCGGGCACGACCATCGCCCCCGCCGCGAGGCCCGCCCGTCCGAGGAAGCGGCGCCGGCTGAGCGTCCCGTTCGTCGCGGTCATCGTCGCTCCTTTCAAGGGTTTCCCCCAAGCCCTTTACGCCCGGCGCGGGGGCGGGGTTTTGTCCGGCGGGGGGGCTCGCCGGGTGGATGGGCGGGGGATTCGTGGAACCGCCCGGCCGCCTTGGC
>CAYNDR010000609.1:0-2460 GCA_964395295.1 uncultured Planctomycetales bacterium
GGGGTACCAGTCGCTAGACTGGGCGCTTAGAGCGACATCGTGGTTAGTCCCCCCGCCCTCCGGCTTGACCGGGCGCTCGAAGAGCGAGAGCTGGATCACCCCCCGGCCCTTCTCATCCGGCTGGTGGAAGACGATCCGCTCGACGAACATGGGCAACAGGCTCTTCAGCTCATCAGGCGTCGCTTCGTCCACGATCTCCGCGAACGTCCGGAGACTCGTCACCATGACCCCGGCGTCCATCGACTCCCGCTCCACCAGATTCGCCTCCTGCTTGATCTCCCCGAGCTGCGCCTCCAGCCCCTTGCGTGCGGCCTCGAGCTTCCGCAGTTCCTCCCCCACGATCCCGAGCCCCGCCGCCCCCTGCTCCTTCAGGACCTCGACCAGCTTCAGCGCCTTCTCGGTCACATCCTTGAGGAGTCCCTCCATCCGGCGGCGGTTCTCCGCCAGCTCCCGCAGCGCGTCGTTGGAATGGGCGTTCGCCTCCCGGACGATCCGCTCGATCTCCTCCCCGCTCAGGGCGATCTCCCGGACCTTCCCCAGGATCGCCTTCTCCAGGGCCTCCGCCGGCGCGTACCGCATCGTGCAGGCCGTGCCGACCGAATGGTTGTTCCGGGTGCATTGGTAGTAGAAGTTCACCCGCTTGCTCCCCGTGCAGGCCTTCGGCGCCATGTGGGATCCGCACTGACCGCAGAAGACCAGGCCCTGGAGGATATAGACGTGCTCCCGGGGGGCCCGCGGATTCTTCCGGCGCGGCGCGTGGACCTTCAGGTGCTCGTTCACCTGGTTGAAAAGCTCCTCCGAGATGATGGGCTCATGCTTCCCCGGGAAGACCTTCCCCGCATGCTTGATCTTCCCGATGTAGACCGGATTCCGCAGCATGTTGAGGAGGGTCGTCACGTAGACCGGCTGGCCTCCCATCTTCCGGCCCCGCCGGCTCGTGTAGACCGGCGTCTTGATCCCCTGCCGGGCGAGGTATTTGGCCAGCTCGCAGGCGCTCCCCAGGTCCAGGTACTTCCGGAACACCAGATCGACGAAGCCCCGATCCTCGGGATGGGGGAAGAGGATGCCCTTCTGCTTGGGATCGAGCGTGTACCCGGGCGGCCGGCCGCCCGTCCAGAATCCCTGTTCGGCGTGCCAGAGCATCTTGTTCCTCACCCGCTCGGCGGTCATCTCCCGCTCCAGTTGGGCGAAGGTCAGGATCATGTTCACCATCGCCTTGCCCATCGGCGTCGTCGTGTCGAACTGGTCGCGGACGGAAATGAGCTGGACGTTGAACTCCTGGAAGAGCCCCCAGAGGTCGTAGAAGTCCTTGACCGAGCGCGTCAGGCGATCGAGCTTAGTGACGACCACCGCATCGACCTCGCCCCGCCGGATGGCCGCCATGAGCTTCTTGAGCTCCGGCCGGTCGGTGTCCTTGGCGGACCGGCCCTCTTCCCGGAGGACCTGGCCCAGATCGAACTTGACCTCCGGCGTCTGCCGGAACTTGAGGTACTGCCCGATCTCGTCCGACTGGGCATCCAGCGACCCGTGCTCCAGGTCCGCCTGCTTGAGGGTCGAGACCCGAGTGTATCCGGTGCAGCGAACGATCCTGACCGTTTTCATACGCTCCTCGAATGATGACCGGCCCGGCGCGGCCCGCGCGTCAAGCCCAGAAGAACATCCATCCTCGCCCGCCCGGAGGCGCTCCCCGTATCGAGGCCGTCCCTCAGCGAGATGAGACGGACCTTCTGGCGCCGGAACGTCCGGATCAGGCCTTCGAACTGCTTCAGGGACCGCGTGAGCCGGTCGATCCCGGTGACCAGGACGGCATCGACCTCTCCACGCCGAATCCCGCGGAGTAGCTTCTTGAGTTGGGGGCGATCCCCCTTCAGGCCGGAGCGCCCGGACTCCCGCAGGACCTCCAGTAGCCGGATGCGCGATCCGTTCGCCCCGAGGCACTGGGCAGCGCCCCGGATCTCGTCTTCCTGGGCTTGGACCGGACCGACCATAGCAGAGCGCGCATACCCGACACAACGAATGTCTTTCATATATCCCTCCATTAAGCTGCCAGTTTCCGCTTCATGGGCACGTTGCCGGTCTCCTTCCGGCGCCGACAGACCGCGTTCCAGACCTCCGCCAGCCGCCGCAGCAGGCACTCGTATCTCTCGCCCGCCGAGAGGGAGGCGTAGGGATTCTCGCGATTGGCCGGAGGTTTTTCGAGATGCACGGTCTCAATCGTGAAGACCTCCCCACCCGGCCGGCGGCGGCGACGAGCCGAACGCGGATGGATGGAGAGAGAGACCGGAATCTCAGGAACAGGAACTTCGTGGCGGGCTTCTCCTACGGGGGACGCTCCCGGCGTGCCGGGGCGTCGATCTCGGCCTCTGCCGCCTATTATAACCGGCCAGGGGCGGGAAGGTTCACCGAAATCCGCTTCCCTCGTACGAGAATCCGTTCTGTTCCCCATGCCCAGCTTTCCTT
>CAYNDR010000610.1:0-2443 GCA_964395295.1 uncultured Planctomycetales bacterium
AGGCCGACGAGCCTTTCCTCGACGCTTTCCAGCTTCCCCATCTTTCCTCTCCTTCGGTTTCCCGGGCGCCTCGGCGGCGGCGGGCCTGGGGGGCTCCCCCGCGGCGGGCGGGGGCGGGGGCACGGCCCCCTGGGGCCCCTCGGGCGTCATGATGATCGTGCTCTCGACGGGCGGCGCCTCCTCCTTCTTGCCGTTGCCCACCAGGTCGTCCGTCTTCTGGCCGCCGGTGATCTTGTGGGCGATCGCCTGGAGCTGTTTCCGGAGCCTCTCCTCGTCGAGCTTCCCCTTCTTGAGGCGCTTGCAGGCGGCGGCGACCTCCTCGATGTAGGCCTCGAAGACGTTGCGGCGCTTGAACTCGAGCTGGGCGCGCTCGCGGCGGCGGACGAAGGCGGAGAGCCGCCGGCCCGCCTCGTTGAGGGCCAGGCGGATCTCCTTGCGGATCTCGTCGTAGTCGGCGATGGCCTCCTTGGACTCGCTGGTGAAGGGGACCCAGACGCTGGCCATGTGGACGAAGACGACGAGCGGCCCCTGGGGGAGCGCCCCGCGGGACTGCGAGATGCCGTAGTTGCGCCAGGAGGTCTCGATGGCGGCCTTGGTGACGCAGCAGGCGCCGGGCTGGTAGAGGAGCGGGACGCGGTTGGCGAAGCGCATGACGCGCGACAGCTGGGTCTCCCCGTTCTTCTCCTTCTCCTCGCCCTCGGCCACGGGGAGGGCTTCCTCCTTCTCGGCGGCGCTCTCGGCCACGGCGGCCTGGCCCGATCCGTAGGCGAGGCCCACCTCGATGACGAAGGGGTTGCCGCGGTAGACGGCCGGGGAGCGGCTGACGGCGGTGTAGAAGTCGCCCTTGATCTGCTTGTAGAGGCCCGCCAGGATCGCCTGCTCGCCGATGGGGGAGAGGCAGTCCGTGGGCGGGTTCATGATCTTGGTCTGCTGGATCGCCCGGTAGAGCTTCTCCGCGGCCTCGCCCACGATGGTGCGGGGCCTGGCGGTGGGCGCGAGGCCCGCCTTCTGGCAGATCTCCGCGGCCACCTTGGGGGAGACGCGGGAGAAGTCGCTGGAGAGGAACCCGGAGAGCCAGTGGCTCTTCGTGTCCTGCATCATCTTGAGGAGCACCCCGAGCTCGATCCCGTACGGGTGGGGCTTGATCTCGCGCGGGGAGTGGGGGAGCTCGCCCACGGTCCTCTCGAAGACGGCCCGCTGGCCCTCGGGGCTGACGTAGACGAACTTCGCGTGCGGGTTGGCGATCGCGGTCTGCTCCAGGTACTCGTCGACGGAGGTGCGGCCCTTCTGGTAGCGGCCCTCGAGCTCGATGGAGACCTGGGTGCCGTGGGGGCGGTCCCACTCGTGCTCGCGGTTCGCGAGGATGCGCGGCTCGTTCTTGGCGGTGTCGATCTGGATCTCGACGTAGCGGGCGGGCTTCTTCTCGCCGGTCCGGGAGATGACCTTGACGGGCTTGCCGGTGGTGAGCTGGCCGTAGAGGCCGGCGGCGGAGATGCCGATGCCCTGCTGGCCGCGGCTCATCCGGAGGCGGTGGAACTTGGAGCCGTAGAGGAGCTTGGCGAAGATGCGGCCGATCTGCTCGGGAACGATGCCGGGGCCGTTGTCGACGACGGTGACGACGAAGCGGTCGGCCTGGGAGGGGGGCGGCGGGGGGCCGCCGTTGGGGGCGACCTCGATGCGGACCTCGACCTCGGGGAGGATCTTGGCCTCCTCGCAGGCGTCGAGGGCGTTGTCCACCGCCTCCTTGACCGCGGTGAGGAGGGCCTTCCGGGGGTTGTCGAATCCCAGCAGGTGGCGGTTCTTGGCGAAGAATTCGGAGACGGAAATCTCGCGCTGTTTCTTGGCGAGATCCTCGGCGGTGACGTGGTGGACCGGGGCGTCCTTGACCTCGTGGAGGTCCGGGCGGGACTCCTTCTTCCTGGGCAGGGCGGCACCCATCTGTTCCCCCTCCTTTGGCGAGAGACGACCCATGCGTCGCTTGCTGCGCTTCTTCAAGGGCGTGCCTTCCGGCGTGCCCCTCTCATCCGAGGCAAATTATAACCTATGAAACGGCCCCCGCGCAACCGAAAAAGAGGGGGGTGCGCCCGAGGTCTGCATCCGGCTGCCCCTCAACAAGATGCAAGCCGCCGCGCCCGGGATCGAGCCTTACCTCTCCACCGTCACCAGGACGCCTCTCCAGGACCCAGCTCACCGGACTTCTCCCCGGAAAGCCCCGCAGAGGGCCGGATCGGGCGCGGCGGGGGTCCTCATCACCCAACTATACGGGACCTCCCGCCAATTCTCTTGAAAAACGGGGCCGGCTCCTGGCGCACCTCGAAGGGCACGAAATCGCCGCAAGCCACCAAGACTTCCCCGGCGAGCCTGGTCCGACCACCATTCATCCCAGTCTCCCCCAGCAGTTCCGCAACCCACCCCCCTGATTGAAATCCAACTCCCGGGCTTC
>CAYNDR010000611.1:0-2410 GCA_964395295.1 uncultured Planctomycetales bacterium
CGCTCCTCCTGGGCGACATCCGCGCCCGGATGCGCACCATCCTCGATCTGGGCCTCCCGAGGCCGGGGAAGAAGGCGTCCCCATGAAGAAAATCCGTGTTCCACGCCTCACGCCTCGCGATTGGGTCGAGGCGTACTACGCACTCGAAACGAAGGAGAAACTGCTCGGCGACGGACGCTACGGAAAGGATGCGGAGACGCGCCGTTGGCGGCGCCATCTCGCCGCGATCCGCCGGAAGATCGTCCGCGCCGGCATCCAGGTGTAGCCATGAAGCGAATGAAACTGCTGACGAAGGAGCTCGAGAGCCGGTTTGCCCAGGTCGGCAAGCAGGAAGTCCTGGGCGACCAGGCCGTCGTGGTGGCGAAGTTCTTCACCCCCGACTCGAACTGGACCTGGTGGGCCGCGGAGTATTACCCGGAAAGCCGGGAATTCTTCGGGATCGTCCAGGGGTTCGAGGTCGAGCTGGGATATTTCTCGCTCGACGAGCTGGAAAGCGCCACCGGCCCCCTCGGGCTCCCCATCGAACGCGACAAGTTCTGGAAGGAGCGCACGATCGCCGAAGTGCGCTCGTCACTGGCCTGCGGGACTCACCCATGAACAGAATCCGCAGGTCCCGGGACCGTGTGGCGATCATCGTCCGTGGCGGCGTCGTCCAGGATGTGGTCTGCGACCAGCCCCACGATGTGCTTCTCATCGACTACGACAACATCGGACAGGGTGGCGACGTCTGTTCCTATCCGGCTTCGATGGATGGGAAGGCCGTAGATCAGGCCCTCCGAGATGCACGAGCCATTGTCCGTGGATACAAACGACGCCGCCCGCAGTAGGGGCGCGTCCCCATGAGGTGAACCATGGCAGAGACCAAGCCGGTCCGTCCCGAGGCCGAACTCATCGGCGAGGTCGGCCGCTACCACGTCCGGCGCATCAAGAAGTCGGGGGGTAGGCAGGTTCTGGAAGTACGTGAGTATCTCAAGGGGACCTGCTTCGAAGGCTACACCCGCAGGGGGATCGCCTTGACGATCCCCGGCGAGGTGGAGCAACTCCGTCGCCTTCTTGATCCCGTCCGGTGACGGAAGATGTGCCTCCGGGGGTCCCAACAAGGCCCCCGGAGGCAGTACGGAGAACTCCTGATGAAGACACAGGACGGACATCTCTACTGGAACAACCGAGGCCACATCACCTGTTTCGTCCACGCCCCCTATCCGGTTTCGGATACGTGGCTCTCGGAGCGATGGGAGCGGGTGCCCGACGATGTCGCGCAGACCAACCGTCTCTCGTGCGAAATCTGCGGTTTCGTGTCTTCGCCCCCATTGGCCCAGTCGGTTGCGGCCGACTCGGGTAGAGGGTCCAGACGCTGGCGGATCCGCACGAACTGCGAGTACACCATCGAGATCGAGGCCGCCGATGCCGAAGAGGCGATCGAGAAGGCCGGTCATGTCGATTTCGACCAGCACTGGATCCGGGCGTGGGCCCCCATGGAGGTGGACGAAGAGGCTTGATCCGCTCCATCCATTGACTCATGTCGGCGCCGCCCGTAAGGCCCGATCCTCTTGGAGGGACCATGGCGAAAGTCGCCGTCCCGATCATCAAGCTCAAGTACCCCTCGGAGTACACCTTCTCCAACGAGATCCACGAAGTCTTCGAGGCTGAAGGCGTCTGGAACTCGAATGAGGAATTCACCTTCACCGGCAGGGTCTCCATCAACCGCAGGGACCCTGAGGCCGACGCGAAGAAGCTGCGGATCATGGAGCGGCTGGAGCGAATCCTGGATCCCAAGGAGGCCAAGCGGCTGTTCCGGCTCCTGGACGATCACAACTGGGACGTCAGCTTCTTCGTCGACTGCTCATGATGGTTGTCGTTCACCATCGGCTCGGCGCCCGTGCGCCGGCCGACTCTCAGGAGACATGTCCATGCCCTACAGCACCGAATGGGTGGAGCCGGGGCTCTTCCTGGAGCACCGGGGCGTGAAGGTCTACTTCACGTACGAGAACGGCGACATCGAGCAGGGGGCCCGCACCTACGGGTACACCCTCGACACCCTTTGCGGGGAAGACGAATGCTCGTGTCAGGCCGGCGAATGCAGCCACGTCTTCGACGTGCGGGACCTTCCCACCTGGGCCGAACCGCCCAAACCTCCCTTCCTGGTGGGCGCCGATGACACCCCCGCGAATCGGGAGGCCTGGCGGCGCTACCATGAGGAAGAGGTCGAGAAAAAGCACATCGAGGCCGCCATCCGACAGGCCATCGAGCGCGGCTTCCTCCCGAGGAAGCCCGCGAATGAGCCTGCAAGCTGAAACCGTCGGCGTCTTTAAGCGCCGACCTTTACAAGGTGTCCGATGCTCGTCCATACCCAACGCCTGACGGTCGTCCACCACATCTCCGAGGTCCTGCCCGAGGTCAACACCCAGGA
>CAYNDR010000612.1:0-2410 GCA_964395295.1 uncultured Planctomycetales bacterium
CCCATCGCCTTTACTGCGAAAAACCCCGCACGGCAACCGTAGGCTGACGCCGTAGGGATTCCCCGTGGCCGCCCAGGGGGCGAAAGCGCTTCTCCTCGATCGCGCGGAGGATCGCCGGCTGCACGTGGAATGGCGCGTGGTTGATGTCCGAGAGGAGGAGCGTCCCTCCATCGGCCTCCTTCAGGATTCCCGCGCGGTCCGAGACGGCCCCTGTGAAAGCCCCCCTGCGGTGGCCGAAGAGCTCGCTTGTCGCGGTGTCCTTCAGGGTGGCCAGGGACGCCTCGACGAATTTCCTCCCGCGCCGCGAGCTGCCCTCATGGATGGCGCGGGCCGCCAAATCCTTTCCCACGCCGGTCTCGCCTTCGACGAGGACGATCTCTTCCGAAAGGGCGCATTGTTCGATCATGGCGCGGACTTGATGGATGACCGGGTGCTCGCCGATGAAGAAACCCGCGAGCCACTCCGCGAACTCCGGCGTCCCCGCCGGAGCCGGGGCGACGGCCGGACGAAGCGGAGCCGGCAAAACCCTGCGGGCCTCCCCCTCGAAGGAACCCGCTCCCCTCGAAGCAGACCGAAGCAAATCCGGCGTGACGTTCCCCATACCCTACCCCTCCTCTTGCCCAGCCCCTATTTCCCGCATGGACACGATCCCGGGCGGACCGCGCCCACAACCGTGCGAGTCGGGACCGGAGGCTGCCGCGCGCGGGGTGAAAGCCAAGGCAGGCAGGATCAGGCGGTTGGGCGGAGGCGACCGGGCCCGCGACTCAAAGAGCAAGAGCACCTCACGGCTTGTCCCTCGCCGTGCGATACTCTCACAACCCCGGTCGCAGGCCCACCCCACCCCGGGATGGGCCACTGAAGATGGTGATATTTTGTACCCGGAAGAAAGCGCCGTCAAGAAAATTAGTATTCCCCGGATGACGGGATCGAGGGGATCCGCCTGCGCGCGATCCTCCCCGTGCCGGCCTCAAGGCCGGCCGCGGGCCGGGAACGGGGACTGGCGGACATCACCGAGGTCCTCTGGATGAATCCCGGCGCGGACACGGCCTGCCTTCATAAGTGGGCGGGCGAGCCGGGCGTCGCGGATCCCTTGGAGAAAAAAGCCCTCCGAGCCCCGGCCCTGACGCCCGGCGCGGCGCCGAAAACCTCAACGCCGCGGGCGCCCCCCTCGTCCAAACCATATCCGTGTTGGATCGGGACCTCCAACCGCTATAATCGAGGCCTGGATGATCGCGAGAATCCTCGTCCTCCTGCTGGCCGCGCAGGAGGCCCGCGTCTCGACCGTGCTGGAGGACTCGATCCCCGCGCGGGACCTCTCCCTCCGCGCCGCGAGGTCGGCTTCACGGACCCCGCCGGCGGCCGGCGCTCGATCCGGGGAGAGGACGTGGTCGAGATCGTCCTGGGCGGCGGCCGCCCCCCCGCCCCGACGCGCCCCGCGGCGGAAGACCTCGAGGTCGTCCTCACCACCGGCGACACGATGTTCGGCAAGGCGGGCGCGCGGACCCCGGACGGGATCCAGCTCGTCACCCCCGCCTACGGGAATCCCACCCTCAAGGTCGACCACGTCCGCGCCGTGCTCTTCCCGGCCAACCGCGCGTTCCTCCCCCGCCAGCTCCCCGGGAAGGTCGACGCGGACCTCATCCTCATGAAGTCCGGGGACCGCGCGGAAGGGACCCTGCTGGCCGTCGCCGGCAGCGGCGTGGAGTACCGCTCGGCCCGTTTCGAGCGGGACATGACCCTCCCCCTGGCGGAGGTCGCGGGCGTCTGGCTCACCGAGACCCGTCCGCCGCCCAGGGAGCCCTCCACGCTCTTCTCCATCGTGTTCACCGCCGACGGCTCGTCCCTGCGGGGGGAGGTCCAGTCCCTGAAGGAGGGCGTCCTGACGTTCAAGGACCTCTACGGCGCCGTCCACCGGGTCGCCGCCGGCGGCGTCTCCGGCATCTCCATGAAGAACGGGCGCGTGGTGTACCTGTCCGACCTGAATCCCGCGTCGGTCCGGGAGGACGCGAACTTCATCCGCGGGCCCCAGAAGACGCCCAGCGACCTCGACTATCCCTTCCAGAGGGATCGGAGCGCCAAGGGGACCCGCATCGTCCTGGGAGGAGCGGAGCACCGCAAGGGGCTCGGCGTGCGGGCCCACTCGGAACTCGCCTACGCCCTGGGCCGCGCCTTCAAGCGCTTCCAGACGGCCGTGGGGCTGGACGCGGCGGCGGTCTCGCTGGGCCTCGGCGCCGTCTCCGCCGAAGCGTGGATCGACGGCAGGAAGGTGAAGGAAGCCGTGTTCAAGCCCGGCGACCCTCCCCAGGCCTGGGACATCGACGTGGCCGGGGCGGGCGAGCTGAAGCTCGTGGTCACCTGGGCCGGCACCGGCCAGTCGGACTTCGCGGACTGGGGGTCGGCCCGGCTGATC
>CAYNDR010000613.1:0-2401 GCA_964395295.1 uncultured Planctomycetales bacterium
CCGCGGGGGCGGAAAGGGGAAGGGATAAAGCGCAGGGGGGGAAGGGCACCTACGGGGGCCCCCAGGCCCAGGGGGGGGGGGGGAAGGGGGGACTTCCGGCCGAGGCCTTGAGGAGGGCTCCGGCCGCAGGTGTTCGATATTTACCAATGTCTTTCCGGGGAAGACGGGGACGCGCCGGCGGCGTAGCCTGGGGCCCGTTGGTTAAGGAGGCGAGCGATGGAACCCACGGACGCGACCCGGCGCGGCTTCCTCAGGCAGGCGGCGGCCGCGGCCGCCGCGGCGGGCCTCTCTCCGCTCCCGGCGCGGGCCCAGGCGGCCGGCGGGGCCAGGCTCGGCATCGGCGTCATCGGCGCGGGCGGCCGAGCCAACAGCCACATCGGCATGCTCCTCAAGCTCCAGAAGGGCGGGGAACCCCTCGACATCGTCGCCGTGTACGACACCTACCGGCCCCGCGCCGAGCGCGCGGCCCGGCGGTGCGGGGAGGCGGCCAAGGTCTACACGAAGTGCAAGGACCTCCTGGCCGACCCCGGAGTGCAGGCCGTCTGCATCGCCACCCCGGACCACCACCACGGCACCCAGGCCATCGACGCGGTCCACGCGGGGAAGGACGTCTACTGCGAGAAGCCCATCACCCACTGGAGGCAGTTCGATCTCACGAAGAAGCTGGCCGAGGTGGTGGCCAAGTCCGACCGCGTCTTCCAGGTGGGGACCCAGGGGATGTCGGACGGCGCCTGGCACCTGATGAAGAAGCTCGTGAAGGAGGGCCTCATCGGCCAGCCGATCCACGCCGAGTGCGGCTACTTCCGCGTGGGCGACTGGGGCGAGCGCGGGATGCCCATCGACGACAAGAACGCCCAGCCGGGGGACGTCCTGAACTGGGAGGAGTTCCTGGGGGACGCCCCCAGGCGCCCCTTCGACGTCAGCCGCTACTTCCGCTGGAGGATGTACGAGGACTACGCGGGCGGCCCGGCCACGGACCTCTTCCCGCACAGCTTCACGCCCGTGGCGGACATCCTGGGCCTCACGTTCCCCAGCCGCGTCGTGGCCACCGGCGGGATGTTCCGGTACATGGAGCGGGAGGTCCCCGATACCTTCAACATGCTCATCGACTACCCCGAGAAGATCACGGTGGCCGTCCTCGGGACGCAGGGGAACGACTACCAGGGCGCGTCCGGGGGCCGCGGCGCGCCGGGGCGCATCCCCACGATCCGCGGCTGGGACGGGACGCTGACCCTCCAGGGGAACGAGGTGGCCTTCATCCCCGCTCAGGGGTGCAAGAAGCCGGCCCAGCGCCTCCCGGTCGAGTACGGCGAGGACAACCACCGGCACTGGAAGCAGTTCCTCGACTGCTGCCGGTCGCGCGACAGGAAGACGTGGAGCCCGATGGACCTCGCCTACCGCGTCCAGACGGCGATGATCATGGGCTTCCTGAGCCTGCGCGAGAACAAGGTCGCGAAGTTCGACACGGAGAAACAACAGATCATCCTGATGTAGGAAGGATTGCGCGAAGCCAGCCGCGGCATGCGTTCAGCCCCTGGTTGTGGCCCATGGCCTGACCTGTCCTGAACGGTTGCCATGGATGGACCCTGCAAAGGATCAGGCCATCCTGGACTGCCTTCGCGGGGGCCTCCGGCGAGGGGAATTCGTGCGGGGGATAGTACGCATCGGAGAGAGGCCGGGTTATAATCATAGGGAACGCACATCACGAGACGGCACCTCTGGCGGTTCGCCCGATGCTCTGGAGGAGAGGTTCCCATGACGCCCGTCCGATGCGGATGCGGACACGAGTTCGAGGTCCCCGCGGGGGTGGCTCCCGCCACCATCCCCTGCCCGGCATGCAAGAAGAGGGGCTTCGCCCGGCCCTCCGCCCCGCCCGGGAATCCGCCGAAGCCGCCGCCCCGCGCGCCGGCGAAGGGCGGCGCGGCCCCCGCCCTGGCCGGCCTCCTGCCGGGATTCGCGATCGAGAGACACCTGGGCTCGGGAGGCATGGGGGAAGTCTACCTCGCCCGGCAGGAAAAGATGGACCGTCTCGTGGCGCTCAAGCTCCTTCCCCCCGAGCTGTCGAAGGACCGGACCTACATCGAGCGTTTCCTGAACGAGGCGCGCCTGGCGGCGCGCCTGAACCACGAGAACATCGTGCGCGCGCTGGACGCCGGGGGGTCCGGGGGCCGCCACTTCTTCGTCATGGAATATGCCGAGGGGGTGACGCTGGCCCATCTCATCGGGAAGGAGGGTCGCCTTCCCGAGAAGCGGGCGCTGGCGATCGCGCGGCAGATCGCCGAGGGGCTCCGGCACGCCTGCAAGAACAGGCTGATCCACCGGGACATCAAGCCGGGCAACATCATGCTGGGCGCGCACGGGACGGCCAAGGTCCCCGACTCCGGCCTGGCCCGCGAGGTGC
>CAYNDR010000614.1:0-2394 GCA_964395295.1 uncultured Planctomycetales bacterium
AGAGAAGACGACCTCCAGGTGGGGGGGAAATTCGAGTCCGCCTCCCGGGGGTCCCCCCGCCCGCCCGGCCTCGCGCGGGATCGCAAACGCCGCGCCACCCGGTCGGGGGTTGGGTGTCCCGGCGTTTGCGCCTGGCCGCGCGCCGTCCCCATCCGCCCCCCAAGGGCAGGAATATCTCCTCCGAGCCATCGCCTCGTTGAAGCCTATGATCCAGTTCTTCGGAAGTCGATGACGAGTTCCGTCTTCGTGGCCGCCGCGATCCGCTCCAGGGTTTTGAGGCTGAAGCCCTCGTAGTCTCCCCGTTCCAGGCGCGCGATAGCCTGTTGCTTCGTGCCCATCCGTCGCGCCAACTCCGCCTGCGTCAATCCCAGGTTCTGGCGAAGCTGGTAGATCTTGTACCCCAGCTTCATCGCCAGCCGGGCTTCCGCGTAGCCCTTTCGGAAGCCGGAATCCTTGAGCTTCTCCTTGAGCCAGTCGTCGAAATACCTCATCTTCTGCTTCATGGCACCACCTCCCCGCGGGACACGCGGTCACGGAAATCCTTCATTCGCTCCTCGGCCGTCCGGATCTCCCGTTCCGGCAGCTCCTGTGTCTTCTTCTGGAAGGCATGGACCAGGACCACAAGGTCTCCCACCAGGAAGAAGTGAAATACCCGATACTGGTTCCCTCCGAACAGCACCCTCAGTTCACGGAGCGGTCCTCGCACATGATCCGCATAGGGTCGCCTGAGAGCCGGCCCTTCCGATTCCAGCATCTCCAGGGCGGACGCCACCTTCCGCTGATGCTTCACCGGCAAGGCGTTCACGAACTCCTCCACCGGCGAACGCCCCGCCGACGTGCGGTAAAAAGCGATTCGATACATGCCCACTCCCTCCAGAGGAAAATACAACAAAACGGTTGTGTTGTCAAGCCCCGAGCCCCTGTCTACCCCGGCGGCACCTCTCCTGGGATCGTATCACTCCTCGCCTGTTCCCTCGGGTGGCACCGCCGGTGCGCCGCCTTGAGGTCCAGGATCGCCAGCTTCACGTACGCGTCCAGGCTCCGGAAGTCCTCGTGCCCGAGGAGCTCCTTCACGTGCCAGGGGTTGGCGTCCCGCCGGATCATCTCGGTGGCGCAGGCGCGGCGGAGCGCGTGCGGCCCCAGTGTCTTCTCCAATCCCGCCCGCTCCGACGCCTTCGCATAGGCCGCGAACCGGCCCACCCGGAGATTCAAAATCAGCAAATCGATACGCCCGAACGATTGCGCGGCGATTATGGTTCCACGGGGCGCCCCCATGGGATAGAATTCATGAGGAGGGACGGCCGTGAACGCGCTGGCGGTCTACGGAGGCTCGACGATCTTCGGGGTGCTGGCGGCCCTGGCCCTGGCGCGCCCCTTCCCCGCCGGCGCGGTCCCCGACACCCGGGAAACCCCCAAACAGCTCCTCCTCCAGGAAGGGAACCTGGACGAACTCCACAACCGGGTCTACACCCAGGTCGGCCCCGAGGTGTGGGAGTACACCGTGAAGCCGGAGTTCCTCAGGACCATCACGCTGGAGACGATCCGCTCCACGGGCACCCTCTGGCCGGAGGAGCGGGACGTGGTGGACTGGGTGCGCGCGCATCCCGAGGAGGCCCGGCGGATCATGCAGGAGCTGGGGGCCCGCTTCGAGCGCGTGGCGGGCGGGCCGCCCTGACGGGGATCACCGCCCCTTCGGGAAGGGCGGGCCCACGGCCTCGGACTGGATCAGGATCGACATCTGCACGTAGGCCGACGCCAGCCTCTCGCACCGCACGAAGGTCTCGATGAGCTTCAGGTCCCCGGTCCCCTGCTGGTCGCGGTAATAGAAACTCTTGTGCCACTTGTCCGTCCCGATCGTGATCACCCGCGTGAACTCGTACTCGACGGGGTGCACGGCCTTGCGGTGAAGGTCGTGGGGGTTGTAGGACTCCGGTTCGCTGGGCTGGAGGCCGCCGATCCCGGCCTTCGTCAGGTCCGCGAAGCAGGCGCGCATCTGGCCGTCGCCGACGAATCCCGAGTAGACGCGGCCCGGGGCGGCCTTGCCGAAAGGCTCGCGCGGCGCCTCGCCCCGGAACTCCCGCCAGGACTGGGACATCACGACCCGGTAGGTCGGCTCCAGCTTCCGGGTCCGCGGGTCGGCGTTGACGCGGTAGTAGGAGAGCTTCAGGATATCCCCCGACTCGCCCCAGGGCAGGGTCGGGTAGCCGCCGCAGCCGGCCAGGGAGGCCGCCGCCAGGCTAAGGACGGCAATCCGCCAGCTCACGCTTCACCGCCTCCACCGCCTCCGCCAGGGGGACGCCCTTCTGCTCCTTCCGCGGGCGGGCCTTCACGTCGACCGTGCCCGCGTCGAGCGTGCGCTTCCCGATCGTCACGCGGAGCGGCAGGCCGACCAGG
>CAYNDR010000615.1:0-2376 GCA_964395295.1 uncultured Planctomycetales bacterium
GGCTCTCTGCCCAGGACTTCTACCGGGACGAATACCATCGGCGGCTGGCCGCCGGCGCCTCCCCCGCCGAGGCGCGCCAGGAAGCCCGCGCCGAGGCGGTCGAGCGGCTCGGGCATGGCCGCGACCGGGGGGATCAGGCAAACTGTTACCTGGGCCCGGCTGCGTAGGGATCTTACCGCCGAAGGCGCAAGGCACGTGGGGATATCTGTTGCGCCATCGAAACCATCCTGTCGCACCAGCGAATGGATATCCGGAGGGGGCGTTGAGTCGGAACGCCCCCCTCACACGACATCCCGCCCCATTTCCATCTTCGCGATCATGTCCTTGATCCTGATCGCGTGCCCGGATTCCTCGTCCCTCAGCTTCTCCAGGAGATCCCGCACCAAATCAACCCGACATTGGTCCGCCTCACGGCCGTAGAAATCGCGGGCCGCGATCTCGGCGGCTAACGCCTTCTGCAGGATCTGATAGATCGTCTTCGGTTCGCCCATTCCTTGGCCCTCCACTAGGATTGCGCCGGTCCTTCCGAATCGAGGACCTCGCGCACCTTGGGAAGCAGGGATTCCGCCGTGAAGGGCTTGGGGAGAAAGTGCTCGTCCCGTTCCAGCATCCCATTGGCTTGAAGCGCCCGGTCCGTATGCCCGGACGTGTAGAGCACCTTGATGCCCCGCCTCAGAGCCGCCGCGTGAACGGCAAGCTCCCTTCCGCTCATCACCGGGAGCATGGAATCTGTCAAGAGGAGGTGGATCGGACCACCGTGCCCCTTCAAGACCCCCATCGCCTCCTCGCCGCTGGCCGCCTCCAGGACCGTGTACCCCGCCTGGGCGAGGACTTCCCGCGCCATCCTCCGAACGGCTTCCATGTCCTCGACCAAGAGCACCGTCTCCGTCACGGCGCGGCGTCCCAGGGCGGATGGCCTCCCCCGACGATCCGGCTCGTCGACCTTCTCGGTCCTTGGGTAATAGATCTTGAAGGTCGTCCCCTTCCCGACCTCGCTGTAGATCCAGATGTGGCCCCCGCCCTGCTTCACGATCCCGTGGACCGTGGACAGACCGAGGCCCGTGCCTTTCCCCGCATCCTCCGTGGTGAAGAACGGCTCGAAGAGGTGCGACTGCGTCTCGGCATCCATCCCCGTGCCCGTGTCGCTCACGGAGAGCATCACGTAGGGGCCGGGCTTTACCCCCGGGTGTTCCCTGGCGTACCCCTCATCCAGATCGACGTTCGCCGTCCCGATCACGAGCTTCCCCCCCTGGGGCATGGCGTCCCGGGCGTTCACCACGAGGTTCACGATCACCTGCTCGACCTGCCCGGGGTCCGCCTGGATGCATCCCAGGCCGAGTTCGAAGCCGGTCACGACCTCGATGTCCTCCCCGATGAGGCGGCGGATCATCTTCTCCATGTTGGAGACGATCCTGTTGATATCCAGCACCACGGGCTTGACGGCCTGCTTCCGGCTGAAAGCCAGGAGCTGGCGGGTGAGCGACGCGGCCCGCTCGCCTGATCCCGCGATCTCCTCGACCGGCCCGCGGTTTGGGTCGTCCGGTTTCATCTTCGACAGGAGGATCTCCGAGTAACCGTTGATGACCGTCAGGAGGTTGTTGAAGTCGTGGGCCACGCCCCCCGCCAGCCGGCCGATGGCATCCAGCTTCTGCGCCTGCCGGAGCTGAGCCTCCGTCTCGGCCAGCCTCTTCTCGGCGAGCACCCTCTCCGTGATGTCCCGGTTCGTCGCCCGGCGGCCCCGGCGCTTCCCGTCGCAGAAGACCGGCACGCACCGGTGGCCGATCCACTTCTCCCCTCCCGACTTCGTGACGATGCGGTAGTCGACGCCACAGGGCTCATCCGTCCGCTTGGTCTCTTCCTCGTGCTTCATCACGGCCGGCAGGTCTTCCGGACGGACGATGCGCCGGATGAGGTCCGGGTCGCGCCTGAACTCCTCGACGGCATAGCCGGTGATCCGCTCGCACGAGGGGGACATGTAGAGAAGGCTCCCGTCCTCATCCCTCCAGTACTCCCAGTCGTAGGCGAAGTCCGCGACGACGCGCAGCGTCTCGGCGTTCTCCCTCAGCGCGCTCACGGACCTGTCGCGTTCCACCTCGATCTGGATCCCTCGCAGGGCGAAGGCGATGTCCCCCGCCGCCTCGCCCAGGAGAGCCTGCTCCTCGGGATCGTTCCCCATCCCGCTCGGGAGGCAGACCACCATGAAGCCATAGACCTTGCGATCCTGTTCGAGCCGGATGGCCAGCACATCCCGCTCGCTCGCCGGATTCGACGCCCCCGGGCAATCCAGGCAGGACTTCTCGGGATTGATCCTCACCACCACATGGCGGCCTTCCATGGCCCGGCGCGCGCAGTCCGGCATTTCCCCCCGTTCGAAAC
>CAYNDR010000616.1:0-2346 GCA_964395295.1 uncultured Planctomycetales bacterium
GGCATCTTCAAGGCCTTCTCCGTATCTCCGCGACCTCCGTGTCCTCCGTGTTTCAGCCTCTCCGTTGTCTCCGCGCCCTCGGGGCGCCCCCCGGGTCCGTATTGTGTGGAATCGGCCCGCGGGCCCCGGTAGAATTCGGTGGAGGAAGACCTTTTTCGTATTCGTTCAGGGCTCGGATCAGAATCGAGAATTGAGAATCAAGAATCGGGTTCCCCCATAGGCCCCCCCGGGGCTGGGGGGGACGAATCCTTGATTCTCTGATACCCGCATACTCTTTTCCGGAGGCGACCTCGGATGGCTGAAAGGGAACGATACCCGAACCTCAAGGTGGGGACCGACTGGGTCGTGGTGGAGGTCCTGTCGGAGCCCTACGTCGTCATGAGCATCCGGGGGTACGCGCCGGTGGTCGACGTCCAGAGCCCCGAGGGCAAGCAGATCCTCTTCATCTCCTCGAAGTCCATCTCGCTGGGCCTCGACCCGCTCGTCCAGGCCAACGGGGGCAAGTTCCTGGGCCTCCGCCTGCGCCTGCGCAAGGAGACCCCCGACCGGATGGCGCCGTACGTGGTGGAGAAGGCGTAGGCGGGGTCACCGCTCGCAGGCCTTGAGCGTCAGCAGGGCCATCGCCGTCCCGTAGACCCGCCCCAGCTCGTGGGAGTCCACCCAACAGCCGTCCATCTCGGCCGTCCCCAGCACGATCCCCTTCTGCCGGGCCAGGGCCTCGTCCGACTTCACGGCCGCCGCGGCCAGGGCGCGGCCGTACTGGTCGTACCAGAAGAAGAACCCGCCGTTGCGCCAGGCGTCCGCGTGGTCGTCGTACTTGCGGACCCGCTCCAGCAGGGCGTGGTGCCGGAAGGACTTCGCGATCGCGGCGTTCAGGTCCTCCTCCGTGGACCGGCGGGCCAGGAAGAGCCCCAGCTCGCAGAGGGGCATCCGCCCCGCCGCGCCCCACACGCTCCCCCCGCGGCCCGGATAGCCGTAGGAAAAGACGCCCTTCCGCTCGTCCCGCGTCGAGGCCAGCGCGTCGGCCCCGCGGTCGATGAGGGACCGGGGCACGTCGGCCCCCGCCCGGCGGGCCTCGTCCAGGGCGTGGATCACGGAAGCCGTGACGAAGGGATTCGGATACTCGTGCGCCCAGGCGCCGCCGGCGTCCTGGAGCCCGTCGAGCTTCCGGACCAGGCGCGCCGCCGCCTCGAGGTCCCCGGAGCGGGCGAAGTAGAGCAGGCGGTAGGCGTGGGCCCAGACGATCTCGTCGTCGTCCCCCTCCGCGACCCGGGACTCGTCCCGCATGTACTTCTCGGCCCGCTCGAGCGCCGGGCGGACCCGCTCCGGCTCCCCCCATTCCCGGATCGCCAGCGCCGCCAGGGCCGTCACCGCCATGTAGACGTTGGGGAGCGAATCGTCCCCGCCGAAGTTGTAGTTGCTGTCGTCCCAGCCGCCGTGGCCCCTCTGCATCCCGAGGAGGAACCGGACGGCGCGGGGGACGTCCGCCTTCTCCGCCGGGAGCGTGGTGCCGGACGGAAGCCCCTCCAAGGCCTCCGGCGGGAGCGGCCCGTGGACCTCGAAGCCCCGCACGAACGGGCCGTCGCGGGCCAGCTCGGCCGCGGCCTTCCAGGCCCAGCGGCCCTCCTTGATCTTCCTCCACTCGGCGCGGCCCTCCTCGTCGCGCCCGACGAGGTGGAGCGCCACGCCGTGATAGTAGCGGGCCTCGGGGCCTTCCAGCTTCTCGAAGAGCGCGGGGTCGGCCCGGCCCTCGGCCAGGGCGCGGCGCGCCTCGCCGGGCGGGGGCGGCGCCTCGGCGGCCTCCAGGCCGGCCTTGCGGAGGACGCCCTCCAGGAGGCGCCGGAACCACTCCTCCGAGAAGGTGGAGATCCGGTCGACCTTGTGGATCGCCTCGAGGTCGGCCGTGAGGAAGAGGATTCCCGGCTCGATGAACTTCAGGGGGGCCAGGCCCAGCTCCTCCCGGTGCTCCCTCCCGCCGGCCTGGAACAGCGGGACGAAGCGGTCCGAGAGGAGGGCCACCACGTCCGGCATCATGAGCGGCCCGGCCAGGAGGTACTTCTCGATCACGAGTTTGCGGTCCATGGGCGAGCCCTGGAGGGTGGGGACCCACCAGGCGATGGGCCGCCCCGTCCGGCGGGACCGCTCCCGGGCCTCGCCGAGGGAGGCGGCCCACGGGATCTCGGAGCCGCACCTCGCGGCGGGCCCCTCGAGCCTCCGGTCGGGACTCTTCTGCTGGGCCAGGAGGGCCAGCAGGACCATCGCGGCGCGCGCCATCGGTGTGGATTATACGTCCGCCGCGGATTTTCCAGCCGTCTCAAACGCTTGAACTGGGCGCTCGTAATAGTG
>CAYNDR010000617.1:0-1481 GCA_964395295.1 uncultured Planctomycetales bacterium
GCTCTCTCGCTCACCCGGCCTGGGGCGCGCGCCCCCCCTACGTCTGAATCACAACCCTCCATGGCAATGTCTTGCGTTGGCGGGGGCGGGGGCTTACCATCCGCGCATGCGGCGTTTGATCGCGCCCGCCCTGGCCGCGGCGGCCCTCTCGGGCTGTGTGGAGCGGATCGTGGCCGTCCGCACGGAGCCGCCCGGCGCGGCGCTCTACGTGGACGGCGAGAAGGCCGGCGAGACCCCTTGCGAAGTGAGCTACGTCTGGTACGGCACGCGGGAGATCGCGGTGGAGCGGCGGGGCTTCAAGGCCGTGCGGGAGATGCTGACCCTGCGCCCCCCGTGGTGGCAGATCTTCCCGCTGGACTTCGTGACCGACGTCCTGATCCCCTTCCGGCTCACGGACCGGCTGGAGGTGTCCTACGTCCTGGAGCCGGCGGCCGCCTCCGAGGCGGACCGGGATGAGATGAAGAAGCGCGCCGCCGAGCTCCGCGAGAAGGCGGCCGGGCCGAAGTAATCCATGGCCCTGCCGCTGATCCGGGAAGTGCCCCCGCTCCGGGGCCGGCGCGTGACCGTGATGGGCCTCGGCCTCTTCGGGGGCGGCGCCGGCGCCGCCCGCTTCCTCGCCCGCCGCGGCGCCCGCGTCACCGTGACCGACCTCAAGCCCGAGCGCGACCTCCGCGAGTCCCTCGACGCCCTCCGCGGCCTCCCCGTGGAGCTCCGCCTGGGCGGGCACGACGAGAGGGACTTCCGCGGGGCCGACCTCGTGGTCGTGAATCCCGCCGTCCCCGAGACCTCCCCCTTCCTCCGGCTCGCCCCCGCCCTCGAGACCGAGATGAACCTCTTCTTCAAGCTCTGCCCCGCGCGGATGATCGTGGGGATCACCGGCTCGAACGGCAAGACCACCACCACCGCGCTCGCGGGGGAGGTCCTCAAGCGGGGCCCCGCGCGGACGTGGGTGGGAGGCAACATCGGCGTGTCGCTCCTGGAGTCGGTCGGAAAGATCCGCCCGGAGGACCTCGTGGTCCTGGAGCTTTCCAGCTTCCAGCTCGAGAGCCTGGGCGTCCTCGGGCGCAGTCCGAACGTGGGCGTGGCCCTCAACCTCTATCCCAACCACCTGGACCGGCACGGCACGCTGATCAACTACGCCGAGGCCAAGCGGCAGATCGTGGCCCACCAGGGGAAAAGGGACGCGAAGGTCCTCAACGCGGACGACCTGGTCGTGCGGGACTGGAAGACCGCGGCCCCCTCGCGGAACTGGCTCTTCAGCCTGAAGAAGCCGCCGTCCCGCGGCGCGTTCGCCCGGGACGACCGGATCGCGTTCTCCGCCGACGGCGCCCGGTTCTCCATCGACGTCTCCCGCCGGAAGGTCCCGGGGTGGTTCAACCTCCAGGATATGGCCGCGGCCGCGGCCGCCGCCTTCGCCGCCACGAGGGGGCGCTGGAAGGGGTGGCGCGCGGCATGCGAGGAGGCCTTCAATTCCTTTCCGG
>CAYNDR010000617.1:1491-2334 GCA_964395295.1 uncultured Planctomycetales bacterium
GTCCTTGTGACCACCGATTTTGCGGCCAACACCTTCTCGCTCTTGCTGGGCCATGGCAGCGGTACGTTCGCGCCAAAGACCGATACGGCGACTGCTGCCGGGCCGTTCGCGGTGGCGACGGGCGATTTCAACCGCGATAATATCGCGGCCGCGCTAACCGTGGCTGGTATCTTCAATATACCAACCGCCCATCTGGCCCGGGTCATCCGGACCTTCCCGGGCGTGGAGCACCGCCTGGAGTTCGTGGCGGAGAAGGGGGGCGTGCGGTACTACAACGACTCCAAGGCCACGGACCCCGAGGCCACCCAGGCCGCGCTGGAAATCCTCCCCGGCCCGTTCGTCCTCATCCTCGGCGGCTTCGACAAGAAGACGCCCTTCGACGAGCTGGCCCGCGCCGTCGCCGGGAAGCCCGTGAGGGCGTGCGTGCTCCTGGGGCAGACCGCCCCCGCGATCGAGGCGGCCCTCCGCGCCCAGGCCCGCGTCCCGGAGATCGTCCGGGCCTCCTCGATCGAGGAGGCCGTGCGGGTCCCCGCGCGCCCGGGGGAGACGGTGCTCCTCTCGCCCGCCTGCGCCAGCTGGGACATGTTCCGCAACTTCGAGGAGCGCGGCCGCGCCTTCAAGGGGCTGGTCCTGGCCCTGCCGGACGGATAGGCGGGGGAAAGGGGTACTATCCTGGATTATTCGTGAAAAATCCCAACGCCCGACGGAATCCCCCTCCCGGGGCCCGGGAAGCGCTCCCCGGGGGGAGCGGGAGGGGCGACCCCCTTGGGATTGGGGATTGGAGTTTTGGATTTCCCGACCACCGAACACCCTGTCGATCTTTTCCCAGTGATCATGAATAAG
>CAYNDR010000618.1:0-2323 GCA_964395295.1 uncultured Planctomycetales bacterium
CCCGCGCAGGTCGGCCAGGAGCCGGTCGATGGGGGTCGCCGTCCCGTAGGCATGCTCGGGGTAGGCGGGATTGTGCTTCCGCGCGATTTCCTCGGCCCTCGCCATGAGGCCTTCGTCCACGACCGAGGCGGACTGGGCCTCCGCGCGCAGGGCCGCGAGCGCCGCCTCGGCCTCCCCGAGGCTCGGCCCGCCCTTCTCCTCCCGGGGGGCCCGCCGGGCCGCCGGGGGAGAGATCCGGCCGTATCGCTCCATCACGACCGAGGCGCCCCAGGCGAGTGCGGCCACCGCCCCCGCGACCGCGACACCGGCGACGATCCGCCGGACGGAATTCCTCGGCGCGGGGATTCCGGGACGCGGGATGGGGCGGCGATCCGTCTCCTCCCCGGGCGCGGGCGGCATCGCGGCCGGCGGCGTCGAAAGCGCCGGCATCGGGACGGGCGGTCCTCCGAGATCCAGGACCACGAGGGTGGACTCGCCGAGCCGGATCTCGTCCCCCTTCGCGAGCGCCCGCGCCGGGACCTCCTGGCCGTTGACCCACGTGCGGTTGCCCTCCGCCACGTGGACCAGCCGGACCTCCGCGCCCGCCTTCTCGATCCGCGCGTGGCTCCGGGAGACCTTCCGGTCGGCCAGCACGAGGGCGTTCTCCGTCGAACGTCCGATCGTGAGGACGTCCCCGGCGAACTCCTGCTCCCGGACCTCCTGGCCCGTCTTGACGAGCAGCCTGATCATCAACCCCCCCGACCTGATTCTACCTCCAAAGTGGCCCCCGCCGGTCCCTTTGGGACAACAAACTGTTGACTCTGTCGAGTCGCGACAGAGTCAACACTTGGGTCGCGGGCCTGCGGCCGCGAAGGACGTTTCCCCGCCCCTTCGGGTATGATTCTGTACGAATGGCGCCGGCCGCGTACGACTTCTTCCTGAAGGAGCGCAAGCGGGTCCCTTCCTGGATCACCGCGTTCCTCCCGGCCTCCGAGCCGCCGCCCGAGCCCTCCGAGATCGCCGACCGCCTCTCCTCCCTGCCCCTCATCGGCACCCGGACCCCCGACGACCAGGAAGTGAACGAGTCCGAGTGGGAGATCGAGGCCGACTTCCGCTTCGAGCGCGAGGGGAAGCCCACCTCGCTCCGCCTCTGGGCCGCCCCGAGCGGCTACTTCGAGACGGCCCATGCCGAGTGGATGGGCGTCTCGCCGGCCGACCGGGAGGCGGCCCGGAAGAGCCGGTTCTACGTGGGCGTCTCCACGACCTTCCGCGAGGACCCCCTGCGCGACTTCCACCGCCAGCTCCGGGTGCTCGCGGCGGCCGTGCCCGACGCCGTCATGGTCATGGACCTGGCCGCCTGCCGCCCGCACCCGCCGGGGTGGCTCCGGGAGTCCGCGGCGTCGGCCGTGCCCCCGTCGCCCCAGTACCTTTATGTCATCCACAGCATCTACGAGACGGAAGACCCCAAGTCCCCCGTCTGGATGCACACCCACGGGCTCCGGCGGTGCGGATCGATCGAGCTGGAGATCATGGACGTCACGAGCGCCCAGGCCAACTCCCTCGTGAGGCTCGTCAACACCGTCGCGGCGATGTTCATCGAGGAGGGGCCGTGCCCGTCCGACACGCCGTTCGCGGCCGGGCGCGGGCTGGACCTCGTCTGGCTCCCCTGGGAGGAGGGGCTCCGCAAGGTGAAGGGGCAGGCCCTGGGCGGCCTCAAGGACCGGGACCCGTCGCACGCGATGCCCTCGGGGCTCCTCTTCGTCCCCCGGCGCGGGCTCTTCGGCCGCCGCTACAAGAGCCCCGCGCGCCACGTCCCCATGCTGGACGGGAACCCGCTCCTCTACGTGTCGCGGATGGAGACCGAGCGGATGGGACTCCTGGCGCAGGACCGCCTGGGGGCGTTCCTGGACCTTCAGCGGCAGCACGGCGCCTCGCCGGGATGGATGTTCCTGGTGAAGCTGGGGTATCCCGTGGACAAGCCCGCGTCGAAGGGGGACCGCGAGCACCTGTGGTTCCAGGTCCACGCGGTCCTGGGGAGCCAGGTGGACGCGACGCTCACGAACGAACCTTACGCGGTCGCGCGCCTGAAGAAGGGGAAACGCGGGACGCACCCGCTGGACCTGCTGAGCGACTGGATGATCATCAACCGGTCGGGCCAGTTCTCCCCGGACTCCCTGCACCTCCTGCGCAAGGATTCCGGGATCCCTTAGAGTTTCCGATAGGAATCACCACAAAGACACGAAGGACACCAAGCACCACGACAAAGAAGGCAGGCGTTCAGGGGCTTCAGAGAATCAAGGGGTAGTCCCCCCTTTCCCCCCGGGGGGGCAAGGGGGGAAATCCA
>CAYNDR010000619.1:0-2319 GCA_964395295.1 uncultured Planctomycetales bacterium
CCATCCCCTGGCCGCGGACTCCGGCCAGGAGGCCGCGTTCCCCGTCGGCTGGCGTGGAGACGCATCGGGGAAGTATCCCCACGCCCGGCCCCCGACATCCTGGGGAATGGTGAGCCGGCCCATCAAGGGCCTCCGTTGCCTCGCCGGCAAGCCGGGCGGCGCAGGCGGCGGGGAGCGGATGGACGACGGCGTCCTCCGCGAGTGGCTCGTCCTCTCGCCCGCCCCCGAGGGGACGCGCGCCGACAAGGAACTCCTGCCGAACGAGACGGACCTCTGCCCGGAAGAGAACGAGAAGACCGGATCGGCGACGTGGAAGAAACTGAAGTTCGAGACGGCCTGGCTCGACTTCCGCCGGGTCCTCGGCAAGCAGGAGCGGGCCATCGCCTGCGCGTGCACGAACGTCTTCTCGGAAGCGGGCGGAAAGTTCCGGCTGAACGCGACCCAGCTCGGAAGCTTCCAGGTCGTCCTCAACGGGAAGGCCCTGCGTCCGGGATACGGACGCTACGTCCTGGACCTTGCGCGGGGATGGAACCGCCTCCTGGTCAAGGTCGGCCCGCGCGACTCCGAATGGGCGTGCACGATCGCGCTCCAGGCGGTGTCTCCTTCGGAGTTCGAAACCTCGAACATCGCCTGGAAGGTCCCGCTCCCCGGCTGGGCCGGCGGATTCTACGGCGCGGGGACCGGCTGCGGCTCGCTGATCGCCGTGAAGGACCGCCTGTACCTCCTGAGCGAGCCTCACGACCTCATCTGCCTGGACAAGCACGACGGCAGGATTCTCTGGATCCGGACGAACAGCTATTTCGACGCGGCGACGGGGCAGGACAGGAAATCGCCGGCCTACGCCGGCGCGGCGGTTCTCGCGCGCAAACTGCAGGAGATCAACGCATCGCCCGCCTTCGCCCACCTGCGCAAGATCGAGGAAAAGGCGAAGCTGGAAAAGGACCTCTACGAGAAGATGGCCGAGGTCGACGGCGCCCGCTACAGGAGATCGGAAACCCCCGACATCGGCTTCTCGGGGCTGACCCCGGTGAGCGACGGCAAGTCCCTCTACCTCTGGCTCTCGACCGGCGTCACCGCCTGCTGGGACCTCGACGGCAACCGGCGATGGATCCGCGTCGACAACCTGCCGGGCGTCGAACACGGCTTCTCCTCCTCCCCGCTCCTCATCGACGGCAAGCTCATCGTCTTCATGCGCGACCTCCTGGCGATCGACGCCGCGTCCGGGGCGACCGCCTGGAGGATCCCGCTCGTCAGCCACGAGGGCGCCAATCCGGGAGGGTTCTTCCACAGCTCGCTCCTGGGCATCACGCTCGGGGGCGTCCCCCTCGTCGTGCTGGGCAACGGGACGATCCTTCGCGCGCGGGACGGCAAGACCGTCTTCGTCCACCGCGAGATGGGTCAGCCGACGGTCAGCTCCCCCGTGGCCGAAGGGGACGTCCTCCTGCAGACCGGTTCGGGGGTAATGAAGCTGTTCGTGCATCGCCTCCCCGCCGCCGCGGGCGATCCCCTCCAGATATCGACCCGCGCCCTCCCGGTCGATACGGCGGATTTCCCGCACTATTATCTCCCGTGGCACCTGGCCTCGCCGGTGATCCACGACGGGCTGGCGTACCTCATGAACAACGCGGGCGTCCTGACCGTCGTCGACGTGAAGGAGAACAGGATCCTCTACCAGCGGATGCTGGACATCGATCACTTCCAGACGAGCAACGAGGGCGCGGCCCGCGGCTGCGGCATCAGCCCCGCCCTGGCCGGCAAGCACCTCTACTTCTTCGGAAACGGCGGAGCCGCCGTGATCCTGGAGCCGGGCCGCGCCTTCAAGCAGGCCGCCAAGAACAAGATCGAGAACCTGGTCGCCGCCGGACATTGGGGCGAGCGGCAGGAACGGTTCGTCTCCAACCCCGTCTTCGACGGCGATCGGCTCTATCTCCGGGGCGAGGCGCATCTGTACGCCATTGACGCGAAGGCAGGGCCGGGGTCGGCGACCATCGGAAAGACAGAAGCGGCCGAGCCTCGCCTCTCCAGGCCTCCGGCGCCGGTTCCGCCCCTTCCGCCCTTGCCCCCGCCCTCAAGCGGCCCGAAGCGCGGCGATGCGGCGCCGTCTCCCGTCTATGGATGGAGGCGGGACGGTTCGGGGACGTTTCCCGCCGGCGCCGCGCCCACGGAATGGAGCGAGAAGACCAACGTAAAATGGCGCGCGTCCGTCGGCGGGGGAGCATCGAGCCCGGTCCTCTCGGGCGATCGCGTCCTCGTCTTGTCGGAGCCGGGGGTGCTGGCCTGCTTGAGCGCCGCCGACGGGAAGATCCTCTGGACGGCCCG
>CAYNDR010000620.1:0-2303 GCA_964395295.1 uncultured Planctomycetales bacterium
GGGCGGCGCCGCCGCCGGACCATGTCCAGCGCGTGTCCGACCTATTGGAATCCCTTGGCCTTGTCGTGATGCGGGAGCCATGATCCCATGAACGAACGACTCCGCCGGCTCCGCGAGCAGAGCCTCGCCGCCCCCGAGCGCGTCTGCGGGGAGCGCGCGCGGCTCATGACGGAGTTCTACCGGCGGAACGCCGAGGGGCTCTCCGCCCCCCTCCTCCGCGCCCGGGCCTTCGCGCACCTCTGCGAGAGGAAGACGGTCCACATCGGGCCGGACGACCTCATCGTGGGCGAGCGCGGCACGGGGCCCAAGGCCACGTCCACCTACCCGGAGGTCACCTGCCACTCCATCGTGGATCTGAAGATCCTCGACTCGCGGCCGAAGACCTTCTACCGCGTCGCCCCCGACGTCCTCGGCCTCTACGAGAAGGAAGTCATCCCCTTCTGGCGCGGCCGCTGCCTGCGGGACCGCATGTTCGAGCGGCTCCCCCCGGATTGGAAGGACGCCTACGAGGCGGGGATCTTCACGGAGTTCATGGAACAGCGCGCCCCGGGCCATACCGCGGGGGACGGGAAGATCTTACGGAAGGGGATGCTCGACTTCAAGGAGGACATCCGGGAGGCCCTCTCCCGGCTCGACCCCGGCGACCCCGCGGCCCCGCACAAGGCGGAGAACCTGAAGGCCTTCGCGATCGCCGCGGACGCGGTGATCCGCCTCGCCGAGCGGCACGCCGAGGCCGCCGAGCGGATGGCCGAATCGGAGCCGGACGAGAGGCGGCGCGCGGAGCTCCGCCGCATCGCCGAGGTCTGCCGCCGCGTTCCCGCCCGCGCCCCGCGCGACTTCCACGAGGCGCTCCAGATGTACTGGTTCTGCCACCTGGGGGTGATCACGGAGATGAACGGCTGGGACTCCTTCAATCCCGGCCACCTGGACCAGCACCTCGGGCCCTTCTACGCGAAAGGCGTCGAGGACGGCACCCTCACGCGCGAGTCGGCGAAGGAGCTCCTGGGCTCGCTCTGGATCAAGTTCAACAACCAGCCCGCGCCCCCCAAGGTGGGCGTGACCGCCGCGGAGAGCGGGACGTACACCGACTTCGCCAACATCAACATCGGCGGCCTCACCCGCGACGGCCGCGACGCCGTCAACGAGGTCTCCACCCTCCTCCTGGAAACGATCGACGACCTCCACACGCTCCAGCCCGGCACCAACATCCAGCTTTCCCGGGAAAATCCGGACTCCTTCCTGGAGGCGGCGCTCCGCGTGGTCCGGAAGGGCTACGGCTTCCCTTCCCTCTTCAACGCCGACGCCGTGGTCCGGGAGCTCACGCGGCAGGGCAAGACCCCCGAGGACGCGCGCGAGGGGGGCGCCAGCGGCTGCGTGGAGGCGGGGGCCTTCGGCAAGGAGGCGTACATCCTCACGGGCTACTTCAACCTCGTGAAGATCCTGGAGGTCGCGCTGCACGACGGCCTCGACCCGCGCACCGGGAAGCAGCTCGGGCCGCGGACGGGCGACCCGCGGACCTTCGGTTCCTGCGACGACCTCTTCCAGGCGTGGGCCCGGCAGGTCCGCCACTTCGCCGACATCAAGGTCGCCGGGAACGCGACCATCGAGCGGATGTACGCCGAGGCCGCGCCGGTGCCGTTCCTCTCGATCCTCATCGACGACTGCGTCGCCCGCGGGCTCGACTACAACGAGGGCGGCGCCCGGTACAACACCTCCTACATCCAGGGCGTGGGCATCGGGACGCTGGCGGACGGCCTCGCGGCGATCAAGGACCAGGTCTTCGAGAAGAAGGCCATCTCCATGACGGAGCTGCTGGAGGCCCTGGACGGCGACTTCGCCGGGAAGGAGCCGCTCCGGCAGCGCCTCTTCCACAAGTCCCCGAAGTACGGCAACGATGACGACCGGGCGGACGACCTCATGCGCGCGGCCTTCGAGGCCTACCGCCGGGCGGTGGAGGGCCGGCCCAACGGGCGCGGCGGGCGGTACTACGTCAACATGCTCCCCACGACGTGCCACATCTACTTCGGCCAGGTCACGGGGGCCACGCCGGACGGCCGCCGGGCCGGAAGGCCGCTCTCGGAGGGCATCTCCCCGGTGCAGGGGGCGGACCGCCAGGGTCCCACGGCCGGCCTCAAGTCGGCCGCCAAGATGCCGCACCACCTGACCGGCGGGACGCTCCTCAACCGGAAGTTCCTGCCGGCGGTCCTCGGGGGGGAGGAGAGCCTTCGCAAGCTGGGCCAGATGGTGAGGGCCTACTTCCGGATGCGCGGCCATCACGTCCAGTTCAATATCGTGGACGCCGG
>CAYNDR010000621.1:0-2277 GCA_964395295.1 uncultured Planctomycetales bacterium
GCCGCTCTCGCCGTGGCCTGGTGGCGACGCGGCTCCGGGGAGCGGGGGAAGCGAGAGCGGGAAGAGGCGGGACGCGAGCCGCCTCCCCTCGTGACTCGTCCGTTTCCCCTCGTGCTCAGCGCGCCGGCGCCCCGCGCCGCGCGCGCGGTGCTCAGTCCGGGCGGCGCCCCTGCGCCGCCCGGACGGTGCTCGTGCCCGTAGCCAACGGAGCGGCGTGTTGGTTCATCGGAGCAATCCGAGCGTCGAAGCCTCCGAAGGCAAAGGCGTGAGCCGCAACACATGTGAACCCGATTCGGCCTCGAAACGCTACTTGCAGGTGGCCAAGCTGCCAAAGATGACGAAGCCTGCTACCGACGGAACGGCAACGAGCGTGAGCCCGTCGGACCTGCCGGGGTGGTTGGGGGCGGCGCGCGCCGAAAGACCAGTCGAGGAACCTGGGAGAGCCGGCATGTGGGTGGAACCCAACGCCATCGGGAAGACATAACCGAGCCGCGGCGTGCCGGCAGTCGGCGGGGCCATAGTAGCGAGGAAGCGGGGTAATGCCCGGGGAGCGAAGGGCCCCACTGGCAGTCAGCTGAAGCAAGAAGAGGAGAGTGCCGCTTGGGCCAAGGCCCTACTACGGAACTACCCGAAGAGGACCCGGAGCAGATCCCCGAGTTGGGGAGGCGAAGGGTCCTTCCGGAGAAACTCTCTCGTCTGAGGCAGAAGCTCGGTCGGAAGGCCAAGCAGGAGCCGCGGTTCCGGTTCTACGCGCTGTATGACCGGATCTACCGGCTGGATACGCTCCAGGCGGCGTGGGCCCAGGTGCGCGCGAACAAGGGTGCGCCTGGTGTGGACGGAGTCTCGATTCACCAGATCGAGAACTCGGCGGGAGGCGCGGATGCCGTCCTGGCGACCATCCAGGAGGAACTGCGCTCCAAGACCTACAAGCCCGGAGCCGTGCGACGCGTCTACATCCCGAAGGCCAACGGGAAGCTGCGCCCGCTGGGGATCCCGAACGTGAAGGATCGGGTGGTCCAGGTGGCGACGCTCCTGATCCTGGAGCCGATCTTCGAGGCGGACTTCCACCCGTGTTCGTACGGGTTCCGCCCCGGACGAAGCGCGCACCAGGCGCTTGAGGAGATCCGCACGCAGGTGGAAGCGGGCCGGACCGAGGTGTACGACGCGGACCTGAAGGCGTACTTCGACACGATTCCCCACGACAAGCTGATGGCGGGGCTGGAAAAGAGGATCGCCGATGGGGCGGTCCTCAAGCTGATCCGTATGTGGCTGCAGGCCCCGGTCGTGGACCGAGACGAGGATGGGCGGCCGAAGGTCTCCCGTCCCCGGCAGGGGACGCCGCAAGGCGGGGTGATCTCCCCCCTCCTTGCGAACTCGTTTCTACACTGGTTCGACGCGGTTTTCCACATGAGGAGCGGGCCGTACCACTGGGCGAAAGCCCGGCTGGTCCGGTACGCCGACGACTTCGTCATCCTCGCGCGGTACCAGGGAAGCCGGCTGAAGCAGTGGGTGGAGTCGTTCATCGAAGGCCGGATGGGCCTGACGATCAACCGCGAGAAGACGGCCACGGTGAAACTGAAGGACGGTGGGCGCCTCGACTTCCTGGGATTCACGTTCTGGTACGCCCCCGACCTGCATGGTCGAGGGCATCGGTACCTGCGCCTGGAACCCTCGAAGAAGGCGCTCCTCCGCGAACACGCGAAATTGCGCGAGTTCACGTGTGCGAAGCATTGCTTCTGGCCAATCCCGGCATTGATCCGCACGATCAACCGCCACCTGGTCGGCTGGAAGAACTACTTCAACTTCGGCTACCCGCGGTGCGCTCTCCGGGCGATCAACTGGTACGTACGTACGCGCCTCAAGAAGCACCTGAGGCGCAGGAGCCAGCGACCCTATCGCCCGCCGAAAGGGAAGACGTACTACCGCCACCTCCAGGAACTGGGACTCGTGTACCTGTGAGAGGGCGGGAAACCGCTGTGCTCTCCTGCGTCTGCCTTTGGCCCAAAGACTGTCGGGGAACGCCGGATGCGGGAAATCCGCACGTCCGGTGTGGCGAGGGGGGAGGAAGGGCGTAGCCCTTCCTCCCCTACTCGACCGTTAAAACCCCATCCCAGGAAGGCATGGGGCTCCGCTCACCAGGGAGCGGGGGGGGAAAGAGCCGCGGGCTGGGCAGTCCCCGCTCCCCTCCGCCGCGTCGCCCGGCGAAGGGCGAAACCGGCGCGCCCTCGGCGGAACGGGTGACCGGGACGGCGCCGGGGATGGGCGCGGTGGGATGGC
>CAYNDR010000622.1:0-2236 GCA_964395295.1 uncultured Planctomycetales bacterium
GCCCGCCGACCTCCCGGGGGTTCTTGGCGAGGTGCGCCCCGGCGTTGATCTGGTGGCCCTCCTCCACCGCGATGTGCGCCTGCTCGGGCAGGGGGTGGACCTCCTGGACGACGCCCTTGTCGTCGGTCACGACCAGCTGGGGGTGGAGCTCGCCCTTGTGCTCCATGATGACGCGCCGGAGGACGCCCGACCGCGCGTCGCGCTCCTCCTGCATGGTCTCGCCCTTCTTGATGTCCTCGAACTGCACCAGGCCGTCCTTCCCGGCGATGATGGGCACGTTGTGCGGGTCCCACTGCGCCAGGAGGTCGCGCGGCTTGACCTTGGCCCCGTCCCGGACCCGCAGGTAGGACCCGATGGGGAGGATGTGCTTCTCGATCTCGCGTTCCTTCTCGTCCTGGATGACGAGCTCGCCGTTGCGGTTGATGACGATCGCCTGCTCCTCCTTCGTGGCGACGCACCGCACGTTGCTGAACTTCACCACGCCCTTGCTCTTGGAGTAGATCTTGGACTCCTCGGCGGTCTTGATGGCCACGCCGCCGATGTGGAACGTGCGCATGGTGAGCTGGGTGCCCGGCTCCCCGATGGACTGGGCGGCCACGACCCCGACCGCGGCGCCTTCCTCCACGAGCCGGCCCTGGGAGAGGTCCATCCCGTAGCAGCTCGCGCAGAGGCCCACGGGGGCCTCGCACGTGAGGGGCGAGCGCACGCGGATCTTGGGGAAGCCGAAGGCCTCGATCTTCCGGGCGATCTCCTCGGTGATGACCTCGTTCTCGCGGACGATCGGCTCGTCCGTCACGATGTCGGTGATGTTGTCGCGCGAGATGCGCCCGTAGATGGCCTGGGAGAGGGACACATCGACCTTCTCCCCCTTGTAGACGGCGGCCTTGGTGATCCCGTTGAGGGTGCCGCAGTCGTGCACGTTGATGACGAGGCTCTGGGCCACGTCCACGAGCTTCCGGGTGAGGTACCCGGCGTCGGCCGTCTTGAGGGCCGTGTCCGCCAGGCCCTTGCGGGCCCCGTGGGTCGAGGAGAAGTACTCCAGGACCGAGAGGCCCTCCCGGAAGTTCGAGAGGATGGGGGTCTCGATGATCTTGCCCGAGGGCTTGGCCATGAGGCCCCGCATGCCCGCCAGCTGGCGGACCTGGTCCTGGCTGCCCCGCGCGCCCGAGTCCACCATGAGCCGGATCGGGTTGAGGTACGGCTGGCCGCCGCGCTGGTCGATGCGCAGTTCCTTGAGCATGGCCTCGGTGACCCGCTCGCGGCAGTGGGTCCACTCGTCGACCACCTGGTTGTAGCGCTCGCTCGGCGTGAGCGCCCCGCGCTGGTAGTTCCTCTCGATCTTGTCGACGAGGTCCTGGGTCTCCCGGATGATCCTCGTCTTCTCGGTGGGGATGGTCATGTCGTCCTTGGAGAACGAGATGCCCGCCCGCGTGGCGTACTTGAAGCCGATCCCCTTGAGGTCGTCCAGGAGCCGGAGCGTGGCCTCCTTGCCGCAGGTCCGGTGGCAGCGGTTGATCACTTCCTGGACGCCCTTCTTGTCCAGCTCGTAGTTGTAGAAGGGCATCGAGGGGGGCAGGATCTCGTTGAAGAGGAGCCGCCCCACCGTGGTCTTCACGCGGCCGTTCGTGAGCGTCTCGGACTGCCCGCGCCCGGGGAGGAACGCCTTGGTGCCCGGGTAGCGGACGTGGATGACCGACTGGACGTGGATGTCCTTGACGTCGTAGGCCAGGATCGCCTCCTGGGGCGAGGAGAACGCCTTGCCGTCGCCCAGGAGCCCCCGGCGGCCCAGGGTGGCGTAGTAGATCCCCAGCACCATGTCCTGGGTGGGGGAGATGATGGGGTTCCCGTGGGCGGGCGAGAAGACGTTCTGGGTCGACATCATCAGCGTGTGGGCCTCGACCTGCGCCTCGTAGGAGAGGGGCAGGTGCACGGCCATCTGGTCGCCGTCGAAGTCGGCGTTGAAGCCGGTGCAGACGAGCGGGTGGAGCTCGATCGCGTTCCCTTCCACGAGCACGGGCTGGAACGCCTGGATGCCCATGCGGTGAAGGGTGGGCGCGCGGTTCAGCATCACCGGGTGGTCCTTGATGACCTCCTCCAGGATGTCCCACACGCCCTCGTCGCGGCGCTCCAGCATCTTCTTGGCGCTCTTGATCGTGTCCGCGCGGCCCAGCTCGCGAAGCCGGCGGATGATGAACGGCTGGTACAGCTCCAGGGCGATCTTTTTGGGAAGACCGCA
>CAYNDR010000623.1:0-2167 GCA_964395295.1 uncultured Planctomycetales bacterium
GGGCGGTCGAGGGGTACTCGGGAGGGCGATTCCGCGGATGGGGCGGCGGTCCGTCCGCCGAGCCGCATCGCCGCCAGGCCGACCGCCACGTCCACCGCGGCGGCGAGGAGGGTCGTGGCCTGGAGGCCGATCCTCGGGAGGAGGAAGAGGCCCGCGGTGAGGGTCCCCAGCGCGGCCCCCGCGCAGTTGGCGGCGTAGAGCCGTCCAGCCCCTTCCTTGCGGTCCAGGTGCTGCGTCAGGAGGGGCAGGGTGGCGCCCATGAGGAAGGTGGCGGGGAGCAGGAGGAGCGCGGCGGTCAGGACGCCCGCGGCGGCGAAGAGGGGGCCGCCGTAGGCGAGGGCCTGGAGCGGGGTCGCGGCGCGGAAGAGCCAGGGCACGGCGAGGGCGTAGAGCCCGATGGCGACCTGGAACCGCCCGTAGAGTCGGAGGGGGCGGACCCGCGGCGCCATGCGGGCGGCCCAGGCGCTCCCGAGGGCCAAGCCTCCCATGAAGGCTGCCACGACGGTGCCCACGGCGGCGGGGCTGTTCCCGAGGGCGAGCCCGGCGTAACGGGCCCAGACGACCTGGAAGACCAGCGCGGTGAGGCCGGAGGCGAAGAAGAAGAGGTACGCCACGGGGAAATTTCACCACGAAGGTGCCAGGGGGACCAAGTAATTTTTCGATTCGGCGTGCTGTAGCTTCAGATTCGCCCTCTACACTAGGTAGAGACCCGATGGAGCCGGCAGAAGAACTGGATCGCGTCCGGCGGTCGCAGTCCGGGGACCGCGCGGCCTTCGAGGATCTGGTGCGCGCCCACGCGCGGCTGGTCTGGGCGTCCGTGTGTGGGCTGCTGAAGGACCCGGCGTGGACGGAGGACCTGGTGCAGGAGGCGTTCCTGAGGGCCTGGGAGTCGATCCGGGAGCTGAAGGAACCGGGGGCGTTCCGCGGGTGGCTGTTGACGATCGCGCGGAGGCTGGCGTGGCGGCAGGCGGAGGTGCTGGGGCGGCCGGTCCCGGCGGCGGCCGGGGCCGCTCCGGCGGGGGTGCCGGCCGACCCGGAGGAGGCGCGGGAGCGGGTGCGGGAGGCGCTGGTGCGCTTGCCGGAGCGGTACCGCATCCCGGTGACGCTCCACTTCCTGAACGGGATGGAGTACGGGGCGATCTCGCGGGCGCTGGGGATGGAAAACGGGTCTCTGCGCGGGCTCATCGCCCGCGGCGCGAAGCGGCTGCGGGCGGAGCTCGCGCCCTGGTGGAGGAAGACGCATGAGCATCCATGACGAGATGGACGCCCTGGCGGACGTCTACGCCGGTGGCGGCCTCGATCCCGGTGAGCGCCTGGAGGTGGAGCGGCACGCCGCCGGGTGCGGCGCCTGCGCCGCGGCGCTCCGGGAGGCGGGGGACTTCTCCGCGTGGCTCAAGGGGACGGTGGCGCCGGACGCGCCGCCGGCGGACCTGGAGGGCCGGATCGTGGGGGGGCTCTGGAAGTCATCGGCGCGGCCGAAGCGCCGGTGGCGGTTCCTTCCGGGGCCGCGGGTGCTCTGGATCCTGAAGGGGCTCGCGGCGGCGGTGCTGCTCGTCGTGCTGGGGCACCTCTTCAGCGGGCGTCGTTACCAGGACAGCGTCCGTGCGTCCCTGGCCGATTCAGCCTCGACTAACGCCAATTTCACCATTGATTACGGGGTGAATCCTCCTCAGGCCGTGCAGAAGGATTCTTCATTCCTCGGGGATCGTCCTCCTGATCCTTCTTGGAATGGTTATCTTTGGTTCGACCGGACCGTGACGGGTGCGCCAAAGTCGCCTCCGCCCCCGGACACGATGTTGGGCTTACATGCTTCCGATACAGGCCGCGTATTTTTATCTTATCCTGCCAATATCAATACCGCTCCGGTGGAGTTACTTGCCAAGGTTCTTGGTGATTTGCCTCCCAAGCTACAATATGATCGGGATGTGAATAACCTCAAGGACTATAACGCTGCCTTAGAGAGAGACAATGCCAAACAGAGACCGCTCAAGGATGCCTACGACAAGGCGAAAGGGGAAGACGAGAACTCGGCCAAGGCGGTCCGGATCGGCGCTCTTCAGAAAGAGCTGGATAAGGCGAGTATTGAGCGCACCAAGTTGGCGGCCGATCAGGATGTTCTGGTCCGGCAGGCTGAGGTTCTGCTGGCCCAGACCCAGGAGAAGACCGG
>CAYNDR010000624.1:0-2164 GCA_964395295.1 uncultured Planctomycetales bacterium
CCGCCTCCGGCTCCTCCGCGACGTCGAGGTCCATGATGCGGGCCTTGCCGGCGGTGGGCTTGAGGAGGGCGCAGAGGATCTTCAGGGTCGTGGTCTTGCCCGCGCCGTTGGGCCCGATGAATCCGAAGATCGAGCCGGAGGGGACTTTGAAGGAGACGCCGCGCAAGGCCGGCGCCCCGTCATAGTCCTTCCGCAGGTCGCAGAGCTCGATCATGGCGCCTCTCTGATGGCGGTGACCCCGAAAGTCGCCGGAGCGGTGACCGTAAGCCGCACTTTGGCCAGCCGCGCTTCCTTCCAGACGAAACGGTCCCCCTCGGGGTAGACGGCCGAATGCGCCTCTTGACGCGGCCGCAGGCCCCCCGGCCCGAATCCGCGGGGCCCGGCCGAGGGCGCCCCGCCGACGGCTCCGTCCTCGCGGCGGACCACGATGCCCCGCGAGGTCCGGTAGAGCCAGAAGGCGTTCCCTCCGGTGCTGCCTGCGAAGGCGAACGGCGGCGCCGCGCCGTTGATCCCCGTGGGCGCCAGGGACGAGCCCATGCCAGGGCCCAGCAGGACCATCCCGGAGTCGGCGAGGACCGAGACCCAGGTCGTCCCCCCGCCTCCGGAGACGCTGGCGGCCGCCAAGGCCTTCCCTTTCGGCATGAAGAGGCTGCGGAAGTTGAAGGACCCGGCCAAGCCCTGCCTGGCGCCCCACACCGTCTGTGGATTGAGGGACAACGCCTCCACCTGTCCCGTTCCCGCCGGGGCGTCGCGGATCACGATCCCGGAGACGCGGCCATACCACGACGCCAGGCGGAGGTCCTTGACCGCGCCCGAGCCCGGGACCGCGGCGGGCGGAGTCAGTTGGGTCCAGACCCCCCTGAAGCCGACGGAGCACCCTACCGCGCCCGCCAGGCCGTAGCAGACGCTCATCGCCCCGCTGGGCTCGACCGTCAGAGAGACGGGGTTCGCCGCCGAAGGGTCGGCGAGGACCCCGCTCGTGGTCCATCTCTCGGATTGCCAGACGCCGTACGACACCCCGATCCCGGGGACCACGAAGGCCGCATGGAGCTTGTCGCCTTCGCCGACCAGGGAAGGCGTGCCGGCGCCGCCCGAGTCAGGAACCGTCCCATGCATCCACGCTCCCCCGGCCTCCCAGCTGTGCGACAGCTCCCCCTTCTTGCGGTAGACCAGGTGCGTCCGCTGGAAGCCGTCCACGGCGACGGCAGGCTTGAACCTCGTCTCCAGGCCCTTGCCCACCTCCTGGGGAGCGGCGAGCGCCACGAACTTGCGGCTCAACCACAGCGTCCCGGTCGAAGAAACGAGGGCGGCCCTGAAGTCGTTGTGGACCCCCACCGCCAGGGCTGCCTGCGCGGCGGCGGGCATGACGATATCCTCATCCATGCCCGGCCCGAGGAGCGCCGGCTCGGGCACCCAGATCCCAGCCTCCTCGTCATAGACCTCGAGATGAGGCCTCGTGGGCCAAGTCCCCTGGACCTTGACGGTCAACCGTCCCTGGCCGACTCCCGGCTGGGGCCCGATGACGGGCACGGCCATGGTCAAGTGCACTGAGTTGAGCGTCACCCGGTGTCCGAGGAAGCTCCAGTTGCCCCGGAACGGCTGAGTATCAAGGAAGACCAAGTGCCGGGGAACGGGGCTGGCCCCTTCCTCAGCCGCCGGCCATATATGCACCCATTTCTCCTCTTGAGAGGTCCCCCGCGGCGCCGGTCCGCCGGAGGACGCTTCCCGAGCCGGCACCCCGGCGACCAGGAGCCGTCCGGGGTAGGCCACCCCTTCCTGCTCCAGGAAAGCCGTCAGGACCTTCTGCTGCCCGGCGCTGAGCGAATCGCCGACCAACGATGTCAGCGGCACGGCACGGCCCGGATCCAAGGGAAGGGACCCGGCCCCGCCGGCGGACGCGGCCTGCGCCGGGAACCCGGAGGCCATGGAAGGCGAGAACGCCACGAAGAGGCTGCGGAACTCGGACCCGGTCCGGTTCGTCGATCGCAGCCACGGCGCTCCCTGCTGGGACTCCTAGGCCAAGTCCATCCCGTCGCCCAGCCGCTTGGACCCGCCGAGGCGGAACAGCCGCATCGCCCCGGACTCCATCGGGACTCTCAAGAGACTGCCTCAGAACTTCCCCGGGCGCCAAGACTCCGGAATAGAAGGTGACCTTGGGAAATAG
>CAYNDR010000625.1:0-2161 GCA_964395295.1 uncultured Planctomycetales bacterium
CCTTCACCTCGTGCCTCGTCTGCGTGGTCAAGGACGAGAAGACGGGCCGGCTCATGGAAGGGGAGATGGACGAGCTCCTCCGGGGGATTTCCCAGGCGCCCCGGGCGGAGCCCAAGGCCGGCCCGGAGGCCGGCTTCTCGGCAGAGGAGGCCCTGGCCGAGGCGGCGCGCCGCGCCGGGTCGGTCCGCGCCTCGGGCCTGTGCCGTCCGCGTGAGCGACGCGATCACGGGCCCCGCAATCGTCCGGGGCCTCCTGGTCGTGGGGACCGACCAGGGGACGGTCGCGGCGTTCGGGCCCGGGACGCCCGCCCCTCAGGCTTCACCCCTGGCCCTGTCGGGGATGAAGCGGCTCGCCGCGCTCCTTGTCGTCCTGCTTCTCGTCGTCGCGGCCGGCGGCGAAGCGGCCGTTGAAAGACGTCGCGGCACGGGACGGTCAATCCTTCCCAAGACAGCACTTCTTGTACTTCTTCCCGCTCCCGCAGGGGCACGGGTCGTTGCGCCCGGGCTCCTTCCCGGCCCTCAGCGTCACGGGGCCCTCGTCAGGGGGACCGGCGTGATCCTCCCGGAAATCGCCGGGGGGGAACTCCTCGTGGACGTCCGTGCTTTTCATGGGCTTGCCGCAATCGGGGCAGGACAGGGTGAACTCCCAGCACCCGCACTGTTCGGCGCCGTACCTCCGGGGGACCTCGGCCGGAGGCTCCCCCTCGCCCGCCCAAGTCACCCATGGAGAGGCGCATTTCGGGCAGCGGGCGGTCATGAAGAGGTCCTCGCCCCGCCTGAAGGCCTCGACCGCCTCTTCCTCAGGGCATGGGGGGAGAGGCTCTTTGCAGAGGGGGCAGAGGATGCGGTGCCCCTCCGCCTCGAGGTCGCAAACCGTGCAGCCCTCGACCTCGCCCATTTCCCCGGTCTCATCCCACTCGAAGGAGCCTTCCTCCTCGTCGTGGAGGTACGCCGTCTCCCAGCTCCTCCCGTGGGGGCACACCAGGTCCAGGGCCACGGTGGTTCCCGACTCGGGGTCCGTCCCGGATTCCCCGGGATTGAACACCGGGATGAAACCCGCCTCGCGGATCTCCAGGAGGATGCCGGCGATCCGGGGGCGGACGGCCTCGAAGTCGAGGGCTCCCTCTTCCATTCTCCGGATATGGAACCTTGCCGCGGCCCGGAGCGCAAAGGTTATCCGGTATCCGTTCGGTCCCGGATCTCCCTTCAACACTCTGTGGGCGCGGGTTCGTGACGACCGACTATGTGCTCTCCGAGACGGTCACGCGCATGGCGCAGCAGGCGAACCGGAAGGCGGCCGGACGGGCCTGGGACGAGATCGAGGCCGGCCGAGGGGTGCGCCTGATCGAGGTGACCCGGGACCATCGCCGGGAGGCCCGGCGGTTCCTCGAGAAGTACGCCCAGCTCACGCTTTCGCTCGTGGACTGCGCGTCCTTTGCCGTGATGCGGGAACTGGGCCTCACGGAGGCGGCCACCTTCGACGAGGATTTCGTGAAGGCGGGATTCACCGCCTTGCCGTTGAAGAGGCAGTCCGGCGGCCGTCCGCAAGGGCCAGGACAGCGGCATCCGCGAGACCGCCCGGGCGGGGCCGATGTCCTCCAGGCCCGCAACGTCCCATAATCTTCTTGGCATCCGTTCAGGGGCTCGGAAAGCTCTCGGCCTTCCGCTCTCAGCTTGGGGATCGCAAGCTGAGCTGCAAGCTCAAGGCCGTGGGAGCGATCTTGCGGGGACGGAGGAAGGCGAGCGATTCTGCGGGGGGCTGAACGGTTACCCTTGGCGAATGTGATCCGAGATGATCCTCCGGCCCGTGTTGCGTTCCGCAACGCGGGGCAACGCCGCGCTTGCCGGGCCGTGGATATTTCGTCGGAGCCGCCGGAGGCGCGGGATCGGCGGCCCTGCGGGCGGCACTTCCTGTGCGCCAAGATGGCCGCCGTTGGCCGTCGCTCCCCCCCGGGCCGCCCCTACCTGAGCCTGAGGAATCCCTCGGGCACCTTGTCCAGCGGGCGAAGGGCGAATTCCTGCTCCGATTCCGATTTCATGATCCCCGTGCTCTTGAGGCTGAGCCTTCCCAGGTAGCTTCTCCACGATCCCCGGGTCACCGAGAACTCCGCCTTGGCCATGAACGCGAACGACATCGTTGTCGGAATGGAACCTCCGCCCAT
>CAYNDR010000626.1:0-259 GCA_964395295.1 uncultured Planctomycetales bacterium
TCCTGAAGGCCTGGCGCCGGCTCGATCAGTTCCGGTGGGGCGGCGCACAGGGGCTCTTACGATGGGTCGCCCAGATCGCCAAGAACGCGGCGCTCGATTGGATGGAGCGCGCCGGAAGGAATCCCATCCAGGTCCGTGACGACATGGCCTTCCCCGCGCCGGATCCACCGCAGGTTGCGGCCTGTCCGCTGCGTCTTCGTCCGCTGGCGAAGTTCATTCGCCGGCTACACGCCCGGGAGCGGGAAGCGGCCGCCGTGGT
>CAYNDR010000626.1:269-2144 GCA_964395295.1 uncultured Planctomycetales bacterium
GACATCCAGGGATTGCGGATCGGGATGGCGGCCCAGGGGATGGGCGTGTCCTACGGCGCCGTCGCCCAGGCCCGGTTTCGGGAACGCCGGGAATTCCGGTCGCTCGTGGCGGAACACCCGGCGATCCTTCGTAACAGGAAAACGTTTATGCAGGCGGAGGCGGATAGGAACAAGGGCATGAGCGGAAAGGACCTGAAGGAGATGAGGCGTGCCGGGTGAACGCCCTCAAACAGGTGAAACGGGGATCCTTCATGCAGGAGGCCGCCGGGTGACCGCGCCTGGGGTGCCCATGGACGCCCCTGGCCGACGGGCCCCAAGGAAGGGGCTCCATCGGGTGGTTGATCTATAGCAATCGGGCTTTCTTTTCGCCCACAGGAAGGGCCGCCGTGAGCCGGGCCGCCGCATGATCCCGAGGCCGCGCCGGTTCGGGGCACACTGGGCCGGGAGGCCGAGACCTCCCGGGCCGGGGTGCCCCGACCGGCGTTGGCCGGGGCCGTCATGCGGATTCCCTTTCATGGAGGCCGAGCCATGGAGGTCGCCTGTGGGTTTCCGGAAGGGAGGAGGGGAGGCCGGAGGGCCCGAACGAGTCGAGGCTGGTCGAGGCGGGGCTTCAACCAGGGCGGGCGGAAGCATATGTGCCCGTTCGGTTGCGATCCGGACCTCGACGACCTGGCTCGGATGAGGTTCTTGATATGGATTCAGCGGCTCTTCGATAGCCGCTCCGGGCCGCCCCCTCCCCGTCCGGCATAGTTCAGCCCGGGCTCCCCGGTGCTCGTTTCGAGTCACCGGGGAGCCCGGGCTTGAGGCCGACAGAAACCGTACTGGTCCGGGATTGTATCGTTGGAGAAGCCGAGATGGAGAAGGGCGAAGGGTCAAGGGCCCCGCGCCTTCCTCCTTCGCCGCCTCCGGCGGCTACGGAGGACAGGCCGGCGCGGCCGAGGGAAAAGGAAGGGACGGCATGTCGCTGGCGAGGAAGGAGAAAGGGCCTGCTGTCTCCGCCACTTCCGCGGGTTGGGCGGGAGGCGCCTCACCCGCCTTCTCCCTCGACTCAGAGGGGATCAAGCGCGCACGCAGACGACTTCACGCGTGGCGCGTCGCCAGGGACGCAAGACCCTCTCAGAGCTTGAGTCCCACCACCTTCGCGCCGGGGGGCACCTCCCCGGGCAACGGCCGGAGGTAGAGCTTGATGGCCTCGCGGATGTTGGCGAGAACCTCCTCCTCAGTGTCGCCGCAACTCGTGCAGCCCGGGAGCTCCGGGCAATGCGCCGAGAAGGTCTTCGCCTGGGGATCGTACTAGATCAGGACTCGGACGTTCATGGCGCTCTCCATCCTAGACGCTCCGGGCACGCCTCGCCATAAAAGTCTGGCGGCCTCCGAGAAGGAATGGGGTCCTCAAAGGTCAAGGGTGCCCGCGCCTCCGGCGCGGCCAAGGGCAAGGGCGAAGGGTGAGGGGATCGGTACACTCTGAAAGGAAAAAAGGCCCCCGCCCCTCGCTCCGCTCGGCGGGCGGGGGAAGGGCACGGGCACCATCGCCCCACCTCCGCGCGGGGGAGGTTCAGGAGGGGGCAAAAGACGGATCCCCTGGGCAGGATCCGGCGAAACTTTTTCAACTATTTTTCAAAAATCGACACCGTTCCCCTTTCAAAAAGGGGGGGGCAAGGGACCCTTTATATAGGGAGACATGCGGATGGCGGAAGAAGTGATCGTAGGACAGATGCCAGGAGTGGCGAAGAGTGGGGCCGGCAACCCCCAATCTCACCCATTTCCGATGAAACGAGATTTTGCCGTACGCGTTTTGGCCTCCTCAACCATCCTAAATAATAGAGGGGGAGAAATCCCCCTCGGACGGCTACCTGCGGTGATGCGTCGCCGCAG
>CAYNDR010000627.1:0-341 GCA_964395295.1 uncultured Planctomycetales bacterium
GTTCAAGGTCTATCTCCCGCAGGCCGGAAAGACGGCCGAGGCTGCTGCCGCGGGGGCCGGCCCCGCCGAGGCGCCGGGCGGCTCGGAGACGATCCTGGTCGTGGAGGACGAAGAGGCGCTCAGGGACCTGATCCGGGAGGTCCTCGAGCAGAGCGGCTACTGCGTCCTCCTGGCCGCGGACGGCGCCGAGGCCCTTCCCGTCGCCGAGTCCCACGCGGGGCCGATCCACCTCCTGCTGACCGACGTGGTCCTTCCGGGTGGGAACGGCGTGGCACTCGCCGCGGCGCTCAAGGCCGTCCGTCCGCAGCTCTCCGTCCTCTATCTGACCGGGCACGGGGAGG
>CAYNDR010000627.1:351-2129 GCA_964395295.1 uncultured Planctomycetales bacterium
CTCAGCGGCCGCGAGCTGTTCGAGCGCCTGGGCGGCCTGCGCCCGGGGCTGCGGTGCGTCTTCATGTCGGGCTACACGGGGCACGCGGCGCTCCGCAACGGGACGCTCCCGGAGGGGCAGGGGTTCCTCGACAAGCCCTTCACCACGGAGGGCCTCCTGCACAAGGTAAGGGAGGCGCTCGACGCGCCCAAGGTGAGCTGAGCTGTGGCAAACAAGAAAGAGGACCTCAAGGCACGCCTGATGGCCACGTTCCGGGTGGAGGCGGAGGAGCATCTCCAGGCCCTCAACACGAACCTCATGGCGCTGGAGCGCGGCCTGCCGCCCACCGAGGCCCTGGCCCTGGCGGAGGCCACGTTCCGCGAGATGCACACGCTCAAGGGCGCCGCCCGCTCCGTGAGCCTGACGGAGGTGGAGGCCCTCTGCCAGGCGTGCGAGTCCCTCCTCAGCCGGCTGACGAGGGGCCAGCTCCCGCTCAGCCGCGTGGTCGTCCAGCGCCTTCAGGAAGCGGTGGACGGGGTGAGCCACCTCCTGGCCGGCGGGGGCGGCCCCAACCTCGTGGAGGATCTGGCGCGCCACCTCGATCGGGCTGCGGCCACGCCGGCGGCGGCGGGGGCGGAGGCGCCGCTCGAAGCGCCCGCCTCCGCGACCCCGACGCTGGCAGGGCCGGTGCCCGCGAGGGCCGTGCCGGCCGACACGCTCCGCGTCGCCACGGCCAAGCTGGACGCGCTGACGCTGCACACCGAAGACCTCCTCGTCCCGAAGCTCGCCGCGGCGGAGAGGGTCCGCGAAGCCACGACCCTCACCGAGGCGCTCCACGAGGGCCGGGCGGCGCTCCACCGGGCCCGGTCCCGGAGGGGATCCGCCGGGGATGGAGGGCTGGAGCCGGACGCCGCATCGGGCCTGGAGCCTGCGCTCCGGGCCGCCGCGACCCGGGCCCGGGAGCTGCGGGCCCACCTCGCCAGCGATGGGCGGGCGATCGCGGTTGGCGTGGACGCGCTGTTCGAGGAGGCGCGGCGCCTCAGGATGACGCCGGCCTCCAGCGTCCTCGACCTTTTCCCCGGAATGGTCCGGGACCTGGCCCAGGAACAGGGCAAGGAGGTCGAATGGGCCGCGAGCGGCGCCGATCTCGAGGTGGACCGGAAGGTCCTGGAGGCCGTGAAGGATCCCCTGATCCACCTGGTACGGAACGCCGTCGATCACGGAATCGAGCCGTCCCGGGCCCGCCTCGAGGCCGGGAAGGCGCCGCGTGGTCGCGTGGTCGCGACCATCGCCTCGCTGGACGGGGGCCGGGTGGAGATCCGCGTCGAGGACGACGGCGGCGGAATCGACCCGGCCCGGGTCAGGGAGGCGGCGGTGCGGTCCGGGCTCCTGGCCGCCGATGCCGCGGGGGCCCTCGCCGACCAGGAAGCCCTCGACCTCGTCTATCGCTCCGGCCTCAGCACCAGCCCCATCATCACGGAAGTGTCGGGCCACGGCCTGGGTCTGGCGATCGTGGAGCGGCTGGGGGGGCGGCTGAGCCTGGAGACACGGGCCGGGGCGGGGACGATCGTGAGGATGGTCGTTCCCGCCAGCATCGCGATCTTCCGGGGCCTCCTGGTCCGCGCCGGCGGCCAGCCCTTTCTCATCCCCATCGAATCGGTGGACCGCGTGATCCGCGTCGCGCCGGAGGACATCGAGGCCGTGGAGGGACGGGAGGCGGTCCGCTGGGGCGGGCATCCCCTCTTCCTCGCTTGGCGGAGGAGGTTGGTGCAGCTCCCCGCGCCGCAGGGGCCAGCCTA
>CAYNDR010000628.1:0-2117 GCA_964395295.1 uncultured Planctomycetales bacterium
AGCTAGCCGAGTACCTGAGGATCCTTTGGCGCCGGCGGTGGCTCATCGCGGTCTGGCTCGTGCGCGGTGGAGGACGGGCGCCTGCTCTTCCAGGCCCTGGCCTACTTCCCCGGCCTCGCCGGGATCCGGTTCCACTGCCAGGGGATGCACGTCGGCATGCTCGACTACGCCGCCCGCCGGGACGAGAAGGGGAACCTGGTGGTCGAGGGCGTCGGCGGCGAGCCGGAAGCGCCCCCGGCAGGGGAGACGCCCGGCGACGAGGAGCTCCGCGCCCAGATCGCCCAGGAGCGCGCCAAGTTCACGGAGGCGCGGGAGTTCCTGGAGGCCTTCGTCGGCGGGCTGACCTGCGTGGCCACCTTCCGCACCCCCGGACGCATCCTCGAGGCCAGGAACCTCAAGAAGCTCGACGACCGCTCCGCCCGGGCGCGGTTCCAGGGCGACGAGCTCCTCAAGGTCCTCAACCGGTTCATGGAGGACGACGACCTCGTCCTGCGCTTCATGAAGAACCCCCAGCAGGGCCCCGAGGCGCTCATGGGCATGATGGGCGGGCAGGGCCCGGTCCGGATCGTCGCCGAGGGCGGGGAGGGCGCCGCGTTCCCCTATGCGGAGGAGGTGGCGAAGGCCCGGGAGCGGTTCGAGGAAACGGCCGCCTCCCTTGGCCTCCAGCGCGGCCCGGAGCGATCCAAGCCCCTGGCCAACGCCCGCATCGTCGCGGCCAAGGTGGTGCGGGAGGCCGACCCGGAGCGCGAGTTCTCCCCCCAGTCCGAGTCGCATCCCTGCGTCGTCCTCACCGTCTGCGGCGGCCTGCCGGGCCCGGCGGTCAAGCTGGAGGAGGCGGCCCTCGAGGCCCTGGTGGACGCGGCGGGGAACAGCCTCCTCCCCGAGGGCGACTGGGAGCGGCGGATCCACTTCCCCAAGCTCGCGAAGGACGGGCTCACCGCCTACTTCGACGTCACCGTCAAGGCCGACCCCTCGGCCCTGGAGGGGTTCCGCGAGATTCGCGGCGCGCTCTCGGTCCTCGTCGCGGGGGCGGCGGAGGACGTGGACCTCGGGTTCAAGGCCCTGGAGGCCGGCGCCGAGGGCAAGGCGCTGGGGGCCCGCATCGAGCGCCTGGAGACCGGCGACGAGGACCGGACGGCGCTCGACCTCAAGCTCGGGATCGCCAGGGAGCGCGTGGAGAAGGTGACGCTCCTGGCGGGCAAGGGCAAGGAGTTCCCCATGACCCAGCAGGGCTACTCCGCCTGCAACGACGAGGTGACGTTCAGCTACCAGGTCGAGGGGAAGCCGCCGAAGAAGGCGCGGCTCGTGGCCCGCGTGGCCAAGGACGTCCGGACGTTCCTGGTGCCCTTCGCGGTCGAGAACGTGGACGTGCTGGGCCGGCCGCGGTAGGGCGAGGGCCCTACGCGGCGAAGACCCCGTCCACGCGGACGGGAAGGCCCGGCAGGATCGCCGACTCGAAGGACTGGCCTTCCTTGTAGATCCGCACCCGCCGGGGACTGCCGAGCTCGTGCACCTCGACCGTCCTGGCCAGGAGGTCGACGATCCAGTACTCGCTCACGCCCGCGCGCTCGTAGAGGGCCCGCTTCGGCCCCCGGTCGATCGCCGCCGTGGAAGGCGAGCTCACCTCGACCACGAGGTCCGGAGCGCCCTGGAGGTTCCTGGGGCCGATGATCCCCAGCCGCTCCCGCGCCACGAACAGCAGGTCCGGCTCGACCACGTCGTGCTCGGAAAGGACGACGTCGGTCGGCGCCACGAGGACGCGCCCGAGATTCCCGCGGGCCGCGTGGCTGCTCAGGATCATGGTGAGGTTCACGATGACCGACTGGTGTTCGGGAGTCGGCACCGGCGTCATGTACTCTTCCCCCTCGATGATCTCGTGGCGGAAACCGTCCGCGGGGATCCTCTCGAAGTCGGCCATGGTGAGCTTCCGGGCGGTGACGGCCATGGGATCATGCTAACCGAAGCCGCGGCGTGAGTCAAAGCCGGGGCTCAACACCCCCCGACCGGCCCCCGGGCGAGGGCCCGCGGCGGCCCGCCCCGAGAAACAGCCTCTATAGTCATTGCGTAAGCGTTCAGGGGCATCTGGGAATCAAGAATGGAGAATCGAGAATCAAGGA
>CAYNDR010000629.1:0-2112 GCA_964395295.1 uncultured Planctomycetales bacterium
GAAGCTCCTGCTGGTGGGCCAGCGCGAGCGCCTGAACCGTCCCGACCTGCCCCCCAACATCGAGATCGTCCACGCCGCCGATGTCGTGGCCATGGACGAGGAGCCCGCCCGCGCCCTGCGGGGCAAGCCGGACTCCTCCCTGCGCGTCTCGCTCCGCCTGGTCAAGCGCGGCGAGGCCGACGCCGTCATCTCGGCCGGGAACACCGGCGCCCTCGTGGGCGGGGCCATCGTCCCGATGTTCGGCCTGGGGAACCTCGAGGGGGTGAAGCGCCCCGGCATCGCCATCCCCTTCCCCACGGACGAGGGCACCTGCGCGTTCATCGACGCGGGGGCCAACCCCCACGCGAAGGCGGACCACCTGGTCCAGTACGCCGTGATGGGCTCGGTCTACGTGAAGTACCTCCGCCGGGACGTCGTCACGCCCCGCGTGGGACTGCTCAACATCGGCGAGGAGGCCCGCAAGGGGACCGACGTGGTGCGGCAGGCCTACGGCTACCTCGAGGAGGTCCACCCCAACTTCGAGTTCGTGGGGAACGTCGAGCCCCACCACCTCTTCTCCGGCCGCGTGGACGTGGTCGTCTGCGACGGCTTCGTGGGGAACCTCATGCTCAAGATGGCCGAGGGGGTGGAAGGCTTCATCCTCCGGCAGTTCTCCAACGGCCTGGCCGACAGCCCCGAGGTCCAGAAGGGCATCCGCAAGGCCACGGAGAAGCTCGACTACGCGGAGTACGGCGGGGCGCCGGTGCTCGGCGTCCGCGGCATCGTCATCAAGGCCCACGGCCGCTCCAACGCCAAGGCCATCACCAACGCGGTCAAGGTCACCGCGGGCTTCATCCAGGACCGGCTGAACGACCACATCGTGGAGGAGCTCCGCAAGCTCTCGCTCTGGAGCACCTGGTTCTCCAAGTGGTTCTCCTGGTCCTCCAAGGAAAGCGAATGAAGGTCAAGGTCCTCGCCACGGGGGCCTACGCGCCGGACCAGGTCCTCGACAACGCCTCCCTGGAAAGGATGGTCGACACCAGCGACCAGTGGATCCGGGAGCGCACCGGCATCCGCCAGCGCCGCGCGGCCCCCCCCGGGCAGGCCACCAGCGACCTGGCGGCCGAGGCGGGCCGGCGGGCCCTGGACTCCGCGGGGGTCCGACCGGAGGAGATCGACACCCTCATCGTGGCCACCACCTCCCCCGACCGCCTCATCCCGATCACGGCGGCGTACGTCCAGGCGAAGCTCGGCTGCATGAACGCGGCGTGCTCGGACCTGGGGGCCGCCTGCAGCGGATTCCTCTACGGGCTGTCCATGGGCGCGGGGCTCATCACGAGCGGCCAGTCCCGGCGGTGCCTCCTGATCGGGGCCGAGGAGCTCACCCGCCTCGCCAACTACAAGGACCGCAACACCTGCATCCTCTTCGGGGACGCCGCGGGCGCGGCGGTGCTGGCGCCCTCGGACGGCGCGAGCGAGATCCTCTACGGCCGGATGGGCTGCGACGGCCGGCTGGCGCCCCTGATCACCACCCCGGCGGGGATCGCGGCCGACCCGCCCACCCCGGAGGCGATCGCCCAGGGGCGCCACTTCATCCAGATGAAGGGGCGGGAGGTCTTCAAGTTCGCCGTCCCCAAGTTCGTCGAGATCATCGGGGAGGCGTTCCGCGCCTCGGGCCTGAAGCCCTCCGACATCAAGGCGTTCGTCCCCCACCAGATGAACGCGCGGATGATCGAATCGGTCTGCGAGCGGCTGGGCTTCCCCCTGGAGCGGACCGTCCTGAACATCGACCGCTACGGGAACACCTCCGCGGCCTCGATCCCGGTGGAGCTCGACGAGGCGGTCCGCGACGGCCGCATCCGGCGCGGCGACCTCGTCCTCTTCAGCGCCATGGGGGCCGGCATCACCTGGGGGACCGCGATCCTGAGATGGTGACCACCGCCTACCTCTTCGCCGGCCAGGGCGCCCAGAAGGTCGGCATGGGCCGCGGCCTCGCGGCCGCGTTCCCCGCGGCAAAGGCGCTCTTCGACCGCGCCTCCGCGATCCTGGGCTTCGACCTCCTCAAGGTCTGCGTGGAGGGCCCCCAGGAGGATCTCAACCGCACCGACCACTGCCAGCCCGCCCTCCTGGTCC
>CAYNDR010000630.1:0-2105 GCA_964395295.1 uncultured Planctomycetales bacterium
AAGTATCCCGCCGCCGCATCCAGGGGCTCGCTGCCCCCCGCCATATCCCCCAGCGTTCCCCCGTACGTGCGTGCCCAGCTGATGGGAACAGGGTCGTCGGAGTGGCCGCCGCAGGCCGCGAGGAGGATCGCTAGAAGGATTGCCGCGTTTGGCCTCATCATCAGTCTCCTACCGTAGGCCCGCTCCGGGGCGCCCTCAAAGCCCCCGATGCGGATGCAGTCGCAGAAGATGATATGCCGGCGAGGCGGTACCTGACGGAAGTATAGCCCCATGACGAGCGGGACACAAGCGCGAAGGAAAACGTGATGGGCGGGCTCGGCGCGATTGCCGATGGGCGGGCTATTGGTCGAACAGCCCGTTGCACGCCAGGTTAGTTGCTTCTTGCCTGAACCAGGGGCTGAACGGATACTGAGTGGGCCGGCTTCACGCCCGGCCGGCGCTCGGTGGAGGACTTATGGCAAGGCTCGTCGGACTCCTCGCGGTCCTCCTGGCGGCCGCGGCGGCCCCCGCGCAGGATCGGAAACCGCCGAGGCCCAACATCCTCCTCATCATCGCCGACGACATGGGCTTCTCCGACGCCGGCTGCTACGGCGGAGAGGTCGAGACGCCCAACCTGGACCGGCTGGCCGCGAACGGCCTGCGGTTCACGGACTTCTACAACACCGCCCGGTGCTGGCCCACCCGCAGCAGCCTCATGACGGGCTACTACGCCCAGCAGGTCCGCATGGACCCGCCCAAGGGACGCCTGCCCGCCTGGTCCCGCCTCGTCCCGCACGACCTCAAGCCGCTCGGTTATCGCTGTTACCACTCCGGGAAGTGGCACATCTCGGGCGCCCCGAAGGTCGTGGCCGACGGCGGCTTCGACCGCTCCTACAAGCTCGACGACCATGACCGCTTCTTCAATCCGAAGGCGCACACCGAGGACGATGAGAAGCGGCCGCCGGTCCCGCCGGACAGCGGCCACTACGTCACGACCGGGATCGCGGACCACGCCCTCAAGTGCCTGAAGGAGCACGCGGAGAAACACCGCGGCGCCCCCTTCTTCCACTACCTGGCCTTCACGTCCCCGCACTTCCCGCTCCACGCCCTCCCGGAGGACATCGCGAAGTACCGGGACCGCTACGCCGAGGGGTGGGATTCCATCCGGGAGAAGCGGTGGAAGCGGATGCGGGAGATGGGGATCGTGAACTGCGCGCTCTCGGACCGCGACCCCGAGACGGCGCCCTCGTGGAACCTGAAGCCCGAGCAACTGGCGCAGAAGATCGGGCCGGGCGAGGCGGGGCGCGCCGTAGCCTGGAGCGAGCTGACCGGCGAGCAGAAGAAGCTCCAGGCCGCGAAGATGGCGATCCACGCGGCGATGATCGACCGCATGGACCGCGAGATCGGCCGCGTGCTGGAGCAGGTCAAGGCGATGGGCGCCTGGGAGGACACGGCCGTCTTCTTCCTCTCGGACAACGGCGCCAGCGCCGAGCAGATCATCCGGGGCGACCTGCACGACCCGGCGGCGCCCCCGGGTTCTGCGAAGTCCTATCTCTGCCTGGGGCCGGGCTGGTCCACCGCCGCCAACACGCCCTTCCGCCTGCACAAGCACTGGAACCACGAGGGGGGCATCTCCACGCCGCTCATCGTCCACTGGCCCCGGGGGATCTCCGCGCGCGGCGAGCTGCGCCGCGACATGGGGCACGTCGTCGACTTCGTCCCCACGATCCTCGAACTGGCGGGCGGGAAGCGGTCGGCCGAGTGGAACGGCGCCGCGGCCCCGCCGCTTCCGGGGAAGAGCCTGGTCCCGGCCTTCGCGAAGGACGGCGCCGTGAGCCGCGAGTGCCTCTACTTCCATCACGCGGCCAACCGCGGCCTCCGGGCGGGGTCCTGGAAGATCGTCTCGGCGGGGAAGGAGGCCTGGGAGCTCTACGACCTCTCCGCCGACCGGTGCGAGAAGGTCGACCTGGCGGCGAAAGACCCCGGGCGGGTCCGCGAGCTCTCGGCGCTGTGGGAACGGATCGAGACCCGCTCCCGCGAGGAAGCCCGGGACTGACAAAACAGACCGTCTCTACGGCGTCAGCCTACGGTTGCCGTGCGGGGTTTTTCGCAGTAAAGGCGATGGG
>CAYNDR010000631.1:0-2103 GCA_964395295.1 uncultured Planctomycetales bacterium
AGGAAGGACCTGGATTTCGGGGCCCACCGGGAACTGCTGGACGTCCTGGAAAGGATGGGGGACGTCCGGAGGTTCCGCTGGGAGCTCGGGCGGTTCGGCGGGCGGTTCGGCGGGGAGAGGATGGGGGAGGGCGGGGAGACCGCGAAGGAGTACGCGGAGAGGCGCCTCCGGGAGACCGTCCCTCCGCCGGGGCCGGCAAGCCTCGGCCCGCTCCGGAAGCGGGCCGCGCCGGAGGCGCCGAAGACGGGCGGTCCCGCGCCGCCCCTTGTCCCGCTCAAGCCGCTCGGCGTGGAGCCGCCCGGCTTCGCGGCCCACCTGGAGCTCTTCGCCTCCGGCCCGGACGTGGAGCTCTGGGACCTCAAGGAGGGCCGCCGCCTCTGGGTCTTCCGGCCGAGCGGCGGCGCGGCCGGCCCTCGCCCCGCGGGCGCCGCGTTCACGTGCGACTACGCGCTGGCCGTGGCCTGGGAGGACGGGGCGGCCTCGATCGACCTGGCCACGGGCGGCCCGCGCTGGCGCTACGCGGGCGTCCGCGACAAGTTCATGGTCTCCGGGTTCCACGCCACGGACGGGCGGGTCTACCTCTACGAGGCGCGGCGGGAGGGCCGGGAGGCGGCCAAGGCCCGGTTCCCCAACCGGCAGGGGCCCGCCGCCGACCTCGCCGTCCGGTTCAACCAGATGGTCGAGCTGATCCCGGAGCCGTCGGGCCGGCCCGGCGCCGGCCCGGGGGGCGAGTACGAGCGGCTGATCTGCCTGAACGACTCCACCGGGGCGCTGTCCTGGGCGCGCGCCGTCGACAGCGACGCGGCACAGCCCAGCCAGGCGATCTTCATGGGGCCTTACCTGTCCGAGCACGCGGCGGTCCTCCACTGGGGCCCGTCGGGCTGGCAGCTGCTGGTCCTCTCCGCCCGCGACGGCGGCGGGTCGAAGAACGCGCTCCCCGCCCAGCTCCTGGCCCACGCGGCGGACCCGGAGGGGCGGGCCTTCTATTATGTGGCTTCCTACGGCGACCAGACCCAGCGGATCCTGCGGAGCCTCCCGATCGACCCGTCGAGGAAGGACTTCCGCCCGATCGAGGTCCCCCTGCGCAGCCATCTCCACCAGGGCCATTACGCCTGCGGGCTCGCGGCGAGCCGCGACTACGTCTGCCTGGTGGCGCCGCCGTACCCGCCCGTCGCCGAGTACCGGATCCTGGTCTTCCACGCGGCGGACGGGAGGCTGTACCGGTCGGTCTCCCTGCTGGAGGGGCGGGTCCTGCCCCAGGGCCGGCCGCCGAGCCTGGGGATGGACGAGGAAGGGCTCCTCTACGTCTACAACGTGCCCCGCGAGGGGGCGGGCGCCCGCGCGCACCTCACGGCCTTCCGGGTGGGGGCGGGGGAGGGGGCGGACGTGACGGCGTGGGACGCGCCGGCGCCGTCCGTGGGATCGGACTCCGCGTCGGGGTGGTTCGTCTCCGCGCCGCCGCGCTACATGGTCCTGGCCGTGCCGCGGGGGACGCGGCCGGGCCAGCAGGGGTCATCGCCCATGGCGGTGGTCTACGACAAGGAATCCGAGGGCTACATCCGAGGGGAGCACCTCGACCTGTCCCCGGCGTCCGACCCGCAGGGGAAGGGCCCGGTGAGCTGGTGGCGCGGCCGCCTCTACGTGTCCACGGTGAAGGGTCTGCAGATCTGGGAGCCCTGAGGCCCGCGGCCCGTCCGTGAACAACTAGACGGGGCGCTCGTAGAGGCGGTACGTCTTGTAGAGCTTGGAGCCGACCAGCCGGATCGCGCGGTTCATGCGGTCGTTGACCTCCAGCACCCACGAGAGCTCCGCGGCGTAGTAGTTGCGCTTGAGCCCCTCGTCCATGTACTTCTGGTAGAAGAGCGTCCCGAGGCCCAGGTTCTGGACCTCGCGCCGCACCCCCAGCGCCACCAGCCGGAAGGTCGGGATCCGCCGGAGGTTGAACTTGAGGAAGTGCCACCACCCGAAGGGCCAGAGGGAGCCGTTGCACTTCTTGAGCGCGCGGTTCACGTCGGGCAGGGCGATCGAGAAGGCCACGGGACGGCCCTTGAGTTCCGCGATGTAGGCCAGCTCGGGGAGCAGGATCGGCTTCATCTCCCCCGC
>CAYNDR010000632.1:0-2098 GCA_964395295.1 uncultured Planctomycetales bacterium
TCCGCAGTCCCAAGGCGCAGGCCGGCGGAATGGGCATGTACCGCCGCTACCGGTCCGGCGAGGAAGGGGAGGACGCCACCGAGCGCAACGTCCTGGGCCTCCTGCTGGCCGAGCGTCGCGTCCTCGTCTTGGCGGGCCTGAAGAAGAGCGTGACGGCCCGCCTGGAGCGCATCCTCGTCGACTTCCCCGGGGGCGATCCCGTCACGGCTAGGTTCAGCCGGACGCTGACGGACTACGGGGCCTTCGTGGCCGCGATCGAGAAGCCGGCCGGCAAGGCGCCGGCCTTCTCCGGCCTCGGCCTCCTCGAGGCCCGCCGCCTCCTGCTCCTCGCCGCGGACGTCACCGTCCAGGGGGAGAAGCGCGTCTCCTACCTCAACCGCGGCCGCATCGACTCCCTCAACAGGGGGCGCAAGGGACGCCTCTTCCCGGACGCCTCCGGCGACTCGCAGACCACCTTCCTCTTCGACCCCGAGGGGGCTCTGCTGGCCCTGCCTCTGGCGCGCCGCGAGAAGGTCGAGGACGAGCGCTCGCGCTGGAGCTCCGGCCGGCCCGACCTCGTCCCCGCGGCCTACCTGAAGGAGGCCCTGGAGGACCGGCCGGAGAACGCGGACCCCGGCAACGTCCCGCTCACCGAGGAGGAGGAGAACCGGATCGGGTGGATGGGCGTGGAGCTCCAGGCCCTGAACCGGGACCTGGCCCGCGCCAACAACGTGTCCGACCAGACCCGCGACGGGGAGACCGGCGCCCTCGTCTCCTTCGTCTACCCCGGCTCCCCCGCCCAGCAGGCCGGCATCGAGCCGGGCTTCATCCTCCTGAGGCTCCACGTCCAGGACGCGCCGAAGCCGGTGGACGTCCGGGTGGACGACAGCCCCTTCGGCCGCCAGCCCTTCCCGTGGGACCGGTACGACCAGCTCCCGGAGCAGGGCTTCGACCGCATCCCCGTCCCGTGGACCCCCATCGAGAACGCCTTCAACCGCATGCTGACGGAGCTCGGCCCCGGCAAGAAGTACAAGGCCGAGTTCTTCCGCGACGGCAAGGTCGTCCTCAAGGACTTCGAGGTGGTGATCAGCCCGGCCCACTACGACACCGCGCCCAAGGCCAAGTCCGCCGCGCTGGGGCTCACGGTGCGCGACCTGACCTTCGAGGCGCGCCGCTACTTCCAGATGGAGGCGTCCGACCCCGGCGTGGTCGTCTCGAAGATCGAGCCCGGCGGCAAGGCGTCCGTGGCCGGCCTCAAGCCGTACGAGATCGTCCAGCGCGTGAACGACGCCCCCGTGGCGAGCGCGAAGGAGTTCGAGAAGCAGGCCGGCGGCCAGGGGGAACTGCGCCTCTCCGTCAAGCGCATGACCCGGACCCGCCAGGTCAAGATCCAGCTCGGCGGGGCCGCGGAGAAGGAAGACAAGGGGAAGAAGGAAGAGGAAAAATAGCCGCGCCCCGGTGAGAATCCCGCCGCGGTTCCCGCGTTTCCTTAGGTAGCGAAAGGATTGGAGGTCCAGCGATGAGCGAAGCATCGAAGCGGGTGACGTCGCGCCGGGAGTTCCTCAGGGGCGCCGGGGGCGCGGCCGCGGCCCTGACGGCGGCGTCCATCCCGCCCGTCCACGCGGCGGGGAGCGAGACCCTCCAGGTGGCCCTGATCGGCTGCGGAGGCCGCGGCACGGGCGCCGCGGGGGACGCCCTCTCCGCCAACAAGACCGGCCCGATCGTCCTGACGGCCATGGCGGACGTCTTCGACCACAAGCTCAAGAACAGCGCCAAGAACCTGAAGGAAGGGTTCAAGACCCAGGTGGACGTCCCCCCCGAGCGCCAGTTCCTCGGCTTCGACGCCTACAAGAAGGCGATGGACTGCCTCAAGAAGGGCGACATCGCGATCCTCACCACGCCGCCGGCCTTCCGCTGGGTGATGTTCACCTACGCCATCGAGAAGGGCCTCAACGTCTTCATGGAGAAGCCGGTCACCGTGGACGGCCCCACCACCAGGAAGATATTCAAGCTGGCCGAGGACGCCGACAAGAAGAACCTCAAGGTGGGCGTGGGCCTCATGGTCCGCCACTGCCGCGGCCGCCAACAGCTCGTGGAGCGGATCAAGGGAGGCGAAATC
>CAYNDR010000633.1:0-2090 GCA_964395295.1 uncultured Planctomycetales bacterium
GCCGGGTACAGGGTCCAGAGGGCGGGCGCGAACGGGCAAAGGGCGACGAAGACGCCGAACGCGACCGCCGCGAGCGCCAGGAACTTGCCGATGTAGGAGAACGTCACCGAACTGTAGAGCACGAGGTCCCGCGCCCGGTCCCTTCGGAGGAGGCCGGCCATGGCGCCCAGGGCCAGGAGGAAAAAGCCCAGGGGGATCAGCCTCTGGGCGAGCGCGATCCGGAGGGCGGTCGCGCGGACGAGTGTCTTCTCCACGGAGCCGGCCTGTCGGGACAGCACCCGTCCGATTGGGGCGAGAGCCCGCTCCCATCGGGCGGCCTCCGTGCGGGCGGATTCACGGGCCGCGGGGTTACGCACCGTTTCCATGGCCGCCTCCGCCGAGGCAAGCGCCAGGGAGGCCCTGGCCTCGTGACGGCCGCCCACGAGGTAGAGGCCGATGGAGAGCCCCAACGCGATGAGGAGCGCGGTGAAGATGTTGAGGGTCAGGGTCACGGCGCGTCCTCCTGCCGTCTCGGAGTGGCCGCAGGAGAGGTGGGTCCGGGCGCTTGAGGGTAGGCCGCCTCCGCGATCAGAACGGCCTTGGCCCAATACTCGGCGCCCAGCCGTGTCCCGTGCGTGACCTCAAAGCGATCAAGGGCAAGTGTCTGAGCGTGGTATTTCGTCCGAGCCTCGATCGTCTTGAAAGTGACGCGCTTGCGTAGCGTCACTTCGAGTGGACATATGTCGGGGTCGCAAGGATGGTCCGTGCGATCAATGATCTGTTCGAGCGTGACCGTGACTCGCCACCGGCGCATCGGATGGCGTATCGGGGGCCGGTCGTCGAACTCGTCATCCTCGTCGACATCGAACTCGTCGTAATCGGCAAAGGCGCAGAGCGGTGCGACGCACTCGGGCAGGACGATACCGCGGAGCTCGAATTCCCGGCAGTAGGCCAGGTCAACGTCGGCTTCATCCAAGACCGTCGTGAAAGCGCAGCACTCGGTGGGGGTGCGGAGGGCGAACGGACGACCTGCGAGGAGATTGTCGATGATGTCGCAAAGCGTCCGGTGCCACTCCTCTACCTCGCGCTCCGTGACGAGCGTGGCCCCGTCGTTTAACTTCGCGAGTCTCTCCCTGATATCGTCCGCAGCCTCTTCGCGTATGGTCGGCAGCTCGCGCTCGAGGTCCTCGCCATGGAGAGAGAAACGGCTCGGCTCGATGACGATCGGTTTCAAGAGCATTCCTCCGATGACGCTCATGACGCCCCCCTTTGCAGGTCCGCCGCGTAAGTGCAGGTCGGTTCCTCCAGGAGCGGGATGCGGGCCTTGTAGATCCGTCCCCCGATCCGGGCAAAGTAGTGGAAAGTCGGGAGCTGCGCGATCGCCCACGGCGGCACCAGCGGCGCCTCCCGGTAGCTGATGTTCTGGGTGAACTGCGCCCGGAAGTCCTCGACGCTCCTGAAGCCGGAGGAGAAGAAAGCCGGCTCGTAGCGGTGGGACTCGCCGATGACCCTCATCTCCCGCTCGCCCGCCAGGTCCGAGAAGTCCTTGGACTCGCGAGGATTGCGGGACTGGAATTGGACGCAGAGGAAGTTCTGGGTCACGATCTCGTCCACCGCCGCCCGGGAGCCGAAGACCTGCTCGAACTGGGCCGTGGTCTGGGTGGAGAGGGTCACGGCCACGTCCGCCCCCCGGGCCTCCGCCAGGATGTGGAGGAACGTCCGGCTCACCAGATGATGCGCCTCGTCCACGAAGAGCGAGATCCGGCGATTCCTGGCATCGGGGTCATAGCTGTAGCGGCTGGCGATGTACGCCTCGAAGTCAAGGAGGAGCATCTTCCCTACGGCGTTGGCCGACTCCTCCCCGTGGAGGCTCCCCAGGTAGAAGTAGACTACGAGCCGCTGCCGATCGATCGCCTCCCAAGTGAGGGGGCGCCGGGGAGAATCGGGCTCAGGGGAGAGGATGTCCTGCTTGACCCCCGCCGCCAGGCGTTCCAACTGGGGAAGGAGCGAGGCGACCATCTTGTGGTAGTGGTCGGGCTTGTACTCGGTGACGTAATGGAGGAGGTCGCCGAACTCCTTCGACTTGGGCTGCGCGCCGCTCTGGACCATCG
>CAYNDR010000634.1:0-2070 GCA_964395295.1 uncultured Planctomycetales bacterium
CGCCCGCGCTCGTGGCCGGCGGTCTCACCGTCGTCGTTTCCCCCCTCATCTCGCTCATGAAGGACCAGGTGGACCGGCTGGCCGCCCGCGGCGTCGGGGCGGCGTTCCTCAACAGCAGTCTGGAGGCCGCGGAGCGGGACCGCGTCCTGGCGGCCGCCGTCCGCGGCGAACGCCGGTTCCTCTTCGTGGCCCCGGAGCGGTTCCAGGCGGAAGGGTTCGAGCGGACCCTCCGGCTCTCCCGCGTGCGGGCCTTCGCGATCGACGAGGCGCACTGCATCAGCCACTGGGGCCACGATTTCCGGGCCGACTATCGGGCACTGGGGAGGCTCAAGCGGTCCTTCCCCGGCGTTCCGGTCCATGCCTTCACGGCCACGGCCACGCCCCGCGTCCGCGCGGACATCGCGGCGCAGCTCGGACTCCGCGACCCGGAGGTGCTCGTGGGGGATTTCTTCCGTCCCAACCTGAGCCTCCGCGTGGCGCGCCGGGGGGACTCTTTCCTGGACGTCCTGCGGGAGGTCCGGCGGAGGCCTGCTCAGGCGGGGATCGTCTACGCCATCCGCCGGGCGGACGTGGACGAGATGTCTCACAGGCTCCGGGAGGCGGGGGTCCGCGCGGTGGGCTACCATGCGGCGATGGACGGCGAGGCCCGGGCGGAGGCGCAGGACCGGTGGGTGCGGGGGGAGGCGGACGTGGTGGCGGCCACGGTGGCCTTCGGGATGGGGATCGACCGGGCGGACGTGCGGTTCGTGATCCACGCGGGGATGCCGCAGTCGCTGGAGCACTACCAGCAGCAGGCGGGCCGGGCGGGGAGGGACGGCCGGCCGGCGGAGTGCGTCCTCTGCTACTCGAGGGACGACCATCCATCAGGATACACCGAGTATATTAGAAGGAGGTAATGTGTTCGTAGTAGTTATGCGCAGACTTGTGTATCTTTATATCATTACACAAGCGGTCAATGTCATAGGATGTATGCCTGGCTGTGAAAGAAACCTTAAGATATACACTGAGCAAGATATTAATAATATCGTCCATTCGTATATTGATAATGGATTATTGATAAACATTAACGGAGGGACTTACGATGTAATAATGTTATCAGCTCCCGCTAATCAGTTAATTGAAATTGGCAATATAGCATTGCCTGCACTCTATAGGAGTCTGGGCGAGAATCGTATACCAATGAAACGGTTCCAGTTGCGAATACTAATCAGTCTCATAGAAGGCAAAGCGATGCCTTCGTTACAAACGTTTAAGTCAGATATGGTCGAGTATCCCCCGGGTGATTGCGATTGGTTAAGATAATAGTATCTATTTAGCGCCTGAATAGGGAATGTCCGTGCACCCGATGGGAAGGGCGATCCGAGTTGCGCCGATGACAGACCCTCTTCCGCCCTCTTTGCCCCCGCCGGGGCTACGTCGGAGCGGGGAGTCGGAGCAGGCGACAGGCCAACCGATCGCGGTGATCCTTCGGGGGGGGGGCGCAGGACTCGACTGATGTAGGTACTCGAAGGCCTCTACCGCGCGCTTGACGCAGGTGCCGGCGATCGAAGCGATGATCTCCTGGGCCCGAGCCCCGCTGGGATCGCGATTGCCGCCGAAGACCTTGCGGTTGGCCACGGCAGGACGAATCGCCTGGTCCGCAGGCCAGCTGGTGCCCTCCAAGCCGGGCCGTCGAAGAAAGAAGAAGAGTTCGCTCCAATGCTTGGCCAGGTGGTTAGCCAGCTTCAGGTTGGCGGGGTGGGTGAGGTTCCATCCCAGAAGCCTCTCCAGACGCGCCAAGACAGTATACGCGAAACCGCGTGAGCGGGCCAGGGGTTCTCCAATCCCACAACAGCCGATAACGCCCCTTATGTGATATTTTTCCCCTTCCCCCGTCCACCCCTCCTGGAAAGCCCCGCGGGAGCCCTCCGTCCCCTTCGATTCCCCCCCCCCACCGCCCTCCCTATAATTGCAGCCGGAGGGGCTTTTGAACTTCCTCTAGAGGGATTCCCCGTAGGCGGCGGCGTGCTTCTCAATCCAGATGCGGATTTCTCCTTTTTGGAGTTTCCCCTTTGCTCCCCCCAGCATTCC
>CAYNDR010000635.1:0-2046 GCA_964395295.1 uncultured Planctomycetales bacterium
CTCATGGGCGAATTCCAGGAAGCTCTTGAGCGTCTCCTCGTAGCTCCTCCGGGTCCCCCCGGTGAAGAGGATGTTCCTCGTAAACCGGTTGGGATCGCCACATCTCAGTCCCTGGAGCTTGAGGCCTCGTTTCGTCGCCCCCTCCTCGCGGAGGGCGAACCACCGCTGCTGGGCGTTCCAGAGCCGGTCATGCAGGTCCTGTTTCATCGCGGCGAGGCCCGGGAGTCGCCCGGCGCCGAGCCGAACCCCCAGGAGGCTCGCCATGCCTCGCTCCGCGGATGAAACCGCCCCGGCCCGCGGCGGTATTACCTCCTGGATGATGACAATCCTGCGCCGGTGCCTCCCGGGCCTCGTTGCCGCCCTCCTCCTCCCCGCCGCCGCCCCCGGCCCCCAGGACCCGGACGTCCAGGCCGCCCTCGACCGCTTCAGGAAAGCCTACAAGGGCGGCGAGGACGAGCGCGCCGCCGCCGTCAGCGCCCTGGGGGCCGTGAAGGACCGCAAGATCCTCCTGACGCTCGCGGCCGTCCTGGACGACAACGCCCCGTCCGTCCGGATCGAGGCCGTCTCCGCCCTCGCCGGCTACGAGAAGAACCGCGAGGCCGCCCAGGCCGTCGCGCGGGCCCTGGCCGCGCCGAAGAAGCAGCCCGCCGTCCAGGCCGCCTGCCTGGACGCCCTCGGGAAGATCCGGGACTGGAACTCGGCCTCCGCCGCCGCCGACCACTTCGGCGATCCCGAGGTCCGCGGCGTGGCGGCCGCCCTGAAGGCGGCGGGGAAGATCCGGAACCCCGCCCTGGTCGAGCCCCTGATCAAGTTCCTCCGCAACACGGGCGCGGGCACCGGCCGGCCCTCCAGCTGGCTGGAGCACTCGGTCAACCGGGCCCTCATGGTCCTCGCCGCCCAGGCCGCCCTCCAGCAGATCACGGGCGAGTCCCGCCAGCGGCGCCCCGGCCGCGCGTCGGACGCCTACCGCGCCCCGAACGACGCGGAGGGCTGGGAGGCCTGGTGGAAGGAGCACGGGGCGGCGGTGACGGAGCGGCTCAAGAAGGAGGAGCAGGAGGAGCTGGAGCGGCTCTCCAGGCCGCCGCGGTAGGCCCCGCCCGCGCCTCCCCCTACTTGCCCTCCGCCACGGGCTTGAAGCGCCCCACGATCTCCAGGGCCACGCCCGACAGCTCGAACGCCAGCCGCTGGACCCTCACCTTGAAATAGAAGTAGAAAGCCGACGCCGGCATCGCCACCAGCAGGCCCCACACCGTGGTGACCAGCGCGGTGAAGATGCCCGCCGCCAGCTCCTGCGGGGACGGCGGGGTCGCGGACTCCGCGATCCGGGTGAAGGCCATCACCATGCCCACGACCCTCCCGACGGGGCCCATGAGGGGGCCGATGTTGGCAAAGAGGTTGAGCCAACTGATCTTGTGTTGGAGCTTGAGGTTCTGCTCGTCCGTGGCGCCCTCCGCGGCCGAGACCATCGCGTCGTACCCCTCCCCCACCCGGGCGATCGCGGCGCCGACGATCCGGGTGATGTAGTTCCCGGAGGCCTCGCAGAGGGCGATGGCCTCCTCGTATTGTTCCTCGTCGAGCCGCGCCTCCAGCTCGACGACGACCTCGGGCGGGACCAGCCTGTCCCGGTTGATCGTGACGGAGTGCTCGATGATCGCCGCGACCGTGGCGATCGAGCAGGCCTCGATCGGGAGCACGAAGAGGAATCCGATCCCGCCGCCGCCGAGGATCCAGACGGTGAAGAAGTCGAACGTGGGCCGGGCGTTCGCGCCCTGCTGGGCCGCCGCCGCGGCCCCGCAGGCGGCAAGGTGGACCAGCAGCACGGCCGCCGCGGACGCCGCCCACGACGCGGCCGATGGACTGAGGCGGGTCTTCATCGGACACCCCCTTGAGGACGGCCCGTACGGGGAGGCCCCGCGCGCCGGCGGGCACCGGCGTCCGGGGCGGCACGCCTCAGGGGGGCGGCCTCGCGGGAGGCCCCCGCCCTTCATTGGACGCCGCCGCGCGGCGGGGGGATGCACGGGCGGTCCGGGAGGCGGGAGCAGTCGG
>CAYNDR010000636.1:0-2031 GCA_964395295.1 uncultured Planctomycetales bacterium
CGGGGACCTCCTCACAGGATTTCAAGGCCAGGATCATCTTGGCGAACAGGGGATCGGGCGCGGTCCCGGGCTCGGGAACCCCGCGCTTCCGGAGTACAAGGAGCGCCTGTTGGAGAAGCAACTCCTCCCATGTCCCGGCGAGCCCCTCCAGCGCGCGGGAAGGCGCCTTCCAGGCCCTGCCGAAGGCCTCCTCGACTCCGATGGCCTTCCCGGCCCGCTGCGACTGCCGGAAGGCGTACAGGACGGTTTCCATGGGCATTACCTCCTCTCGAAGGCCTGGTCGATGACGTCCGCGAGCGGCTTGTGCTTCTTCCAGCGGACCCGCGGAAACTCCTCGTCCGCCATCAGGGACCAGCCCTCCAGCCATGGCCTGCCGCCCTTCGCCCTGATCTCGTCGGGCATGTGGTTGTTGATGGAGTCCAGGATCTCGTCGGTGAAGCTGGATTCGAGGTAGAACCGGACCGCCTCCTCGACCTTGTCCGGAAGGGTGGAGGTGATCTCGAACTTGAAGCTACCCATGCAGACCAGGCCGTCGGGGTAGCGGTTCGGCAAAGGGGCATGGAAGAGGTCGTCCTCCGTGGACCTGATGGGCGCCGGCGAGAAGTGGACTCTGACCTGATCGAGAGCCTTCTCGGTGAAGGCGACGATGAAGATCGTCCAGGGGAAGGGCAACGCGAACTCCATGGCCCGCCCCTCCCGCTCCCGGAACGTTATTTTGCGCCTGGCGGGGGGGATCGCGACGGTGTAGACCGACGACCGGCTGCGGACCGCGTAATGGACGGTCCCTTGGGGCAGGACGGGGGTCGAGAAGCCACGCTGGGCGACGAGGGCGTCGTAGAAGTCGGGCAGCCGCGCCCGCTTGATTTCGGACACTTCCTGGATCTCGACCACGTCCTCGGAGATTCGGATGATCTGCATGGGTCTTTCTCCTGTTCAAGGGGATGCTCCTGCGTGAGGCCGAGGGACCGGCGGGAGGCGCAAGGCGGAGTCTTCGAAGCCTGGAGCCGTACGCGGGTCCCGAAGGCGGAACCGATGTGACCTCACACCGGCCTTTCCGGAGCGACGGACCATCGCTCGACCCCGGCGTCTAGAAGCGCGTGGGGTTCCAGTTCCAGGAGCAAAGTTTCTATAGGCGTCTTCCGGCGGATCTCCACCGGCGCTCGATCGCGTCGTAGGCGCGCAGTTCCTCGATCACGGCCTCGCGGCCGATGTCCTTGACGGGCCTGAGTATGCCGTTGAGGCGGGCGAGCGAAACCCTGTCGAGCTGCTCGTCCGTCAGGTTCTCGTACCGGAGGCCCGGCGGGTATCGGCGTTTCATCGGGGTTGCCCTCCAAGCACTTTTTCCCTGAGTTCGACCAGGCGCGCGATTTCGTCCACGTCGCGGACGAGCCGGGCGCCCGCCGATGGGTTGACGGCGTGGACGTGGGCGGCCAAGCCGCGGAGCCGCTCCAGGTCGACGGGCTTGGGATCGCCCCGGAGGATGGCCTCCCGCGTCTGGTGCAAGGCCGCCCGGAGATTCCTCCGGATCGTCCGCGGCACGTTCAGCTTGTCGTTCAGCACAACCCCGGCTACGATCTGGCGGTTGCCCCGCCGGAGGATTCGCGTCTTCTCCTCGTTCAGCTTGAAACCGCAGTCCTCCACGATCCGCTGGACGATAGGGACGATGTGGTTGAGCTTGGAGTCGTCGCTGGAGAACGTGAGGTCGTCGGCGTACCGGGTGAAGGTCGTGCCCAGCGCCCCATCCCGCCACTCCCTGGCCAGCCCCGCGAGCCGGTGGTCGAGCCGGGCCGCGACGATGTTCGCCAAGAACGGGCTCGTCGGGGCGCCCTGGGGCAGACGGCCGTCCAGGGTGCATGCCTCCACGATCGCCTCGGCGTCCTGCTTGGCGACGCCGTTCGAGACGAGCGCCTCGCGGACCATCGCTGCCTTGACCGAGGGGAAGAAGTCCTCCAGGTCGATCCGGACGACCACGGCCTTGCCGACGTGCGGCGCGGCGTTCGTGACGATCGACCGGCGGCGGACGAAGCCGTG
>CAYNDR010000637.1:0-2028 GCA_964395295.1 uncultured Planctomycetales bacterium
GCGAGCGCTCGCTCGCTGGCTGCCCGGCCTCTCCGGCGCCGCCGGGGCGCTGCTCGGGTGCTCCGGCGGGCTCGAAGCGGCGGCCCGTGAGACGTCGGAACGGGTGCGAGCCGGTTCGGGTGCCGGTGACGATCCCGGCACGCTCGGGATGGGCCTCACGGTCGTGACCACGAACAAAACCCTCGATGTCGGCACCCAGGTCAAGATCAAGGACTGGGGGGAGCTGGAGGCGGGACTCCGGAAGCTTCTCCACGCCTTCCGGGGAGACTCCCGAGAGAATCCCGGGACGCTCGAGCTGAAGGCGCACCCCGCCGCGGCGGGCGTGATCCCCGTGTCGATCCCCTGGATCAACCGCACCTCCCTCCGCGAGGGCGCCCAGCTCGCGGCCTCCGTGGGGCGGGCCCCGTTCGTGGACCCCGTCGTGGCCTTCCGGGAGACGGGCCGCGGACGCGTCGCCGCGTGCGCGCCCCCCTGCGACGCGCGCCTGGAGCGCCTCGCCCTCCAGGCGCTCGCGCACGCGGCGGCGGCCGGCGCGGAAGGCCTGTCCCTCTCGGTGGACCCTCCCCTGGTGCGCGCCCGGGGCAAGGGGCCCCCGGAGATCGAGGCCGTTTACCGCTCGGTCCCCTCGGAGAAGACGGGGACCCTGCGGCTCCATCAGGTCCGCGCCGACGCGTGGGAGGGCGCGCTCCCGCCGCTCCCGCCGGGGACGGTCTTCGTGCGGGCCGGCCGGGCCCGGGCGGCGGCCACGATCCCTTGCGCGCGGGAGGACGAGGCCCTGGGCGTGGACCGCGCGGCCCTGGAACGGATCGCCGGGGAGACCGGCGGGAGAATGCTGGGCTCCTCGGCCGACCTGCGGGCGCTCCCGCGGCCGTCCCTCCCGGGCCGGCGGGGCGGGCGCCCCCTCTTCCTGGCCGCGGCCATCGCGCTGTTCCTGGCGGAGCTGGCGCTCTCCACGTTCTGGAAGGCCTGATCCCGCCATCGACTTGCCCCCGATCCCGTGATATAATCCCCATGGAAGATCGGAAGGGGCCGCGATGGAAATGACGTGGAAGAAGATCCTGCTCATCGCGGGGTCCGTCGTCGCGTTGATCGCCCTGCCGATGATCATCGTCTCCAACCCGATGATGGACTTCTACCAGGGCCGGATCGACAGGAACCCGAACTCGGGCTTCTCCAAGTGGCTCCAGCTCACGATGGCCAACGTCTGCTACAAGACGATGCGGCCGGAGCGTTCCGCGGTGTGCTACTACAAGTTCCTGGAACGCTACAAGGACGACGTCCGGCGCCCCTGGGTGATGCTGCGCTACGGGTACTCGCTGGAGGACGCCAACCGCAACGCCGAGGCGATCGAGGTCTACCAGCAGGTCTACAACGAGTACCCGGAGTCCGAGGAGGGAAAGGACGCCCTCTCGGGCATCAGCCGCGTCCGGTACATGAAACCCAAGTAGCGCCCCTTCGGGCCGCCAGACCGGGATGGGTATCTTCAAGGCCTACGACATCCGGGGGAAATACCCGGGCGAGATCGACGAGGCGTTCGCCGAGCGCCTGGGCGGCGCGGTCGCGCGCTTCCTGGGGGCGCGGCGGATCGCCGTGGGCCACGACGCCCGGCTCTCCGCCCCCTCCATCTCCGCGGCGGCGGCGCGCGGGGCCGGGTGCGAGGTCGTCCACGTCGGCATGTGCACCACCCCCATGCTCTCCTTCGCGGTGGGGCACCTGGGGCTCGACGGCGGCATCATGGTCACCGCCTCCCACAATCCCCCCGACGACATCGGCTTCAAGATCTGCCGGGAGAAGGCGTTCCCCGTCGGCGAGCGCACCGGCCTCAAGGAGATCCAGAAACTCTCGGAGCAGGCCGCCCCCGGAGGGTCCAGGATCGTCCAGCGTTCCCTCTCCGCGGAGTACCGGGAGCACCTCCGGTCGAAGGTCACCGCCGTGCCCCGGGTCGGGGTCGTCGTGGACGCCGCCCACGGCGCCGTGGGGCCCCACTTCAACCACATCTTCGGCGACCTGCCCCTGGAGGTCCGCCGC
>CAYNDR010000638.1:0-1986 GCA_964395295.1 uncultured Planctomycetales bacterium
CCTCAAGGTGGGCGTGGGCCTCATGGTCCGCCACTGCCGCGGCCGCCAGCAGCTCGTGGAGCGGATCAAGGGAGGCGAAATCGGCGACCTCATCCTCCTGCGCGGCTACCGGATGGGCGGCCAGGCGGCCACCTGCGGCCCCTACAAGCCGGGCGCCCAGAGCGAGATCCACTACCAGATCTCGCGGTTCCACAGCTTCCTCTGGGCCTCGGGCGGCGTCTTCAGCGACTTCAACATCCACCAGATCGACGAGCTCTCCTGGATGAAGGGCTCCTGGCCCGTGAAGGCCCACGCCACGGGCGGCCGCCACTACCGCGGGAACGAGGCGGACCAGAACTTCGACAACTACACGGTCGAGTACACCTACGCCGACGGGACCAAGTTCTACTTCGGCGCCCGCTACATGGCCAACTGCGTCGGCGAGTTCGCCAGCTACGTGCACGGCACGAAGGGCTGCGCGGTCGTCTCCACGAGCGCCCACTCGCCGGGCCGCGTCCGCACCTACAAGGGCCACACCTTCGCGCAGGGGGACCAGATCTGGGCCTTCCCCCAGCCCGAGCCGAATCCCTACCGGATGGAGTGGGTGGACCTCGTGGAGGCCATCCGCGCCAACAAGCCCTACAACGAGGCCAAGCGCGGCGCCGAGGCGAGCCTCGTGACCTCCATGGGCCGGATGGCCGCCCACGTCGGGAAGACCGTGACCTACGAGGAGATCCTCAACGGCGACCACGAGTTCGCCCCCGATATCGACAAGCTGACGGCCCCGGATTCCCCGGCGCCGCTGGTGGCCGGCCCCGACGGCAAGTACCCCGTGCCGATGCCGGGCCAGAGGAAGAACCGGGAATACTAAGAGGATGGCGCGCCCGGCCGGCCTCGCGGTCGCCCTCGGGGCGGTCCTGGCCCTCGGCGCGTCCGCGCAGGATCCGCCCATCACGGCCGCCGGCGGCGAGATCGGCGACCTCCTGCGGAAATGGCACGCCGAGGGCACCGCGGCGGGGAACCGCGGCGACTCCTACGACAACCGCGACCGCGGCCATTCCGGGCTCTCCCTGGGCCCCTACCCCCAGCTCGGCAAGATCGCCTATTCGGAAGAGGAGAAGCAGAAACGGCTGGACTGGGCCTTCTGCTCCGCGGTCCGCCCCGGAGTGGTCTTCGGAAACTCCTCCACTTCCGCCGGCCCGCTGGAGGGCGGCAGCAACCCCCGCCGCGGCTACGCGGACCCCAGGGGACTCGCGATCCTCCTGGGGCAGTACACGGGGAACAACCTATACATCTATCCGGAGCACCGCGACCACGACCCCGGCCATAACGGCATCCCCGACGGCTTCGGGGACCTCTACCCGACCAACACCCCGTTCGTCATCATTTCGCAGGGCTCGTCCGGCTCCGACCAGCCCTTCATGAAGGCCATCCCCTTCACCCTGGCCGCCTTCCGCCCCGAGGTGAAGAAGAAGCTGGTCGAGACGGGCCTCCTCATGCCCGTCGTCCAGATGATCTTCCGGCGGTGCAACAGGCATCTCCAGGACCCGGAGAAGGAATACCTCACCGGGAAGGCCCACCCCACGGTCTTCGAGGGCTCCTGGGTCGATCCCCTGAAGATGGCGAAGATGGCCCACGACATCACGCCCGAGACGATCCCCCCGGTCGCATCGATCAAGGTCGTCGAAGAGGACACCCCCCAGGACGGGCTCGACTTCTTCGAGCCGGGCGCCACGGAGAGGCACTTCGACTCGCCGTTCGTCGTCGCCCGGATCTTCCGCGGCCGTCAGCGCGTCCGGCGCATCGTCGTGAGCGCCGAAGGGAGCCGGGACCTCAATCAGCGCCTCCTCACGTTCCACTGGGCCGTCCTCCGCGGCGATCCCGCGGGCGTCCGGATCGCGAAGAAGAACGACGCCGGCTCCGTGGTCGAGATCTTCGTCTCCCATCCCGCGCGCCGGCCCTTCTGGAGGAGGACGCTCCAGGTCCCCGGCGACGAGGTCCGGCATT
>CAYNDR010000639.1:0-846 GCA_964395295.1 uncultured Planctomycetales bacterium
CACCGGAAGGCCTTCCTCGAAAAGGCCGGCCTCAAGGAGGCGCGGTGGGCCGAGTCCGTCGGCGACGCGAAGGGCCGCCGGCTGACGCCGCTCCTGCGCCGGTGGCAGGACTTCACCTGCGACCAGCTCACCGCCTGCTTCCGCGCCCAGCAGTCGGCCGCGCCGAAGATGGATCTGGGCATCATGGTGATGTACCTAGGCGCGGAGAAGGCCGGCATCCGCCTGGAGGACTACCGCGGCGTCCCCTTCCGCGTGGGCGAGGGGCACTTCGACGACGGCGGCTTCGGCCGGACCAAGGGGAAGACCGACGAGATCTTCTCGGCGCTCTTCCACCGCCGGTTCACCTCCCGCGCGCTCGCCTTCAGCGAGACCACCGCGTATCCCGCGGACCGGCTCTCGGCCCGCCACCTGGCCGCGAAGCTGGTCGTCTCCACGATCGCGGACGTCGGCAACACCTGCTTCATGAGCGGGGTGACGCCCTTCGCGCGGGAGCACTGGGCCGCGCTCGGCCCCGCGATGCGCCGCCAGAAGGAGCTGTCCGGGCGCCTGGCCGGCGCCGCTCCGCGCGGCCCGTTCAAGCACTACTGGGGAGAGGACGAGCGGCGGGTGGGGGACGACCGGCCCTACAGCCTCTTCCTCGCGGCCGGCGTGCCCTTCGAGGCCACGGACGCCCCCGCCTCCGAGGGCTGGACGTTCCTGGGCGACTTCGACGCCCGCGCCGCGGCCGAGGGCCGCCTGGGCTCGAAGGGGACGGTCTTCGTCAGCCGGAAAGGCGTCCCGGGCGGGGAGGCGGTGGCCGAGGACCTCGCCGCGCTCTTCGCCTTCAAGAAGCGTCTTCTTCCCTCG
>CAYNDR010000639.1:856-1976 GCA_964395295.1 uncultured Planctomycetales bacterium
GATCGAGGCGGTGCCCCACGTGGCGGAGGATCTCCCGGCGGTGTGCGCGTGGTATCCGGAGCGCGGGCGGGTTCTGCTGTGGAACCTTGGGGAGGGGCGCGTCCGCCTCACCGTGCGCCGCCGCGGGACGGAGGATCGAGCCGTCGACCTCGAAGGCCTGGAGGCGACGGTGCTCGATGGGTATCGCTAGCGGGACTTCCGGACCGGCGGCAGGACCACCAGGGGAGGAAAGTCCCGATCCAGCGCCACGCGGTCGAAGGCCAGGACCTCCGAAAGCATCACCCCCCAGCCCTTCCGGCAGGCGCACGTGACGCGGACGTAGCGGGCCTTGACGGGCTTCTCCGGGATCACCCGGTAGGCGTAGGCGAGGATCCCCCCCGCGGGGAGCGCGGCGTACTGGGCCGCGTCGTGGAACTCCCAGGGGACGTAGTCGGCGGGCGGGTCGAAGACCTGGTCGTGCCCCGCGGCGCCCGCACGCGCGAAGGTCTTCCCGTCGAGCGACGTCTCCACGACGATCGTGTCGGGATGGGCCAGCTTGAATCCGCCTTCCTGCCCCGTGTGGACCCGGAACGCGGCGATCTCCTTCGCCTCTTCGAGGTCGATCGTGATGACGGGGGAGACGTCCTGGGCGAACATGACGTTCGTGGGCATGTACTTGAGCGAGACGTGGTCCTCGGGCGGGGCGATGATCCCGTCGGTGAGGTCGCCGCCCGCGTCGGGATTCTTGTCGCTGGTGGCGCCTTCGGTGGCGTACTTCTTCCCCTTCGCGAGGTTCGACCCCCAGGAGTAGCGGACCCGCGCGGGCTCCGCGCCGGGGCCCGCGTCCTGGCCGTCGGAATAGCCCGGCTTCGCCGGCTCCGGGGCGTGGCCCTTCAGGTTCACGCGCACCCACTTCATCGCGGGGTCGCGGTAGCCGGCGACGTGGATGACGTACTCGTGCTCCGGGGCGGCCACGATCTCCGTGTGGCGGCGCTCGACGTCGCCCTCCTTGCGGTGCTCCACCCAGCAGTAGGTGACCTCGACGGGGACGGCCCCCTTCAGGCGCGGCTCGTGGCAGAGCCTCATCCACGCGGTCTGGAGCCCGGGGCCCGAGTAGCTCTTCGGGGCCGCGGCGGTATGG
>CAYNDR010000640.1:0-1970 GCA_964395295.1 uncultured Planctomycetales bacterium
CTCCTTGATTCTCGATTCTCCATTCTTGATTCCCAGATGCCCCTGAACGCTTACGTTTCGTCCAGGGCAATCCAAGGGCCGCCCTCCGAAGCGCAATCCCCTCAGGCGCGGAGGAAGGCTATGGAAGGATGATCCGCGGCCGGGCCCGGAAGGACATGCTGGCGAAGCTGACGATCCCGCCCGCCGGGTCGGGCGCGAAGCCGTACTTGAGGACCTTCCCCGAGGAGCTCCCCAGGAGCCTCAGCAGGGTGTAGGTCGCCGACAGCCCGCAGACGTGGCGCGAGTTGCCGTCCGCCGTCACGGTGCCCCAGAAGCCCTCCGCGTCCCCCTCCATGCAGGCGGCCAGGCAACGGTTGTCGCCCGCGACCATCTGCTGGACGAGCTTGTCGTCGAGCTCCACGTCGTCGCCGAAGACGGGTCCGACGTGGGAGAGGTCTACCCCCGCCACGAAGCATACCTTGCGCCCCCGGACGGCCTCCGAGAGCGCGCCGATGAAGTCCTCGACCGCGGGGACGGTCGACGGGCTCGCGTCGCCGCAGAGGGGCTCGAAGGAGGAGCAGAGGATGGGGACGATCGAGAACGGGGCCTCCGGACGCGCGTGCCTGAGGCAGACCGCCTGGAACTCCACGGAATGCTCGGAGCGGTGCACGGCCTCATGCTCGAAGATGCGGCCGCCCAGGCGCTTCCCGATCGCGGCCACGGCCTCCTTGTCCGCGGGGACCGTCCCCAGCGCGGTCTCGTAATCCTTCCCCGTCAGGATGAACGGGGTGGGGGGAGCCAGGTGCGCCACGGCCAGGATCACGTAGACGTCCGCGTCGCTCCGCTCGGCGATCTCCCGGTAGGCGAAGGTGTAGCACGGCCCGCCCCGGGCGAAGTCGATGTGCGGCGCCATGACCGCCGCCAGGCCGTCCGGGTCGGGCTTGCCGGGGGGCCCGGCCCCGGCCTCGCAGGCGTAGAACCCGTCCAGCTCCTTCCGGACTTCCTCGGGGTTCCCCTGCACGAAGCGGGCGGGCCGCGTGGGCCGGGCCAGGGACGCCCGCTCGACCTCCCGGCGGCGCTCCTCGAGACGCTCCGTCCCCAGGAGCTGATGCTGGTCGAGGTCCTGGACGGCGCCCTCGATCTCCCGGGCCTCGAACGTGATGCCCTTGAGGTTCTCCTCGAGGGCCTTCCGGACGTCTTCCACATCGCGCCGGCCGTCCAGGAAGGCCGCGACCGCGAAGGCCATGGGGGGCAGGGCCACCTGGTGGTCGAAGAGGGCCTCCTGGGGGTCCATGGCGAGGAAGAGGTCCTTGCCCTGGTGGCGGCACGGGACGACCTTGACGAATGGCCTGAAGCGGGGGAGATGCATGTCAGGATTGAATTATTGACGATTGAATCATTGATTCCTTGAAGGTCCCCCCTGTACCCCTGGGGGGCAAGGCATCGTCGGGAATCAACAGGAAGCCATGCTACCCCGTGACAGGGGGTTTGTCTATTGGTAAAATCGCGCCCCTCTTCGCGGAGAGGTGCCGGAGCGGCCGATCGGGCACGCTTGGAAAGCGTGTGTACTCGCAAGGGTACCGAGGGTTCGAATCCCTCCCTCTCCGCCATATTTTGAAAGTTGGGCGTTAGAGTGGCCTTGACGGGCTCCAAATGGCCTGTTATGCTTTCCGGAAGACCGTCCGGGATGCGGACGGGATGCAAATTCCGGAGGTGAACGATGGCCCGCGCCTGGAAGCGCCCCGATACCGGCCAGTGGTACGTCCTCCACGGCCGCCGGGGCAAGATCAAGGTCGGCCCCGACCGCAAGGCCGCTGAGTACCTCGCCCAGAAAATAAACGTCGAGGAGGCCCAGCGCCGCGTGGGGCTTCTCCCTAAGGAGGACCCCCGGCTCCTCCGGCGCCCCTCGATCGAGGGCCTGGAGGACTACCTCGGCTACTACCTCCAGTGGTCCGGCCAGAACCACCGCGAGGCCTCCCGGAAGCGCTACC
>CAYNDR010000641.1:0-1958 GCA_964395295.1 uncultured Planctomycetales bacterium
GATGCCTCCTGATTGCGCTCGGCGCGCCTCTCGCGTTCAGGGGGCTTGGCGCCGGCCGACTTGGGCGCGGGGCGGGCCGGAGGCTCCTTCCGGCCTCCGCTCAGGAGGACGATCAGGATGACCAGGACGGCCGCGCCGGCGGCGGCGCCGACGAGGATCCCCTTCTTCGGCCTGCCCGGCGAACTCGGGGCCTCCGCGCGCCGGGTGGCGGGCGGCGGGAGGGGGATCCGCGTGGTCGAAATCGTCCTGGGGACCGGGATCGCCGCCGCGGGGGCGGCCGGGAAGGGGCGGCACCCGGTGCAGTAGGGACCGTCCTCCAGGGTCCTGGCCTTGCCCTTGGCGAAGTCCTCCTCGCTGAGGCTCTTGCCGCAGTCGCCGCAGTAGACGATCGCTTTGCCCATGGGCCGGCTGATGAAATTATACTCCGCCTCAACGCCGGAGCTTCTTCTCCGACTCCTCTGCGATGAGCCGGGCGTCGGGATCGCCGGGCCGCAGGGCCAGCGCCTCCCGGGCGGCCTCCAGGGCTTCCTTCCACATGGACAGTTCGTGGTAGGCCTTGGCGAGGGCGAGGTGGAGCGACACGTCCCCGGGGACGGCCTTCGCCCCCGCCCGGAGGGTGTCGATCGCGTCGGCGGGCCTCTTCGTCCGCCGGTACGCCTCCGCCAGCGGGAGGTAGGCGGCGCCGAACGCCGGATCGCGGCGGACGGCCTCGGCCAGCTTCTTCGCGGCCCGGTCGTACATGCCGTGGTCGAAATAGATCTTGCCGACCCGGTAGGGCGGCTCGGGCGATTCCCGGTCCAGCGTCGAGGCCCGCTCGTAGTGCTCGAAGGCATCCTCCTCGCGGCCCGCGCGCTCGCAGGCGTCCGCGAGCGTCCAGACGAAGGCCGGGTCCTTGAGGTACTGGGGATTGAGCCGGGCGGCCGCCTCGAACTCCCGTGCGGCCTCGGCGGGCTGGCCGTGGCGGCAGTAGTACACCCCCAGGTTGTAGTGCGCCGCGCGGAAGTCCCGGTGGCCCCCGATCGAGGCGGGCAGGGGGACGTTCACCAGGAGCGCCGTCCCCAGGAAGACCGCGCCCGCCGCCTTCGGGACCTGCCGCATGCCCCATCCCCTCATGCGGAGGAACGCGTCCACCGCGTGGGCCGCGAAGAGGATGAGGACCGGGACCGCGGGCAGGCGGTAGCGCCCGAAGATGAAGAAGAAGACGATCGAGAGGCCGTAGGCCCCGGCCAGGACGTAGAGGAGCGCGAAGCGGCGCCGCTCCATCCAGCTCAGGTAGATCCCCGCCGCCGCGAGCGGGGCCGTGAAGAGCCCGAAAGTGAAGAGCGGAAGCTTGAGCACCCAGGAGAACCGCTCCATGAAGACCATGTTGTGGTCGTCCGGGATCTCGTAGGCGTTGAGGAGCATGAGGAGGCGCTTGACGGTCGCGGCCAGGAACGTCCCGGGATTCCCCAGGATGTGGCCGAAGGCCTGCCCGCGCCAGTACCGGTCCACCTCCGAGGGCTTCATCGGGCGTCCGGCCCGCCGTTCCGCTTCCTCGCGGAAGTCGGACTCCTCGTGCTCCGGGTCCGCCACGCGGAGGAACGAGGGCGGACGGTAGCGGCCGCTCGCGTTCTCGGGGTTGTTCCCGATGTAGAGGTTGACGCCGAAGTGGGAGGTCGTCACCACGAGGTCGCCCCCCACGACGGCGTTGCGGACGGTGACCGGGAGGAGGACGGCCAGGGCGCCCGCCAGGGTCAGCCCCGCGGGCTTCCATTCCCTGCGGATCGCGAGGAAGCCCGCCGCGGCGGCGACGAGGAGGAGCATGTTGCCGCGCACGAGGGCACCCGCCGCGAGCGCCGCCCCGAACGCGGCCCACTTCCAGCGGGCCTCGATCGTCCAGAAGAGGAGCGCCGCCTCGATGGCGACCACCCCCAGGAAGTCCTTGAGGAGCATCGCGTCGTAGAACACGAACGTCTTCA
>CAYNDR010000642.1:0-1924 GCA_964395295.1 uncultured Planctomycetales bacterium
TCGACAGGTGCATTCCGGCCTACCAGGAGGTCTATTTCGATGTGACCCGGAACACGGCAAGAGCCTGTGAAAGGAGGTGATGAACCGAATGGCGATGCCCATCAAGGAGACGGTCATCCGGGAGCTGGCGCCGGTCGGGAGGTACAGGGTCCGCATCCTCGAAGGCGCCCGCGGGCGGGTGTGCGACATCCGCGAATGGGTCGAATCGGAGACCTTCTCGGGGTATACCAGGAAAGGGATCCGCTTGGCGGACCCCGCCCAGGTCGGCCTCCTCCGCGACGTCCTCGCCGAGGCCCTCAAGGCCTTCGCCCCCACCCCGCCCGTCAAGCAGTAGCAGTCGCAGTACCCAGCCTGTCGCTGTCCGTTCCTGTCAGATTCCCGTCCCAATCCATGAAGGAGGAAATCATGCCGGTCACGATCATCTGCGGCGTGAACGAACTCAAGGGCGACGCCTATGCGGGCCGCTCCATCGAGGACGTCCGCCGCGAGCTTCGCACCCCGATCAACATCGCCGACGGCGCCTCGGTCATCCTGAACGGCGAACACCACGAGGACCCTTCCAGCGTTCTCCGGCAGGGGGACACGCTCGAGTTCGTCAAGGCGTCGGGCGAGAAGGGCGCGTAGTTGCCCTTCGTGCCCCTCTCTCATCCTGGGCGGGGGTCGGGCTTCGGCTCGGCCCCCGCCTCACTACATCACCCAGGAGACTCACCGTGGCGAATTTCAACAGCGTTGTCATCGTCGGCCGCCTGACCCGCGACCCGGAACTCAAGTACGCGCCCGGCGGGAAGCCCGTCTGCTCGTTCACCGTCGCCGCGTCCCGGCGCTACACCAAGGAGGACGGCCGGAAGGCGGAGCGGACGACCTTCCTCGACGTGGACGCCTGGAACCGGATGGAGGGCGCACAAGCGCGGGTCAAGAGGGATTCACAAGGCTCGGACATGAAGTAGGCCGTGGGGCCACGACGCGGGCCCCGGTCACACGCGAGCGGTTTTGCCACTTCATGCGACATCTCCCGCGGCAGCCCCACGACCGACAGGGACTCTACACCCGGATGGCGGGCCAGAGCGAGAGAAATATAGAACTCGAGCCCTCGGGCGAAAGGAAAAAGCCGCGGACGCCGAAGGATCCGCGGCTTAGAGGGCGGGACTCCGTTCTCAGACCTACGCCACGACCCGCGCGGGCCGCCCGTGCCGGGCGAGGCGCACGCGGTACTCCTCCTCAAGAAGGGCCGCGAGGTCCTGGTCAAGGACACCCTGAGGCAGTTGCGCTGGACGGACCCCAAGACGCGGGAGCCGCGGTCGAAGCTCCGCGTCCTCGCCCAGCAGGTGCAGTTCCTCGGTTCGACGAAGGAGGACACGCCGTGAACCAGACGATCCACCGTCCCCCGTTCGCGCTCTCCACGGACCTGTCAGACGAGCGTGCCCTGGGCATCGCGGACGCGCTCGATCGGATGACGGGGCCGGCCCTGGCGCTCTTCGGAAAGGGGATGTCGGCGCCCCTCGGGGTCGTGGTCCATGCCGACAGCCGGGCGTTCCGCGTCGATGCTTCCCTCCGGGGGGCCTCGAACGCAGAGTCGCTCTACGACCCGCGGGCGCGGGAAGCGATCCTGCCCGCCGGCCTTCCGGGATTCCCGCGGAACCTCGCCCACGAGGTCGCCCACGGGTGGATGGACCTGGCGTGGGGATGCATGTCGCCCCTCTGGTTCGCGGAGGGCATGGCCGAAGTCTTCGCGGAGCGGGCGGGGTACGGCCCGCCCCCGTCGTCACCCGGGGAGCCGGTGGCGCTCGGCGACTTCATCGGATCCGGGAGGGAAACATTCTACGGCCCGAGCTTCCCCGCGCACTACTGGCGGGCCTATCGCCTGGCCAGGTTCCTCTCGGAGCGTCACCCCGAGGTCGTCGGGACGCTCCTCCGGAGCGGCCGG
>CAYNDR010000643.1:0-392 GCA_964395295.1 uncultured Planctomycetales bacterium
CCATTGTCTACCCAATCTGCACTCACGTCGGAGGGTAGGTTCAACTCCGACTCGTCATAGTCCATGGGAGACCGATCGTCATCGAAATAGCTGCTCCAGAATAGAACGCGCCACAGCCGCACTCGACGGGGAAGTCGGACCAGAACGTCACGAAGTCGTAGATGTCGGGGTGGGTCAACCGGAACTTCCGGTACGCGCCTATCCAGTCCACGTCATCCCCGGCCGTCCGAAAGGACCGCTGCGGATCATCCTCGATCACGGCAGCAAGCACGTCACCCAGTCGCAGGGCAGCGGCGGCCTCTCCTCCCTCGGGAGCGGCAACCTCGGCGTCGATCCGCAGCGCGACGCCAGCATGCGGCTCAAGAGCACGAGCCCGGCGGCGAACAAGGGCA
>CAYNDR010000643.1:402-1906 GCA_964395295.1 uncultured Planctomycetales bacterium
ATCATCCTCGATCACGGCGACGGGCCCGATATCCACATCGCGAGCCGAGGAAGGGCGTCGGGGGCCACCGGTGGCCTTGACGTGCTCCCGGTGGACCTTCAGATGGTCGCGGAACCGGTGGGCGTGCTCGTCCTCCAGGCGGCCGTGGCCGGTCCCGTGCGCAACGACGTCCGTCGCCACCCCGCCGACCCGTCTCGGGATGCGCTCCCCTCGCGGGATAGTCGCCAACGCCCGCTTCTCCCGGACGTATACCATGACGCCATAGGTGTCCGTCTTCCGACCCCCCGTCCGCTTCCACCCATGGCCAACGCCGATGACGCCAGGGTAACCTCGACAGACCCTCTCGGGCTCTCCTGGCAGCCACTATGGCCTTCATCTGATGCATGGACGCCCCCTCCGCCCTCTTCTCTCGGGCTCGATACCACGCCCTTCCCCTCGCCGCCACCCGACGGGTACGGCCTCCCCGCCACGAGACCCTCGGCCATCCCGGCCTCCTTGCCTCCTCGGGCCGAGCATCACCCGCAGCTAAGCGTCCTCCCAGGGCAGGTCGTCCAACCCCCAGGTGGCGGTGGAATACCTCGCCCGATTGACCTCACCCTCCCCGGCCGCCAGGGTCATCTTGCGGCGCCGGACGGCGTCCGGAAAGTTGCTCTTCTGGGCGACCACTTCGGCGATGATCTCCCGCACGCGACGCTCGGGGACCGTGCCCTCGGCTTGGAGCCGCGCCCGGATTTCGGGGTCATGCCGTCCGGCGTCAATGCCTCCGTTTTGAACGGCGATGTCGAATCACAGGGCCAGCCCCAGCTCGGTCGCAAGATCGAAGCGGCCCGCGTCGGCCCGGGCTCGTCGCCAGTAGGGAGTCGTGTGGTTGAGCTGGATCTCTTTGACCTCGGGAAGTTCGCCGAGCCGCCGGAACGCCGCCGCCCATTCCGCGCGAAGGTTCTGCCGGCTCGCCCCCTCCGAGACGCCGCCGCCCCAGGCGATCTGCTCCACCGGCGGCCTTTGCAGGACGGCGCGCAACTCTGCTGCCAGGTCCTCGAAGGCTTCATCTATGAGCGCGGTCGAGCGCTGGTCAATCTCCCGCAGAACCCGCGGGAGCGTCCCGGACTTGAAGTTGAAGCCGATGATCCCCCAGGTCAGGCCGGCCCCGTCGAAATCGCCGGCCGCCTTCGTAAACCCGTGACCCTCGAAATCGGCCGTGATCTGCAGGCACCGATCGAAGATCCGGGGCGGTTCGGGGCCCAGGAGCGCCTTCCACGTCTCCTCATCCACCCGGCCGGACACCTCCATCCTTTGTTGGTCTTGGAAGGCTCGCAGTGCCTGTTCGGTGTCCCGGCCATAGATACCGTCCAGACCTTTTGTATCGTGCCCCCGTCCGGTCAGCCGCTCCTGGATCGTCCGGATCACCTCTCCACGCACGCCCCGCTGCCCCGGGTCCGCCCTGCGGAAATAGATCCTACTCATGCTGGTTCATCCCCCTCTCTGACATATCCCGCCGGTTGGC
>CAYNDR010000644.1:0-561 GCA_964395295.1 uncultured Planctomycetales bacterium
TGCCGACGTGCGGCGCGGCGTTCGTGACGATCGACCGGCGGCGGACGAAGCCGTGGGCGCATGGCGAGGCCGCCAGCCGCCTGGCGTACAGCCACCGGAGGATCGCCCTCTGCCGGGCCATCAACTCGGGGTCCGGGATCTCCAGGACCCTGAACCCGCCGCTCCGCTTCGGGATTCGGACGATGCGGTATCGTGATCTGTCCATCGTTCTTCCCTCCTCTGTAGAAGCTCGTGCGACTTCCATCGCGACCCGTGGCTCGGCGGAAAACGGTGGGAAACGGAAGGTCCGCTCGCATAATGTCGTCGGGAGATGACCGCGACCCGACAAGAAGCGGCGGACGACCCGCTCGACCGCGCCTTCAAGGCTTGGCTACGGCACGGCCGGCCCATGGGATGGTACACGGCGCACGCATCAGACCACGTGAGCGGCTTTCGGGCGCTGGACGAGGAGATCGTGCCGGCTCACGCGGAAATTGCCCGCAGCTTCGTGGTGCGCCGCCCCTCGATGATCCGCCGCATCCGGTTGCTCCGCGCGACGGAGCCCGAGGGAAGGGTCCTGGG
>CAYNDR010000644.1:571-1882 GCA_964395295.1 uncultured Planctomycetales bacterium
AGGGAGTTCTACTTGCTCGGCGGCGAGCCCGGACTCGCCGGGGAAGAGCGCACCGTCCCGATAGACCTCGGCGGCGGAGTACAGGAGATGAGCGTCCCGCTGATCCTCGTCGTGCAGGCCTACCTGCTGCCCGTCGAGGAGCGACTGGAAGAGTGGTCTGACGATCAGCTGACTGATTTCCTCCTGGGGCTCGTGGCAAGGTCCAGCCGGGACGCCGAGGCCGCGCGAAGGAACATCCATCCGATATTCCATCACGAGGACGACCTGGTTTCGGCCACGGTACTGCCGGATGAAGACGGGTACGTGATCCGCCTCTCCTTCGGCCTCGTCATCTGGCCTGATTACGACACGTCGTACGGATTCCAAGCCGACCGGACCCCACCCCCTCTGCGGCCGCACTTGAAGGGCGAGGCGATCATCGAACCCAACGTGGCTTATCCGTCCCCGGGACCCCTCGTCGCCCTGTGCCGGGAGCTCGTGGAAGGCCGCATCACCGACTTCTCGAAGCAGCCCTGGGAGGAGCCCCACCGGATGGACCATGTGCCCCGGCGGATGTTCAGAATCGTCCTGCCCTCAGGAGTCCTGGCGTTCGGCACGTGTATCGACGCGATCGATCGAACGCCTCTCGGTGAAATCCTTGAGCAGCTCAGGCGACGCGGAACGCGGTAGCCATCGACTCCGATGGGGCCAGCGCAGGCGATGCCTTCCTGCCATGCAGCCGACCGTCGGACCGACGGGCGGCGACATGCCCGCGTGATCGCGGGCCGCCAGGACACACGGGCGGCGAACGCACCGACCGTCCCGGATGCCGAGCGTGCCGGGAGATTCCAGGAAGTCTTCTTCTTCGGAGATGTGAAAAGGGGGATGTGATGGAAGGAGTGCGTGCAGGTGGGAGGGGACCCGGGGCGTAAGCGCGTCCCGGGTCCCCGGAGATGCGAGGGGAAGATCAGCTCGCGGCCTGCGCGGCCGGCTCCTCCTTGGGCGGCTCCTCCTTGGCGGCGCCCTTCTTCTTGCCGGGCGGGACCTTGGCCTTCGCGCCGTCCTCGGCGGCCTTCTCCGGCTCGGGCGGCTTGCCGGGGGCGATCTTGGCGGTGAACATTTTGTTCCAGATCGCCTTGCCGCCCCGGCCGATCTGGTCCATCGCGAACTCGGCCGTTCTCACGGCGACCGCCATGAGGATGCCCCGCAGGACCGTGTGGCCCACGGTCTGGGCGCCATCCGTCCAGGGCGACTTCGGACCTTCTACGGACATGGATTCACCTCCTTCAAAACGGTTTCGAAGAACCAGAGGATGAACTACTGCCGCCTCGG
>CAYNDR010000645.1:0-1878 GCA_964395295.1 uncultured Planctomycetales bacterium
CGCGCCAGGACTCCCCCCGCCGCCAGCTCGTCCTCCGGCAGGGCCTCCGCGCGGCCTCCTCCTCCACGAGCCGCCGCGCCTCCTCCCGGGCCTCCTCCCGGGCCTCGAGCTCCGCGCGGAGGCGCGCCTCCTCCTCGGCGAGCGCGCCCAGCCGCCGGGCGATCTCCGCGCCCCGGGCCTCCATCGCCCGGTGCTCGTGCACCAGCAGGCGGAGCCGCCTCTGCTTCCAGTCCTCCTGGAGCCGGCGCCACAGGGCGGCGCGGCCCGCCTGGGCGCGCACGGAGCGCAGCTGCTTCGTGACCTCGCCCACCACGTCCTGGATCCGCAGGATGTCCTGCGTGACCTTCTCCAGGCGGTTCTCGGTCTCGCGCTTCTTGGCGCGGTACTTCGAGATGCCCGCCGCCTCGTCGAAGACCAGCCTCCGCTCGTGGGGGTTCGAGAGCACCAGCTTGTCGATCTTGCCCTGCTCGATCACCGAGTAGTTGTCGGTCCCGATGCCGGTCCCGTAGAGGAGGTCCCGGATGTCCTTCAGGCGGCACGGGGCCCTGTTGATGTAGTACTCCCCCTGGCCGTCCTTGAAGAGGCGGCGCGTGATGACGACCTCCTCGTACTCCAGGGGCAGGGTGTGGTCGGAGTTGTCCAGGACCAGCGACACCTCCGCGAAGCCCATCTCGGCGACGCCCTCGGCCCCCTTGAAGATGACGTCGAGCATCTCCTCCCCGCGGACCGACTTGTAGGAGAGGGTGCCCAGCACCCACTTGATCGCGTCCACGACGTTCGACTTGCCGCAGCCGTTGGGCCCCACGATCCCGGTGACCCCGCGGTTGAAGACGACCTCGGTCCGGTTGGCGAAGGACTTGAAGCCGCACATCTCGAGTTTCTTGAGCTGCATCGTCCCCTCTCTGGTGTAGCTTCCGTTACGGCCCGGCGGGCCCCCTCTCGACCATCTTCAAGACCTGAAAGATTATCGGCCACCGCGGCCCGGTTCCTGAGGCCAGATTCCGGATTCCTCGGCCCTTGCCGCAAAGGCACAAAGGCCACAAAGGACCCGCAAAGAAATCCTGGATGGGGGCTTCCCCCCCTACCCCCCCGGGGGGTCAAGGGGGGAAATCCATTCTTGATTCTTGATTCTCGATTCTGGCCACAACCAAGGACTGAACGCATACGAATATGTTTCAGCCTTTCTCTCGTGAGCGCGGGAGACAATGAATCAATGCGCGGCAACCCGCCTGCGCGGCCGAAGCCTCGGCCGCTTCGGCGAGGCGAAGGCCCGCCGCAACAATCCTTGGGCTGCGGCCCGGCCGCGCCAAGGGCCAGCTCCCGGAACCCGCGGGCGGAGGGGGGCCGCCCCGGGGCGCCCTACTTCTTCCGGAAGACGTCCCGGCGGGCCATGAGGGTCTCGCGGATCTCCAGGTAGTTCCGGTACCTCGACTCCGCCGCGCGGCCGCGCACGGCGCACTCCTCCTCGACCGTGTGCGAGCAGTTATGGAACCGGCACCCGCCGGCGCGGTCCGCGAAGTCCAGGAAGAAGTCCTTCAGGTTCTCCGCCGTGACGCCCCAGAGCGTGAAGAACTCCAGGCCGGGCGTGTCGGCCGCCACGCCGCCCGCGACCGCCCGGAGCTCCACCCAGCTCGTGGTGTGCCGCCCTTCCCCGTGCCGCGACACGTCCCCCACCTTGAGGTCCATCCCCGGCTCCAGCGCGTTGAGGAGCGACTCTCCAAAACAAGCCGCCCACCCTCGCCTCCGCACCTGCTCCATCAGCGTTGAGCCCCCAGCCATCGCACCGATGGCCCGTCGGCACCTGCTCGCCGCCTCCACGATGCGCAAGTACTCTCCCCGCGGTCTGAGCCTGCGCCCCCGCGCCAGGCGCAACAGCCA
>CAYNDR010000646.1:0-1870 GCA_964395295.1 uncultured Planctomycetales bacterium
GGGACGACGTCGAGAGCACCGGCGAGGGTTCGGAACGTCCGCGACGACGGCACCGCGTTGAGGTCTCCGACCAGCACGACGGGATCGCGGCACTCTGGCCCGCCGATCCACTCCGCGCCCGCCACCCACCGCGTCGAGATCTGGGGCCTGGCCTGCGCCGACCCCGCCGAGGCCTCGACCCCCGTCGGGGAGCACGTGGTCCATTCGTGGGGCGTGCTGGCGCACCTGGGCCCCCCCTGCCCCGCCCTCGACGCCGTCGCCGGGCGGATCGCGCAGGCCGGCCTCCGGCAGGTCGACCGGCGGGACACGCCGCGGCTCTCGCTGAGCCTCTGGGCGGGCGTGGCCGCCCCCGAGGGCTGTCCCGACTGCCAGGACCGGCCTTGAGCCGAGCCCCGGCTTGCGCCTCCGCGCCGATCCCGATACGATGGGGCCATGATGCGCCGCCGCCGGGTACTGATCGCGGTCGCCGTTGCCGCCGCCGCGCTCGGGGCCGCCCTCTTCGCCGGCCTCTCCTGCTGCGGCACCGCGGGCCCCGTCCCCCCCTACTCGGCCGGGATCCGGCCCGACGCCCCCGACGCGTTCGTCCTCTTCGGCGACACGCGCCGGAGGCTCACCCTGGAGGTCTTCCGCGCCCGCGCCGACGACGAGCGCCGCCTCGTCATCCAGGCCCTCGCCGCCGAGGCCCCCGCCTTCGTCGTCAACACCGGCGGCCTCGTCGGCCGCGGCTCGAAGGCCGGGGAATGGCGCGCCTTCCACGAGGAGAACCAGCCGATCTTCTCGAAGGGGATCCCCTACTTCCCCTGCCTCGGCAACCACGAGTTCTACGGCGACGACGCCCGCGCCCTCCGCAACTACTTCGCCGCCTTCCCCGGCCTCCGGGGCCGCCGCTGGTACGAGATCCGCTTCCGCTCCGCGCTCGTGGCGGTCCTCGACTCGAACTTCGACGAGCTGGAGGACGAGGAGATCGACGCCCAGGACCGCTGGCTCTCGGACCTGCTGGCCGCCGCGGAGAAGGACCCCTCGGTGCGCCACGGGATCGTCGTCTGCCACCACCCGCCCTACACGAACTCCCGCGTCCACGGCGACTCCAAGCCCGCCCAGGAGCACTTCGTCAAGCGGATCACCCCCAAGGTGAAGGTCTTCGTCTCGGGCCACGTCCACTCCTACGAGCGCTTCGAGAAGGACGGCCGCCAGTTCCTCGTCACGGGGGGCGGCGGCGCGCCGCTGACCTCGGTGGACGTCGAGAAGCCCGACCACGCCGACGCCTTCAAGGGGCCCGGCACCCGGCCCTTCCACTACTGCCGGTTCACCCTCCAGGGCCCGAAGCTCGTCTGCGACGTCCTCATGCTCCAGGAGGACAGGACGTGGAAGCGCGCGGACGGTTTCGAGTGCCCGTGACGCCGCGCGAGGCGGCGGAACTCCAGCTCCGGCTCCGCGGCCGCGTGGTCCGGACGGGGACGGTCCGCCCGCGCCTCGTGGCCGGGGTGGACGTGAGCGTGAAGGGCGGCGTCGCCCGCGCCGCGGTCGTCGTCCTGCGCGGCCTCGACCCGGTGGAAGAGGCCGCGGTCGAGCGGCGGGTGGCCTTCCCCTACGTGCCCGGGCTCCTCTCCTTCCGCGAGCTCCCGCCGCTCCTGGCGGCCTGGAGGAAGGTGAAGAGCCGGCCCGACGTGCTCATCGTCGACGGCCAGGGCTACGCCCACCCGCGGCGGTTCGGCCTGGCGTGCCACCTGGGGGTGCTCCTGGACCTCCCCGCGATCGGCTGTGCCAAGTCGCGCCTCATCGGCAAGCACGAAGAGCCGCCGCCCGACCGCGGGGCCTGGACGCCGCTGGTGGACGGGGACGAGGTGATCGGGGCGGCCCTGCTGACCCA
>CAYNDR010000647.1:0-1867 GCA_964395295.1 uncultured Planctomycetales bacterium
CAGGCTGCACATCCATTTGAAGGAGCTGGTCAACCTTGAATACCTGGTCATCGACGGCGGGTGCAACGGCAGGGCGCTCCAGAGCTACAAGCTCGTGTACGACGGCGGCGGAAAGGACGGCGGAAGGTTCATTCCGGGGATGGGATGATGGTGTGTTCAGCCCGTATTCACCCCCTATTCAGGGCCTTTTCACCCCCTTTTCAGTCCCTATTCAGGCGGCGGCAAACGGCGCAAGCCATTAAAAACCAGCACTTAATACGGAAGGATGTTCCGAGCATGCCGAAAATCCCGTATATGGACAGGATCGTGGCCCGGATATGTGACGATTTCAAGGAGGACGCGCTCGCGTTCCTCGACGGCCTGCGCGGCCGCGGCGCGTCCCCGGGGACCGCGGTGGCGTACATGGACGCCCTGAGCCTGTTCCTGGCGTTCCTGTCCGGAAGGGGCGTCCCGCGCGTCCAGGAGGTCTCGCCGGAGGATGTCGAGGCGTACCGCCTGGGGCTTGTCCGCCGCGGCCTCTCCGCCCACACGACCGGACGGCGGCTGATGGTGGCGCGGATGTTCCTCGGCGCCATGGAGAGCGGGGGGCGGATATTCAGCAATCCGGCCGCGGATCTCGTCGTCCCGCATCCGGGCCGCGCCCTCCCGGACGTCCCGCCGCCCGCCGACATGAGGCGGCTTCTGGCCGCGCCGGACACAGCCACGCCCCTCGGCGTCCGCGACAGGGCGGCCGTCGAGACGCTCTACTCGACGGGCGTCCGGCGGGGGGAGCTCCTGGGGATGACCGTGTTCAGCCCGGGCATCGCGGACGGCGTCCTGCGCGTGACCGGCAAGGGGCGCAGGGAGAGAATCGTCCCGCTGGGGCGGCAGGCCCGGCTGTGGCTTGGCAAGTACGTCTCCGAGGCCCGTCCGGCGATACTGAATGGAAGGCCGGACGTCGAGGCGCTCTGGCTCGACAGCCGGGGGAGGCCCATGTCCGCCAACGTCCTTCTGAAGCTTGTCCGCGGCCTGTGCGCCAAGGCCGGGGCCGGGCGGATCAGGCCCCACGCCATCAGGCGGGCGTGCGCCACGCACATGCTCGCCAACGGAGCGCATCCGGTGATGATCCAGAACCTCCTCGGGCACGAGACCATGGGCACCCTCGGCGAGTACCTGAAGGTCACGATCGCCGACCTCAAAAAGACGCACCGGAAGGGCGGGCCGGGACGATGACGGCCGGGAGGGAGGCGACGCTGCGGGAACTCGCCGCGGCGCACGCGGAGTTCCTCGAGGGGCTCGGTTACTCCGCCGCCACCGTCAAAGGCGTCCGCTTCGAGACCCGGAGGCTCGCCGACTGGCTCTCGCGGACGTTCCAGATCGAGACCGCCGGGGAGCTGAGGGAGCCGCGGCTGGCGGCCTGGCGGAAACATCTCGCGCAGAGGCGGACGGCGAAGGGGCCGCCGCTCAGGCCGGGATCGGTCAACAGGTCGGTGGCCGCCGTCCGGAGCCTCCTGCTGTGGCTGGCGAGGAGGGGCCAAGGAGCCGAGGCTCCTGCCCAAGGGCGCGCTGCCCCACGCCCAGGCGCGGAAGGCGCTGCGGGCCGTCGACGCCTCGACGCCGGAGGGCCAGAGGGACAGGACGATCCTCGAGATACTCTACTCCACCGGGATCCGGGCGGGCGAGCTGGAGAGGCTCGACCTCGCCGCCGCCGACATCGGCAACGCCACGCTGCGCGTCATGGGCAAGGGGAGCAGGGAGAGGATGGTCCCGGTCGGACGGACCGCCCTGCGCCACCTTGAGACCTACATCAGGGCGGTCAGGCCGTTCCTGCTCAGGCGGCGGCCGCAGGACGCGTCGTTCATCAACCACAGGGGGACGCGGCTCAGAT
>CAYNDR010000648.1:0-1647 GCA_964395295.1 uncultured Planctomycetales bacterium
CCCACGGGGGGGAACTGGCCGAGATGTTCGTCTCTGCTGGTAAAATGCGGTTTGACTGAGCGGTCGTAGAATCGGGGGGTTAGGTTGGTAGGGCGCGCGGGGGGTGCGTTTGGGCGCGGCTCAGGGCTTCCTCCATGGCCTCGGCGGCCGCTCGGTTCCCACCGGGGACCGCGTGGGCGTACACGTCCGCCGTGATCGCGATACTGGCGTGGCCCAACTGCCGGCTGACGGTCAGGAGGGGGACGCCGGCCATGATGGCCAGGGTCGCATAGGTGTGGCGCAGATCATGGGGCCGGACCTTCCGGATCCCGGCTGCCCGGAGGGCCCTCCGGAAAGCCCGCTGGACCCGATCCGGGCTGAGGGGCATCCCCTCCACCTTGCCCGGGAACAACCACCGGGCCTCGGTGCCCGTGTAGGCTGCTTCTGCCTGCCGCGTCTGCCGGACCCGCTCCAGGACGGCCACGGTGGACGCTGGGATCTCCACCACGCGCCCCTTGCCGTTCTTGGGGCTGCTGATATAGCCCCGGCGCACCATGCGGCGAATGTGGAGCTGCTGGCCGGGGGCGTCTAGGTCCCCGACCTGCACGGCGACCGCCTCCCCGATCCGCAAGCCACACGTCCCCATGACCAGGAAGATCGGGTATTCCGCCGGGCAGACCCCCTCGGCCACCGCGAAGAGACGGACCAGATCCTCGGCAACCAGGTAATCCACCTTCCGGGTCTCCCGGTCCTCCCGGCCAAGCCCCCCCTCGATGCACTCCACGGGGTTCGTCTTGAGCAGCCCTTGCCGGACGGCCCGCCGGCAGATGCCCCGGAGGAGGATCCGGAGGGCGCGCAGGCGCTCCCTGGACAGTCCCGCCTCCCGGGTGGAGGTCCACCACGCCTCAACTCGTTCAGGCGTGAGGTCCGTAATTGGCAGGCCCCCGAAGGTCGGGAGGATCCGCGACCGCAGGGCGTTCGCGTAGGTGATCTGCGTCCCCCGTTTCCAACTGAGACCGGCCACCCGCTCCCACTCCCGAGCCGCGGCCTCAAAGGTCGGGACGGCCTCGGGCTTGTCCGAAGCCTCCAGGATACTCCCGTCCCCCAGGGCGAGCTTGGCTTGGATCTTCGCGGCCGCGGCCTTCGCGGCCTTCCTGCCAGCGTCCCCGGGGCCGATGCGCCGGGACGTCCGGCGCCCGTCGTGGTGGACGAAGACCCACCAACACCCGTTCTTCTCCCGCACCGTGCATCCCATGGTCACTTCCCCCCTTTCCTTGCCTTCGCGGGCTTGGCCAGGTACTCCTCGAGGGAACGGATCATCACCGTCCGAAGGTCCCCCTCGTCGATCGCCCGCCTCTTCGCCTGCCTCCACAGGTCCTCGGGCAACAGCAACGTGGTCCGAATCATCCTCCCCTCACCTCCCTTCGCGGTCAGCGCTCGTGGTGCCATTGGCCCTTCCCTCCTCTTGGTAGCAGAAGCACTAGAACACTAAGACGTTAGGACACACTTACACTCATGTCAAGCGAAAAGTGGGAGCTACCGGCGGATTTCTGTAACTACCGAATCCACGAGGCGGTCCAGGTCGGGGGTGTGCTTGAAGGCCTCCATCCAGCAGTCGAAGTCCGACCGGCGAACGAGGATCTTGCCCGTGACGGTCCGGGGCCGCCC
>CAYNDR010000648.1:1657-1865 GCA_964395295.1 uncultured Planctomycetales bacterium
GGTCATGCGTCCCTCAGCTCCCTTCGTGATCAGCGGTCGTGGCGCCATGGCCTCCTCCGTTCCCGCCCGTGTGGTTGCATGGGCGCACTACTACATTAGGACGGCCTTACAGGTCTGTCAAGGGGAAACTGCGGGCTCCCGACGGATTTCCGAAACCACCTCGTCAACGAGGCGGTCCAGGTCGGGGGTGTAGCGGTAGGCCTGCATC
>CAYNDR010000649.1:0-729 GCA_964395295.1 uncultured Planctomycetales bacterium
CTGGACGCTCCTCTTCGCGGGGGAGGGGCCCTGCAGGCGCCGCCTGGAGGGGCGGGGCGCGATCCTGGCGGGGGAGCGCCGGGACGTCCCGGAGATCCTGGCGGCGAGCGACATCGCGGTCCTTCCCTCCCGATTCGGCGAGGGGTGTCCCAACGCGGTCCTGGAGGCGATGGCCGCGGGCCGCCCCGTGGTGGCCACGCGGGCGGGCGGGACGCCGGAGGTGGTCGTGGACGGGGAGACGGGGATCCTGGTCCCGCCCGGGGACGTGGAGGCGCTCAGGGGGGCGCTGGCGAGGCTGGCGGGGGACCCGGGGCTCAGGAGGCGGATGGGGGAGGCCGGCCGCGCGCGCGCGGAGGCCGAATTCGGTGTGGAAATATTGGTGAAACTTTACCAGGAGTTGTACTTCAAATTGACTGGCGGCGAGTCGTCGTTATAATGGGGCGCAAGTGGCATCATTCACGATGATCCGGCAGGAGAGCGGGGTCGAGCAGTACCTGAAGGAGATCCAGAACGTACCGCTCCTCACGGCCGAGCAGGAGCGCCAGCTCGCCCGCCGGATGAAGAGCGTGGAATCCAAGGACCCCGCCCGGGCCAAGGACGCCCACGAGGCGCGGGAGCAGTTCATCCGGGCCAATCTCCGCCTCGTGGTGAGCGTGGCCAAGAACTACCTGAACAAGGGGCTCTCCTTCCTCGACCTCATCGAGGAGGGGAACCTGGGGCTCCTCCGCG
>CAYNDR010000649.1:739-1849 GCA_964395295.1 uncultured Planctomycetales bacterium
AAAGGGGAGCACAATCGGGCGATGAAACGGATTCAAACGGCGTGGCTCATCGCCCTCCTCGCGGCCAGTTGCTCGGCGTCGAACGGGTCTTCACAACCGTGTGAGCCAGGCCCGCGCGACCGCAGCCTCCTCCGTTGCAGGATCTGTCCGGAAGTGCCGTCTTTCGCCTGCGCCACGTTTTCGACGAGCTACTGCATCGATCCGGCCCGGCGTTGCCGCTTCTCGACCTACGCGCTTTGGTGGATCCGGCCGGCCATCCGCCGCGCCCTCGTCAACACGGCCAAGACCGTCCGTGTCCCTTCCTACATGGTCGAGATCATCGCCAAGTGGAAGAGCGTCCAGAACGACTTCACCCAGAAGCACGGCCGCCGGCCCGACATCTCCGAGGTGGCCGCCGAGATGGACATGGGCGACGAGAGCCTGGCCATCCTCAAGCGGGCGATCAACGCCTCGGACAACTTCTCCCACCCGGTGAGCCTGGACGTCATGTGGCCCACCAGCGAGGTGGCCGACTGCAAGGAGAACTCCCTGCCCGACCGGACGGTCTTCTCCCAGATGGACTCGGAGCGCATCGAGAACCTCCTGCGCTCGATCAACGAGCGGGAGGCCTCCGTCCTCCGGCTCCGCTACGGCCTCTACGACGGCCAGCCCATGACGCTGGGGGACATCGGCAAGCGCCTGAGGATCACCCGGGAGCGCGTCCGGCAGATCGAGAAGATCGCGCTCCGGAAGCTCCACAAGCGGCTCGTCAGCCGCAACGAAGAGGATTAGGCCCCATGACCAGCCTCGTCAGGACGCTGGAGTCCCTCATCCGCGACGTCCCGGACTTCCCCAAGAAGGGGGTCCTCTTCAAGGACATCACCCCGGTCCTGCGGGACGCGGCCGCCTTCAACCGCGCGTGCGCCGCCCTGGAGGAGTACGCCCTTCGGCGGGGGACGGACGTCGTGGCGGGGATCGAGTCGCGCGGATTCATCTTCGGCGGGGCGCTGGCGGCGCGGATGGACCGCGGCTTCGTCCCCATCCGCAAGAAGGGAAAGCTCCCCTGGAAGACCGTGCGCCAGGAGATCCGCCTCGAGCATGGCCGGGACACGCTGGAGGTCCAACGCGACG
>CAYNDR010000650.1:0-1845 GCA_964395295.1 uncultured Planctomycetales bacterium
CCTTGATTCTCGATTCTCCATTCTTGATTCCCAGATGCCCCTGAACGCTTACCCCATTTTTATATCCGATATCGACGCCTCAACGGATGCTCATTTGTTTCCGCGGGTCCCCTTCCGCCGCGTCCTTTCCGCGATTTCTCTGCGCTCTCTGCGCGTTCCGTGGTTAATCCTCTGTCTCCTCCGTGCCCTCCACGACACGATCGAACCCATCCAGGTCCCTGAAGATTTCGACGCGGGAGAAGCCCGCGCGTAAAGCCAGTTCGCGCACGGCGGCCGCCTGATGCGGGGCGCATTCCACGAGGAGCCGCGGAGCCCGCGCGCGGGCGCCCGCGACGATCCGCCGGATCACGTCCAGGCCGTCGGGCCCGCCGTCCAGGGCGAGCCGCGGCTCGCGCAGGACCTCGGGCGGCAGGCCGGCGAACTCGCCCGCGGCCACGTAGGGAGGGTTCGAGATCACCAGGTCGAACGCCCCTTCCGCGAAGAGATCCGCCCTCATGAAGGTGATACGCCCGGCCACGCCGTGGCGTTCGGCGTTCTCCCGCGCCACCGCGAGGGCCTCCTCAGAGACGTCCGTGGCCGCGCCCGAGGCACCCGCCTTCGCCAGAGCGATGGCGATCGCCCCGCTCCCCGTGCCGATGTCGAGGAAACGGCCGGGCCGGGGGAGCGCCCGCTCCACGAGCGACTCCGTGCTCGGCCGGGGGATGAGGACCGCCGGGGTGACCTTGAGCTCGAGCCCCATGAACTCCTCGGTCCCCGCGAGGTAGGCCGCCGGGACGCGCGCCCGGCCGCGGAGGTCCAGGAGCCGGCGGAACTCCGCCTCCGCGGGGCCGCTGAGGCCGGGGAAGGGGGACCCGAGCGCGGACCGGAGGGGAAGGCCGGCGGCGCGGGCCGCCAGGAGCTTGAGGTCGGCCTCGGGGCGCTCGATCCCCAGGCCGCGCAGGTACTCCCGGGCTTCTTCGGGAAGGCCCATCGTGGACCCGGGGCTTCAGGCCCCCGGCTTCCTGCTGAGCGCCTTGAGCTTCGCGGCGCGCTCCGCCTCCATGAGCTTGCCGACCATCTCGTCCAGGTTGCCCTGGAGGAACTCGTCGAGCTGGTGGACGGAGAACGTGATGCGGTGGTCGGTGACGCGGTGGTCCAAAAAGTGGTAGGTGCGGATCTTCTCGCTGCGGTCGCCGGTGCCCACCTGCGACCGGCGCAGGTCCCGCCGCTCGCGGGCCTTCTGCTCCTCGTAGTGGTCGTAGAGCTTGGCCCGGAGCCACCGCCAGGCCAGCTCGCGGTTGCGGATCTGGGATCGCTGGTCCTGGCACTGGACCACGATCCCGGTGGGGACGTGCGTGAGGCGCACGGCGCTCTGGGTCTTGTTGACGTGCTGGCCGCCCGGGCCGCCGGCGGAGTAGGTGTCGATCTTCACGTCGTCCGAACGGACCTGCACCTCGACCTCCTCGGCCTCGGGGAGGACCGCGACCGTGGCGATGCTCGTGTGGAGGCGGCCGCTGGCCTCGGTCCTGGGGACGCGCTGGACGCGGTGGGCCCCGGTCTCGTACTTGAGGTGCCGGTAGACGTCCTCGCCCTCGATGGCGAGCGTCCCGTACTTGAGCCCGCCGAGGTCGGTGTGGACCACGTCCATGAGCTGGACGCTCCAGCCCTTCCGCTGGGCGTACTTGACGTACATCTCGATCAGCTCGCGGGCGAAGAGGCAGGACTCCTCGCCGCCCACGCCGGGGCGGACCTCGAGGATGACACTGCGGGAGCCCTGGGCGTCGGCGGTGAGGACGAGATCCTCGAGCGTCCCGACGAGCAGGGCCTCGCGGAGATTAAGGGCGGCGATCTCGGCCTCGGCCTCCG
>CAYNDR010000651.1:0-1803 GCA_964395295.1 uncultured Planctomycetales bacterium
CCATCTGCCGCGCCGTGCACCGGGTCCTGTTCGAGGGCCAGGATCCGCGCGAGGCGGTCGTGGAGCTGATGACGCGGGAGTTGCGGTTCGAGGGCGATTGAGCGCAAACGGGCGGGCTTGAACCGCCAAGACGTCAAAATAATTATCGGTGGGATCGTCAAGAATGATCGAGACCCGCTCGCGCACCTCGTAATACTCGGCGAAGGTCCTGAGGTCGGTCAGGATCTCCTTGATCTCGCCGGTGGCCAGCCCGAACTTCTCGTACCCAAGGACGCGAGCAAGCTCTTCAACGGTGTCTCGGGAAACAATGAGGCGGACTTCGCCGCGCCGTGCCAGTTCGAGGATTTGTCGCGGCAGGCCCCGGTAAAGGTAGGCCGAAATCAGAACGCTGGTATCGAGAACAATCCGATTAGGTTGGGATCCCACGGCTCTCGTGGACAATCCGCTCGATAGCCTTCAACGAGTACCGGGGAATCCGGCGTCGCTTCACCACCGAACCTGTTAGGCGGTAGATTGGGGGCTCGGCCCCCTGGGCACGGAGAACGACCACCTCAACCAGCGTGCCCGGCTTGAAGGGTACTTTGCCGAGCCGTACCCCCTGGTCCTGTGTTACCTTGATCCGTCTGCGAAACCGCGGCATACCTGGCTATCCGATATTTGAATCGACTTCATCCCGTGAGCTTGGCCACCGGGAACATCATGGGGGTCCGGGCGACACCAAGATGCCCTCTGTAGAAAGATCACCAGAGGGGGCAGTAGAGGATCGCTTTCTTCCCTCCCTGTGTCAAGCAAGAAGTCGTAGCGAGGCCGCTGCGTCTCCGTCCAACGGCCATGGACGACAGGGAAGCAGTGCGCAATATCACCGTGGGCTTCACTCCGGCTCTCGCCGAGTTGGCACCTGGCCCTTACCCGTCCGTTCGGCTCCAAATTCGAAAAGTACCATAAGTGCGCTGCATCCCGCCTGACGTCCCTGCAATCCCCGAACGCTCGCCTTGACTTGCACTCCCGGCGCTGATACGGCGCTCGCCGTGGGCAGGATGTGGGCACGTCCCCCTGGCAGAGGAACCCTGAACTGAATCCCCGGCGCCTGGCGGACGGGCGGCTGGATGGGACTCGCCCAGTGCCGCCGTACGAAGGAAAGTACAAGAATCAACCCACGTCCCCATCCTATCGCCCCGGACCTGGGCTTGAGCCGGAACGCCGTGGCCGGCTACCGGGGCTTGGCGCAGACCCAGGGACTCAAAGAAACACCCTGCCTTGGCAGCGAGAAAGCGATCGGGGAGTGGCTTCCTGAAATAACCACGATAACCGCGCTACGTTTGAGCGGGCAAGGCAAGGATTTGAGAAAACCCCCTTGTTGACTTCAATCTGAGGACCAAGACGAAGCGTGGAACACCGGGCCCTTCTCCGGCTGAGGCTGAAGCGTGGCGTGGCCGGAATCGAACAGGAGAGCGATGTGCTGATCGGCCATCTGATCGCGGTGGCCAACGAATCGTTCAAGCGGGAGATCGGTGTCCTTCCCGTCGCGCTCCTGCGCGCACTCGAACGGAGCTTGCAGCTCGTCCTGGAGCTTTGAACCGACAACAACGTGCCTCCCGACGCATCCTCCTTGCTCCAAGTCCATTGACACAAGTCTAATAAGTCTGCTACGTCCCCTTCTACGTCCCGGATCCCATAGGCGGTCGCCCAAGCTGACGTCCCGGTTGCCGAATAGTAGCCGACCCGGAGAAAGGTGCCAAGGGGATTCCGCGAGAGCCGGCGGAGCGGGGTGGAGGAATCCGTGGCGTTCGGCGCACCCGGGCC
>CAYNDR010000652.1:0-1785 GCA_964395295.1 uncultured Planctomycetales bacterium
TCCTTCTTCGTCTTGGACTGGGTCTGCCCCATCTGGGTCTGGGTGCTCGAGACGGTCGTGCCCGTCTGCGTGGAGGAGGCGGAGGTCTGGGCCTGCTGCTGCTGCTGCCAGGCGCGGGTGATGACCTCGTTGGGGCGGTCGGGGAGCCTGGAGACGATCTGGTTGAGGACCTGGCGGACGCCGTCGCCCACGAAGGGGGGGCGGCCGGTGAGGACCTCGAAGAGGATGGCGCCGAGGCTGTAGACGTCCGTGCGCTGGTCGGCCTCCTTGCTGCGGCCCTCCGCCTGCTCGGGGGCCATGTAGGAGGGGGTGCCCTTGACGACGCCGGTGACGGTCTCGGTGCGGCCCACGTCCACTTCCTTGGCCAGGCCGAAGTCGGCCACGCAGGGGACGCCGTCGGCGGTCATCAGGACGTTCTGGGGCTTGAGGTCGCGGTGGATGACGGGCGGGTTCTGGGAGTGGGCGTAGTGGACGGCGCGGGCGACCTCGCGGAAGATCTTGAGGAACTTCTCGGGATCGTCGGGGAAGCGGGTGATCTGGTTGCGCTGTTTGCCGCCGTGGATGACCTCGAAGAAGGTGGAGCCTTCCATGAGCTCCATGCTGAGGTAGTGCTTGCCGTCGATGCACCCGAGCTCGTAGATGCGGACGATGTTGGGGTGGCGGAGGCGCGCGGACATGCGGGCCTCGCGCTGGAAGTCGCGGATCTCGTTGGAGGCCTCGGAGCTGGCGGTCTCGTCGGCGTCCTCGATGCGGATGATCTTGAGGGCCACGAACTGGGTGAGAGACGTGTCCCAGGCCTGGTAGACCACGGCCGTGCCGCCGCGGCCGAGCTCCCTGACGATGACGTACTTCCCGAGGATCTTCTTGGGGTCCTTGCGGGCCTCCTCGACCTCGGGGGGAGTCTGGCCGGCCTTGGGGGCGGCCCGGGCGGAGGCCTGGAGGGTCTTCGCCTGGGCCGCCGGGGGGGGCACGATCCCGGTGTCGGACTTGACGATCACCGTGGGCTCGGTGACCTGGGTCGTCTCGAGTTTTCCGCCGCACTTCTTGCAGGCGTAGGACGAGGCCGGATTGAAGTAGAAGATCTGGAAGAGCTTGCCGCACCGGACACAGCGGGCGTGGGAGCGGGTCTGGATGCGGAGGTTGTCGAGGAAGGAGGTGTCGATGTACTTGGCCTCCACGAGCAGTCCGCTGAGGGGCCTCTGGCGGGGGGTCCCCTTGCGGGTCTCGTAGTCCTGGATCACCTTCCAGAGCTGGTGTGGGGTGATGATCCCGCGGTGGACCAGGAGCGCGCCGAGGTCGCGGTCGGTCCCGTCGAAACTGTCGTCTGCCTGGGGCATCTGGGTTTTCACGCGCCGGCAGGCGCCCCCCTGAGCTTCCGCGAATCCCCTCTCCGCCACCCCGGTCGGGGGCGCCCGCAGGCCCGGCTAAGGCAATAGTATATCACGAAGGTCATGAAAGTGGGGTGCATTTTTAATGTACCGTCGTTCAGCCCCCCGGCCCAGGCCCCAGGCCGCGGAGGAAACGGAGGCCGCGGCGAGGCCAAGCCGCAGCCCAAGGGTTGTTGCGGCGGGCCTTCGCCTCGCCGACGCGGCCGGAGCTTCGGCCGCGCAGACGGGCCGCTTCCCGGGGGCTCGCTCCCCTCCGTGGTCTCCGGCTCGGTCCACGTCAACGACATGACGGGATGACCCTTCGGGGGGGGGCGCCCGAGGGCACGGAGACAACGGAGAGGTTGAAACACGGAGGACACGGAGGTCGCGGAGATACGGAGAAGGCCTTGAAGATGCC
>CAYNDR010000653.1:0-1783 GCA_964395295.1 uncultured Planctomycetales bacterium
ACCGGGCATCCACACGGACTTCCTTGGCTTTCCCTTCGGGGAGGATGACGATTCTCTGGTCGGTGACCTCCACGCGAACCTTGGCTCCCGGCTTGAGCCCCCTCCGGCTGAGCCACTCGGCAGGGAGGAGGATGCCGGCGCTGTTGCCAATCCTCTGGATTTTCTGTACTTTGGCGACCATCGTAATAACAATGTTATAACAAACAGCCGAAGAAGTCAAGCTCAATTCATGGGCCACTTCTCATTTCTGATGGCGAGGCGGGATGGGGTTCCATCACCAGCGGACTGAGAGGGGGGTTCCGACCGATCACGCCCGGAGACCGGGTCCGACGGAGAACGCGGTGAGCATCCTTCCGGGAATTGGGCCGGAAACCGGGGCTTTGGAATGCGAAGGGTCTTCATCCTGTATAATCCCTCGGGGTGTTCGGCATGAAGCTCGTCGCCCTTGTGGGCCTTCTGCTCGGGCTTCAGGAACCGCCACGGCAGAAGGACCCGGATCCGTTCAAGGGACTCTGGAAGCCCGTCGGTCTTGACCTCAAGAACGTCCCGACGCGAGAGGCCTTCAAAAACCTGTTTCGGGAGTCGGGAGTTGAACTGGAGTTGCCTGATCGTCTGGAGGCGGAGATCAGCCTTAAGATTCAGAACGCTCCATTCTGGAAGGCCTTTGACGAGATTTGCCAGGCCAATGGCCATCTTCGAATACCCCGAGGCATCGCCCACGGTGATCGAAATTGGATCGAGCCAGGGCCTTGGGTTCCCTCTCCCGTTCTCTATCAAGGTCCCCTCAGGCTCCACGTGCGCGACGTCGCGCGGATTCGCGAGTTCCGTTAGCGATCCCTTGCTGAAGTTCGTCGATCGCCTCTGCCTGGCCCATGGGGGGCTATGCGTTTCAGAGGGTCAAACGAATGGTACGATCGAACTGGCGTATGGGACGCCCCGGGACGGTCCAGTTTGGTATTCGGCGATCCCGCCCGTCCTCTCTTTCGCGGACAAGCGCCGCCTGGCTCGGCTCCACCGGGCCCTGATCGAGGAGGAGGAACGAAGCGATGGGCTGGTATAGCGAGCCGTTTCCTCCTCCATCACTTCGACGGCTTGAGGAGGGGCTTGAGGCCGGACGCGGTGGAGAGGGTGAGGGCGTTCATCGCCGTCGCGTAGGTCCGCCCGCCCGACAGGGACCACCGGTCGTTCGGGGGCCAGGACCCGAGCGAGCACTGGTCCCGGCAGTCCTGCACCGCCAGCATTTCCCGGCCCAGCGCCGACGCCCAGTGGTTCCAGTCCGGGCCTTTCCGCTGGTGGCGGTGGGCCAGGTAGACCGTCCCCCAGTGCCACCAGCAGTAGTCCCTCCGCAGGGGGTCGGGGTTCGGGATGTCGCGCATCACGAACTTGTCGGCCGCGGCGAAGGACGGTCCGGCCTTCCCCTCGATGTACATCCGCGCGAAACCGCCCGACGCGCTCAGCGTCTCGTGCGGGAAGTACTGGCCGGCGCCGGGGAGCGAGACCTTGCTCATGTTGGCGGGCGTGTAGCCGAGGTGCAGGTCGTTGCGGTCGGTCACGGTGTCGAGCCACTGGAGGATCCAGTTGAGGTTCGCGCGCGGCACGTCCATGCCGGCGTCCCGCGCCGCCAGGAGCGCCGCCGCCCCCCACGAGGTCACCCACGTGTCGGTCGCCGGCGGGCTGACGGGATATCCCCACCCCGCGTTCCGGTTCTGGCGGGTCAGCGCGAACCGGAGCGCGCGGGCGGAGGCCTCCCTCAGCGCCGCGCGATCCTTTTCCCCGTAGGCCT
>CAYNDR010000654.1:0-1782 GCA_964395295.1 uncultured Planctomycetales bacterium
CCTGGGGCCGCCCCCGTCGCCGCTCCGGCGGGGTTTTACTGTCTACTTCACTGGGCCTCGTGGAAGAGCCGCTTGAGGAGGATCGTGGCGTAGCTCCCCTTGGGAAGGTCGAAGCGGAGGGCGAGCTTCCGCCGGCCGCGGTTGAGCTCGTCCTCCCCGGCTTCGGAGGACAGGCCCGCCGGCGCCACGATCGCGGGCCGCATCCCCTTGCCGAAGAAGGTCCGGCGGAGCTTCTTCAGGCGGAACTGCCGCAGTTCGACCTTCTCCTCCGCCAGCACCCGGGCCGCCGCCTCGGCCGCCGCCCCCTCGAAACCCTGGCCGGGGGCGGCCAGCGGGATCGACAGCTCGCAGAGCCGGTCGTGGACGGCCGGTTCGAGGGACCGGTAGAAGCGGTGCCTCCCCGCGTCGTAGGGGACCTCGTAGGTGTCCGGAAGATCCCGGAGGACCTCCGCGAGCGTCCGGTTCCAGAGGTAGCTCTGGTAGGCGGAGACAATGAGGATCCGGAGGTCCTGGTCCATCAGCTCGAACGCCAGCCCGAAGGCGCCGGGGTGGTCGGCCAGGAAGGCCGCGATCGACCGCTCGGGGCCGCGGGGGAGGGCGGACTTGAGGGCGGCCCAGTCCCCCCACCGGTCGCGCAGGAGGGTCTTGGTCTTGCGGGGCTGGCGGGGGTCCTCGGGCGAGGGACAGGCGAGGGCGAGCCGGAGCGCCTTCTCGGTCTCCCCGCGGACGAGGGCGCGGCCGATGAACTCCCCGCCGGTCCCGCGGAGCGAGCCGAACCGCTGGTCGTCGAAGTAGTTCGGGACGCCCCAGCGGCGGAGCGGGTCGAGGTCGGGGGCCGCCGCGAGGTCGCGCACCACGATCGCGAAGCGGTTGGCCGAGAAGCTGGCCCGCGTGATCGGGTCCCGGGACCGCCCCAGGTACTCCAGGCGGAAGGCCGAGCCCTGGAAGTCCCGCCCGGGCCCCCCGTGGATGGAGATCACCTGCGAGGTGCGGGCGTGGCGGTCCTTGAGGCCGCCGAAGGAGATGCCGGATCGGGGGACGCCCCACTTCCGGGCGACGTTCCGGATGGCCTCGATCGTCCCGATGTCCCACTTGTCCAGGCGGTAGAGGGCGAAGGGGCCCGCCTTGCAGGCCTCGTAGCGGTCGATCTCCTCGACGACGAAGTCCTCCGGCCTCTGCTTGATCTTCATGCTAGCCGATCCCGAGGTCGTCCAGCTGGTCGTCGTCCAGGCCGAAGTAGTGGCCCAGCTCGTGGAGGACCGTCTCCTGGATGCAGCGGATCATCTCCGGGCGCGTGCGGCAGTCCCGCTCGATCGCGCGCTTGAAGATCGTGATCCGGTCGGGGAGCCGGAGGTTGTAGTCCGGGCCGCGGTCCCCGTAGGGGGTCCCCTCGTAGAGGCCGTAGAGCGACGGCTCGCGGCCGCCGCCCCACTCCCGGGCCTGGCGGCGGTTCGGGGATTCGGCGACGTGGATCTCGACGTTGTCGATCTTCTTCCGGAGGGCCTCCGGGAGCGAGTCCACGGCCTCCCGGACCACCTTTTCGAACTCCTTCCGGGTCATGACCGTTGCAAACCCCCCGGGGCTATGATACTTTCGCCCCACCGGCTTGTCAGCTTCGGCGAGGGAGCGGGACGGAAGTGTCGTGAAACCGTGCAGACGCTGATCGCCATGCATACAGGGCTCGCCCCCGGAGGTCCCTGGCACGGATCTTGCTCTGTCAGGCCCTGGCACGGGCCATGCGACCGTCGACCATGATCGGGCTTCCGTTGGTTGCCGTCCTTC
>CAYNDR010000655.1:0-1781 GCA_964395295.1 uncultured Planctomycetales bacterium
CTCGCGCTCGCCGATCCCGCACTCGGGCGCCGGCGGGCCGCCGCCGCTTTTGCACCTGGGTCTCTACGGCTACACCAAGGGGTTCCTCCTGCGCTACGTGGCGCTGGACCGCACGCCGCTGGAGCAGGCCGAGAAGCTGGAGCAGCTGCGCGCGCTGGAACACGGATACAAGATCAAGGTGGGCATCGTCCGCTGGAGCACCACGGGGGGCATCGACACCCCGGAGGACTACGCGGCCTTCGTCAAGCGCGTCCATGAAGGAGCCAAGCCATGAGCGACCAGAAGAGAGTCGACGAGGACTGGAAGCGCCGCGCCCAGATGGAGAAGGAGCAGGACGCGGCCATGGCCGTGGAGGGCCTCGCGGCCCCGGGCTAGCCGAAGGGCGAGGGGCCGCGCCGATCCCGGGGCGGCCGCCGCGGGGAGGCCGACTTCCTCACGCTGGTCGAGCAGTTGGCCTCCCAGGCCCTGCTTTTCATGGGGGCCATCCGCGACCCGATGACGGGCCAGTCGCACGAGAACCTGCCGCAGGCGCAGATGGCGATCGACCTGCTGGAGGTCCTGGAGGAGAAGACGAAGGGGAACCTCTCGCCCGAGGAGCAGGCGGCGCTCCAGCAGGTGCTCGACGAGGTGCGGATGACCTTCGTGCGCCTCCAGGCCCCGCCGCCGCCCCCGAAGGGCCCGATGATGGGCAACCGTCCGAAGGCCTGAGCGCGGATGTTCCATGAAAGGCATCATCCCGCCGGAAAAGATCGAAGGCCGCATCTTCCTCGCGCGCGGCCACCGGGTCATGCTCGACAGCGGCCTGGCGCGGCTGTACGGCGTCGCCACCGGCCGCCTCAACGAGCAGTTCAAGCGCAACCGGAAGCGGTTCCCGATCGATTTCGCTTTCCGGCTGACTCCCAAGGAGGCCGAGATCTTGAGGCCGCAATTGGCGACCTCAAGTTGGGGGGGGGACGACGTTGGCTTCCCTGCGTTTTCACGGAGCACGGCGCCGTGATGCTGCCGAGCGTGATCAACAGTCCCTTTGCCGTGCGCGCCAGCATCCATGGGGCGAGGGCGTTCATCCGCCTGCGCGCCATGCTCGGTGCCCACGCGGACCTGGCGCGGAAGCTGGACGGCCTGGAGCGCAAATACGACGCCCGGTTCAGGGCCGTGTTCGACGCCATCCGCCGGCTCATGGAGCCGCCGCCGGAAGAGGCGCCTCCGAAGTCCCGGATCGGCCTCCACCGGGACTGACCGGCGCCGCCCGGCCCGTCACATCCCCTGGGCCTTCAGGAACTTGACGCTCTTCTTGAGGATCTCCGGGGTGCCCACGATCTCGAGCGTGGAGCTCTCGATCCCGGCGCCCTTGAGGACCTTGCAGACCCCCTTGAGGTCGATCACGCCGTCCCCGAGGGCGATGGTCGAGAAGCCGCACCCGAACTGCTTGCCGCGCTTCGCCTCCCACTCCTGCCCGAGGTCCTTCCAGTGGACGTGGTGGATCTTGCTCTTGAAGACGCGGGCCATCTCGACGGGGTCGGCGCCGCCGAGCCAGGAGTTGCCCGTGTCCAGGTTGACGCCGAGGGATTTCGGGTTGCCGAGCATTTCCATCACCTCCTTGAGGCCCTTGATCGAGTCGGTGACGGGGCCGTGCGGCTCCAGGAGGATGCGGACGCCGTAGTCCGCGGCCATCTTGACGGGATCGTGGAGCTTCTCGGCGATGACGAAGATCCTCTGGTCGTAGGTGAGCTTCTCGGCCCATTCGGAGCGGGGATCGGTCTCGGTGGTGATGACGTCCTTGA
>CAYNDR010000656.1:0-1776 GCA_964395295.1 uncultured Planctomycetales bacterium
TGGAGGCGCCGTCGAGGAGCGACGCGGGGACGTTCGAGGCGGTCGTGGAAGGGGCCGTGGAGGCGCCGCGCTTCGTGCTGGGGCGCACGACCGCCGCGGAGTGGAAGGACCTCCGGTCGAGGCCCGCGCCGTGGGCGGAGCTGGAGACGGGGAAGATCGTCCTGTCGATTCCTTCCGAACGCATTCGCGCCCTGGAGGACCCCGAGGAGCTGATGAAGTTCTGGGACCGGGTGCTCGACGCCTGCGCGGACCTGGCGACGCGGCCGCGGGAGCGGGAGCGCGCCGAGCGGATCGTGGCGGACGTGCAGATCAGCGCGGGGTACATGCACTCGGGGTATCCGGTGATGACGCACCTCGACGCGGCGGAGGACATGGCGAGCCTGGAGCGCATGAAGAAGGGGCCGTGGGGGCTCTTCCACGAACTGGGGCACAACCACCAGTCGGGGGACTGGACGTTCGAGGGCGCCGGCGAGGTGACGGTGAACCTCTTCACGCGCTACGTGCAGGACACGGTCTGCGGCATCCCGCGCGAGAAGTGGCGGCACACGGGGGAGCCTGCGATGAAGCCCCTGCGCGCCTACCTCGGGGCGGGGGCGCCGTTCGAGCGGTGGAAGGGCGACCCGTTCCTGGCGCTCACGATGTACGACCAGGTGCAGGGGGAGTTCGGCTGGGAGGCCTTCAAGAAGGTCTTCGCGGAGTACCGCGCGTTGCCGGCGGGGGAGCGGCCGAGGGGGGACGCGGAGAAGCGCGACCAGTGGATGGCGCGGCTCTCGCGGACGGTGGGGCGGAACCTGGGGCCGTTCTTCCAGGCGTGGGGGGTGCAGACGTCGGAGGAGGCGCGGGCGTCGTTGGCGTCCCTGCCGGGGTGGATGCCGAAGGACTTCCCGGCGGGGAAGTGAGCGGCCGGAGCCCGTTCAGGGACCGATGCAGTACAGAAAGCCTCCCGCGCGGAGGTAGAGATGGGATCCGGCGAAGGCCGGCGATGCGCCGGACCCTTCGGGAAGCTGGTTCCGGCGGATCTCCTTGAGCGCGGCCCCCGCTTCCAGCACGACGGTGTCTCCCTTGTCGTTGCTCACGTAGAGGCGGTTCCCGGCCAGGGCCAGGCTCGGGTAGAGATTGGGGGCAAGGTCCATCTCCTTCTCGAGGAGGTGCCGTCCCGTCTTCGCCTCGATCACCTGGAGGACGGGAACGTCGTAGGGGATGACGAAGAGCATCCCGTCCTTGAGGACCGGCGAGGAAATGACGTCGCCAAGAAGCTCCTGCTCCCAGAGTTTCTCCCAGCGGACGCGGCCGTCCGCGAACGAGAGCTTCACGGCGCTGGTCCGGCGGTACGCGAAGTAGGCGACTTCCTCGTGGACGATGGGGCTCGGGGCCTGGTCGCCTCCCAGGCCCCGCGCGATCTGGTTGGCCAGGACCGCGCCGTCGGAGACGCGGATGACCGCGCCCTTCGACGTGACGGCGAAGGGCGTGCCGCCGAGCGAAAGGAGCGCCGGCGTCCCGTAGTGGGGCTCTCCCTCGGCGGCTTTCCAGAGCGGCCGCCCGGTCGCGGCGTCGAGCGCCTGAAGCCGCCTGGAGTCCACCAGGAGCATGCCCCCGGCCAGGACGGGCGAAGCGATGGGGCCGTACGTCAAGGGGGCGGGCTCGACGAATCGGACCCAGACGCGCCTGCCTTCGAGGGAGGTGCAGGCCACGACTCCGTTGCCGAGCGCGGCGTAAACGTTCGCCCCATCCGTCACCGGCGTTGCCCGCGCGCGTTCCTTGGAGCCGGGCGGCTCG
>CAYNDR010000657.1:0-1753 GCA_964395295.1 uncultured Planctomycetales bacterium
CAGCCGGACATGGACCGGCCGAGGTACCGCGCCTGCCCCCGGCAGCCCCTGTTCAAGTCCGGGGAGAGCACGATCGACCGGCCCCCCAGCTCGGCGGCCCGGCGCCGCTCGGGCTGGGCCTTCACCATTCCCCAAGTTCGCCCGGCTTGGCGTTCCCGTTAATCTCGGGGTTCTCGTGCCGGAAGGTGAGCCGGCTCCGCCCGGGCGGGAGGTAGGCCGTCAGGACCCGGCGCCGGTAGGCGAGGCGTCCCATGTCTCAATCATGGCGCGGGGAAACGCGGTAATCCCGCGGATCGATGCACGCGTCATAGGAGGCGCGGTCGATGGGGAGCCAGTCCGTCTTGTCGATCCCCCTCCGATTGCGGCTCGTGGGGCTCAATGGAAAGGCGCCGGCGATCTTGATCCACCGGCCCTGCTCCTGGGAGATCGCCCGGATCTCCTGGGCCGCCTCCGTCCGTCGAAGAAGGCCTCGGCGCGCCGGGCCTGGGCCCGGTCAAGAGCCCGTCCGCCCCCTGAGGCCCGATCCGTGATGAAGGCCTCCGGCCAAGCTATACTGCCCCTGTCGATGGCCGAAGCGCGCCTCGCGTTCGCGGGGGGGGAGGGGGAGCGCCGCCGCTGGGGAGGCTCGAAAGGAGACCTGAACGATGGGCCGGCGAATCATCCTGTGCCTGGCGGCGGCGGGCGCCCTGGGGACCGGGTCGGCCGCGCCCCAGGACGAAACGACCGGGAAGCTGTTCCCGTTCGTCCTGCCCTGGGACGACGCGTCGGCGGGGGTGACGGACCTCAGCGGCTGGTTGCACAAGCCGGCGGGGAAGTTCGGGCCCGTCGTCGTCGGCCAGGACGGGCATCTCCGCGCCGGCGCGGAGCGCATCCGGTTCTCCGGCGTGGACCTGGCGTTCAGCGCGAACTTCCCCCGCCAGGAGGACGCCCGGAAGATCGCCCCCCGCCTGGCCCGGTTCGGCATCAACATCGTCCGCTTCCACATCATGGACATGAGGCGGTTCCCCGACGGCATCCTCGCCCGCGACGCCCAGGGCACCCGGGACCTCGCCCCGGAGGCCCTCGACCGGCTCGACTCCTTCACCGACCAGCTCAAGCGCAACGGCATCTACGTCTATCTCTGCCTGCTCAACTATCGCCCCTTCAACGCCGCCGACGGCCTTCCCGGGGAGATCGAGCGGCTGGGCGACCCCTTCCAGGGGCGGCACGTGCCGGGGTTCTACGATGCCGCGATGCTCGAGCTCCAGAAGGAGTATGCCCGCAAGCTCCTGGCGCACCGCAACGCGTACACGGGGCTGACCTACGCCGAAGACCCGGCCGTCGCGTTCGTGGAGATCAACAACGAAAACGGCCTGATCCATTCCTGGCTGGGGGACAAGGTGGACCAGCTTCCGGAGGTCTTCCTGCCGGGGCTGAAGCGGCCGTGGAACGAGTGGCTGGGCCGGCGGTACGGCAAGACGGACCGACTGCGGCCGGCATGGGACGCCAAAGGCGAACCGCTGGGCGCCGAGACGCTCGCCAACGGCGGCTTTGCGGAGGGCGTCGACCGCTGGGCGCTGGAGCGCCATGCCGGCGCCGAGGCCGCCGCGGGCGCGAGCGACGACGTGCCTGAAGCCCTGCGCGGCGCCAGGTCCGCCCGGATCGCGGTCTCCAGGCCGGGCACGGAAAGCCGGCACGTCCGCTTCCAGCAGGCCGGCCTCAAGGTCGAGGCCGAGCGCTCCTACACGTTGACGTTCTGGGCCAGGGCGGACAA
>CAYNDR010000658.1:0-1744 GCA_964395295.1 uncultured Planctomycetales bacterium
CGCGACATTGCGCAGGAAGGCGCGCGCCTCGGCGAGCCTGCCCTGCTTGGCGATGGCGTTGGCGGTGCGCAGGCGCGAGGACAGGGCGTGCTCGCCGCGCTGGATGGTGCTGAACCAGTCGATCGCGCGCACCCAGTCCTTCTGCTCGTCCAGCGTGGGCACGTCGAGGCCCCGCGCCTGGGAGACCCGGGCGAGGGCCTCCTCGGCGGGGACGCCCAGGGCGACCAGGACGGCGGCCGCCAGGAGCGGGGACCGGCCCATGCCCATGCGGCAGTGGACGGCCACCCCCTTGGAGGCCTCGAGGAGCCGGACCAGCCGGTGGATGAGCGCGGCGGCGTCCTTCGCGGAGCGGGGGACGTCCATGTCCGGGACCGGGAGCGATTGGAAGCCCATCCCCAGCCGGACGCAGGAATCCCCTTCCTCCCCCAGGCCCAGTTCCTCGTTCTCGCCGGGCATCAGCCTGGAGACGGCCGCGTCCACGCCTTCCTGGCGGAGGAGGCGGAGGTCGTCCTCCAGCCATTCCCCCCCGTAGGGATGGGACATGACGGCCAGCCGGCCGGGGCCGGGGGTCTTGATCCAGAAGATGTCCGCTCTCATGGTGCAGAATCTGCTCGCCGCCGGAGGCCGGGCCTACTGTGACACCGCCCAGACGCCGGAGGTGCGGTCGTAGTAGAGGAGCACCTTCCCGGGGCCGGACCGCGGCCCGCGGCCCGGCGGCGGCGCGTCGCTCCAGGGGGTGCATCCCGTGCGGGCCGTCACCTCGATCGTCCGGCCCTTGTCGATGAAGTCGCGTCCCGCGGAGGAGAGCCCCGTCCCGTCCGCCAGCTCCGCGATCCGCTCGCACACCTGCAGGTTCAATCCGCTCAGGGGAGTCCGGGCCAGGCCGGAGGCGAAGCCGCGGACGAGCGCCCCGACCGACCGATGGAGGTGCTCGCGGCGGGTGAAGACGATCCGGGCGTCCCCGCCGTGGGCGGCGAAGAGGAAGACCTCCTCCGGGATCGACACCCGCAGTTGGGCGAGGTCGGCGTGGACCGTGTCGAGGACGTCCTGGGGGACCGGGCGGGGGAGGCCCCGGAGCCCCGCCCACTCGAACCGGCCCCGGCCGTCCCAGGCCCGGGCGAGGAGGGAGAGCCCCTCGCCCGTCGTGCGCAGGATGTAGCCGTCCAGGAGCTCCGCGGGGGCGTCCAGGCCGTCCCTGAGGATCCGGCCGGGCTCCGCGCGGTCGGCGCGCCAGAGGAGCGTCCACTCGTCCTCGGCCCGCACGATGATGCCCTCCGTCTTCTCGCGGACGGCGTTCTCCGCGTCCTTGGTAAGGGGCTCCCAGAGGTCCGCGCGGAGCAGGTCCGGCGGGATGCGGGTGACGAGGACGTCGAGCGGGAGGATCTCGCGAGGGAAGAGGCCCCCGAAGCCGGCCGGCGTGAGCCCCCGGGCGCAGAGGTGCGATTCGTTGGGGGCCTTCAGGCGGACGAACATCTCCAGGGGGCCGGGGGCGGCGGCCGCGGGGGGCGGGGAGGCGTCCACGGCGGCCGGCGCGGGGACGTTCTCGGTCATGGGGGGCCATTATAGGCGCGGAGGGGGAGGGGGCAACGGATTTCGGGAGGATCACGCCGGCCCGATGATCCCCTCGTCGTAGGTTGGGCGGAGGGTCCGTCCGGGCGGGACGACGAGGAAGTCCGCCTCCGGCCAGTCCCCGTCCACCAGCCGCTGGAGCAGTGCGAGACTGCCGGGCAGTTCCTCGTACGTC
>CAYNDR010000659.1:0-1740 GCA_964395295.1 uncultured Planctomycetales bacterium
CGGGCCGGGGGCCAGGTTGTTGCCCTCCTCGGACTCGGCGACGCGGTTCGTGGCGTCGGCGAGGGCGAAGAGGCGGTATGTGCCGGGGGCGGGGCGCCAGCCGATTTGGACGAGGGCCTGCCCTCCCGCCGGGAGGGCGGCCACGGCGAAGTCCATTCCCACCCGGGAGCCCCCCACCGGGCCCTCGTCGAAGAAGCGCACCACGAACCCGCCGGCGTCCTTCGTCCCGGTGTTCCTGACGAGGGCCGAGAGCGTCACGGGTTCGCCGCTGTCGAGCGACAGCTTGGAGGCCTGGACGTCCTCGACGACGAGGTCGGCGAGGGGCGCGGGGGAGACGGACAGGAAGCGCGAGAGGGTGTTGTTGCCCTCCTGGGCCTCCGCCAGAACGTTCGCGGGGTCGACCGTCACGACGATCCGGCGCGTCCCCGCGCCGAACGAGGCGGAGACCGCGAGGTCCGCGGAGGCCCCCGGATCAAGCGTCGTGAGGACGTAATCGTCCCCGACCTGGAGGCCGCCGTCGTCGAAGAACCGCACGGGAACGCCGGGTCCCTTGAAGGCGGCGCCGACGTTGGTGACGCGGGCGGTGAGGGTGACGGCCTCCCCCGCGGCGGGGGCCGCGTTCGAGAGGGTGAAGTCCGTCACCGCGAGGTCGGGGAGCGAGCCGTTGGCGGAGAGGACGGCGATCGACTTCGAGGCCTTGTTGTTGGATTCGCTCACCTCGGCGACGAGCCTGGCGGGATCCACGAGGACGAAGACCTCGTGGTTCCCCGCGGACAGGGAGAGGCTCAGGGCGGCGGTCCCGGAGCTTCCGGGGGCGAGCCTGGGGAGCAGGATGTCGTCCCCCAGCTTCTTCCCGTTCGCGGCCGGGTCGCCGTCGAAGAAGGAGACCGACACGTTCCCGGCCTCGCCGCTCCCCACGTTGCGGACGGCGGCGGACACCCTGAGGACGTCCGTGGCCAGCGGCATGGCGGTGGAGAAGGAGATGTCCGCGGGGAGGATCTCCAGGTCGGGGAGGGGTCCCGGGCCAACGGTCAGCGTCGCGGTCACGCTGTTGTTCGCCCTGTTCTTCTCGACCACCCGGTTGAAGGGATCGGCCGTGGCCTGGATCGCATGGGCGCCCGCGGCGAACCGGGAGGAGACCGTGGCGGAGGCGGCCGAGCCGGGGGCGATCGCGGGAAAGTTGAGGATCGGGCCGATCTGGGACGCGCCTTCCGAGATCCGCACGGTGACGTTCGCCGCGGGGCGCGAGCCCGCGTTCGAGACGGCGACGGTGATGCAGACGGGCGATCCCGAGGAAGGCGAGGCGGGATCGAAGGAGATGGGATTCATCTGGAGGTCCGCCGGCGCCGCGGCGGGCGGGTCGGCCGCCTCGCGGATTGCCCGCAGGGCCAGGGCGGTCTTGTGGACGTCGCCTTCCCAGCTGCCGTCGGCGAGCTGCGAGCCCCTCAGGAACGAGACCGCCTGCGAGAGGGAGTCCGGCTGTGAGGCGCGCAGGAGGGCCATCACGCACCAGGAGGTGGTGACGACCTTGTCCAGGGTCCCGAAGGAGCCGTCCGCCTCCTGCTGGGATATAAGGTAAGAGGAGCCCTGGACCAGGCTTTCCTGGAGCGGGTCGGAGACGAGCCCGGTGCGGAGGGCCGTCTCGCCCAGAGCGAAGACCACGTTCGCGGAGACGGCAAGGTTGGCGGGCCCGCCCTCCTGGAAGGGCCAGCCGCCGGAGGGGAGGCGCTTGGCGGACAG
>CAYNDR010000660.1:0-1717 GCA_964395295.1 uncultured Planctomycetales bacterium
ATCGGAGCCGCCACCCCGTTCGGCTGTACGGCCTCCTCGAGGGAGGCATCGGCCAGTACTGCCTGGCGACGCCGGCCCTCTTCCGCCTGGTGGAGGGGGTGTACCTTGCCCTGCACCGCCGGCTCGATTTCTCGCCGACGGCCTTCAGCCTCATGCAGTTCCTCCTGGCCTTCGGCATCCTGCTGGTTCCCACGACCCTGATGGGCGGGACCCTGCCGATCTTGAGCCGGTTCATGGTCCGTGAGGACGAGACCCTGGGCCGTCGCGTCGGGGGACTGTACGCCCTCAATACCTTCGGGGCGGTGGCCGGCGCCTACACGGCCGGCTTCCATCTGCTGCCGGTCTTGGGCATCCAGCGTTCCCTCTGGCTCGTCGTGACGCTGAACCTCGGAATCGGCCTGCTGGCCGTCGTGTTCGACCGGCACCTGGAACGTCTCCGCGAAAGCGACGCGGCGCCGATCCCGGATCGACCGGGAGAGGTTTCGCGTTCCTTGCCGGGCCCCCGGCTCCCGCGGCCCGTGGCGCTCCTGGTCCTCACCGTCTTCGGGATCTCCGGCGCCGCCTCCATGATCTACGAGGTGGGGTGGACGCGGGCGCTGGGCCTGGTCGTGGGCAGCTCGACCTATGCCTTCACGACCATGCTGGTAGCGTTCCTGGTGGGGTTGGCGGCCGGCAGCGCCCTGTTTGCCCGCTGGTGGGGCGACCGGCCGCTCCCCGCCTGGAGTTTCGCCCTGCTCCAGCTCGGGATCGGGGCGACTGCGGCGGTGGTTTTGCCCTACTTCGACCGCTTGCCGGATCTCTTCCGGGTGGCGCGTCGCATCACCCGGGATTCCCGGGTGATCATCCTGGCGCAATTCCTGGTGAGCGGGCTCGCCATGCTCCTCCCCACGCTGCTCATGGGGGCGACCTTCCCCTGCGCCGTGCGCCTCCTGGCCCGGGGCGCCGGATCGGTGGGGATGGATGTGGGCCGCGTCTACGCCGTCAACACTCTGGGGGCGATCCTGGGGACGATCCTGGCAGGCTTCGTCCTGATCCCGGCCTGGGGCCTGCAGGTGAGCCTCATGGTGGCGAGCCTGCTCAACCTCCTGGGGGCCGCCCTGCTGGGGCTGGCCGGCCTGCGTGAGAGCCGGCGCGCGCTTCCCCTGGCCGTGGCCGGCCTCGCCGCGGCGGGCGCGGCCCTGCTGCCCGCGATCCCCACCTGGGACCGCAACGTCATGGCCAGCGGCGTGGTGGTCTACGGCCCGCGGTACACGGCCGGGGGCCAGGGCGGAAGGCTTCGCGACCTCCCCCTGGCCGATGTGGATCTGCTCTACTACCGTGACGGCCTGGGGGCGACGGTGAGCGTCCACCGCCGCGGCGAGGACCGCTACCTGCGGGTGAACGGGAAGACCGACGCCAGCACGGGGCAGGACATGCACACCCAGCTCATACTGGGCCACCTGCCGCTCCTCCTGCATCCTACCACCCGGAAGGTGCTGGTCATCGGCCTGGGGAGCGGCGTGACAGCCGCCGCGGTGGCCCAGCACCCGGTCGGGTCGGTGGACGTGGTGGAGATCGAGCCGGCCGTGGCGGAGGCCGCGACCTTCTTCGCCCGGGAGAACCGGGAGGTCCTGCGCAATCCGCGGGTCCGCGTGCACATCGCCGACGGCCGGAACTTCCTGCTGACGCGCACTGCCCCCCATGACGTCACCATCTCGGAACCCTCCAATCCCTGGAT
>CAYNDR010000661.1:0-1716 GCA_964395295.1 uncultured Planctomycetales bacterium
GGATGAAGCAAGATTTGCACGACCGGCTGTGGGGGGCGTTCCAGCGCTGGCTGGAACTTCGGCAGACGGGGATCACGAAGAGGGACCTCAAGATGCGTGGCTTGCGCGAATGCGGGGATTCGAACCGCTACACGCGGAACCTGATCTTCTGCGGGAATACATTGAGGACGTACGAACGGGTGCTCCGAGACTTCGTCGAGTTCGCCCAGCGGGAGCACGGCGCCACGCGCCTAGCCGACATCGGGAAGAAGGAGTTCCGGGCCTACATGGACCGGGCCATTGCCCGGGGGCTGGCGGTCAAGACCCTGAACCTCTACCGGAGCGCCCTAGCCAAGTTCGGCTCCGCCGTGACGGGGCAGACCCAATCGTTCGCGGCCCTCTCGGAGAAGTACGGGTGGAAGATCCGCCAGTTGGCCAGGCTGGGGAAGCTGGCCACCCCGACCCGGTCCACCCCCAGCCGGGAGGTCATGGATCGGGCGATCGCGTTCCTGAAGGCCTGGGATGCCCGCCATTTCGACCGGACGGGCGAGGAACGTGTCTACCATCTCGCCGCCCGTCTCCAGCTCGAAACGGCGGCACGGAGCGTTTCCGTGACGGAGCGGCTGACGGCGGCGTGCCTCCGGGACGGCAATCAGGTGGCCCTCATTGGGAAGAGCGGGAAGGTCCTGGACTGCGTCCTGCCCCCTGAGCTTCATCGTACGCTTCGGCTCTGGTTCGCCCACCATCCCGGCCCGCTCGCCGGCCAGCGGGGCTACCAGACGGCCTATGCCCGGGCGATTCGCGCCGCGGGGGGGCGCGTCACCGGCACCCATGGCGCCCGCCGCCGCTCCGCCCAGGACTACTACTCCCGGCAGTATCGGCAGGCCGTCGGTTCGGGCCTGTCCCCCGGAGATGCGGCCGACCAAGCGGCGGGAGACGCCATCGAGCGCCTCGGCCACAGCCGGGACCGCCGGGACCATCGCCATTGGTACCTGGGCCGATAGCCTTCCGGCATTGCGACCTGATGATGAAGATTGCCTGGACTGGAACCGGCACCCGCCGATAATGGGATGTCCCTCGTTCGTGGTGGGAGATGAAGGTCATGGCCGGCCGCCGACTGGGACATGGGGTCGCGCGATGAAAAGGCGTTTCCGCCACCCGGCACCCGTCCACGCGACATCGCGCGGACGGCTGCTGTCGGACCTCCGCACGCTGATCGCCGCCGCGCGGGAGCGGACGGCTCAGGCGGTCAACACGGGTCTCGTGGCGCTCTACTGGAATATCGGGCGTCGCATCCGGAAGGACGTTCTCAAGGAGAGGCGGGCCGAGTACGGGGAGCGGATTGTCCACGCCCTGGGGAGGCGATTGAGCCGGGAATACGGCCCGGGATTCGACGAGAAGAACCTCCACCGCGCGATGCAGTTTGCCGAGGTATTCCCGGACGAGCGGATTGTCGTGTCGCTGGTACGACAATTGAGCTGGACGCATTTCGTCGCCTTGATCCCGCTCAAGGATCGGCTTCAGCGCGACTTCTACGCCGAGATGTGCCGGGTGGAGCGGTGGAGCGTCCGGACCCTGCGGCGGCAGATACAGGGGATGCTCTACGAGCGGACGGCGCTCTCCCGCAAGCCCGCATCGCTGGCCCGCCGGGAACTGAAGGCCCTCCGGCGGGAAGACCTTCTGACGCCCGATCTCGTCTTCAAGGACCCCTACCTGCTCGACTTCCTGGGCCTGAAG
>CAYNDR010000662.1:0-1712 GCA_964395295.1 uncultured Planctomycetales bacterium
TCGAGGACGGGATTGATCTCGACGAGGTCGATCGAGGAAAGCCTCCGCGAGTCGGCCACGACCTCCATGCACAGGTGCGCCTCCCGGTAGGTGAGCCCCCCCTTCTTGGGCGTCCCCACGCCCCTCGCCACGGAGGGGTCCACGGAGTCCATGTCGAAGCTCACGTGGATGCCCCGCGTTCCCCGCGAGGCGATCTCGATCGCCTGGTCGATCACGTGAGAGACGCTGTGGCGGTCGATGTCCTTCATGGTGAAGACCGCCACGCCGCTGTCGGCGATGAGCTTCTTCTCCCGCTCGTCCAGGTCCCGCACCCCGATCAGGCACGTGTTGGAGTAGTGGACCTTGGGCTTGAATCCGCCGATCGAGGCCAGCTCCGGGTCCCCCATCCCCAGCACGTGCGAGAGCGCCATCCCGTGGACGTTCCCGCTGTTGGTGGATTCGGGGGTGTTCATGTCGCCGTGGGCGTCGAACCAGAGCAGGCCCGCCTTCGCCCCGGCTTCGTGGAAGTGGCGGGCCGCGCCCGCGATCGACCCGATCGCCAGCGAGTGGTCGCCTCCCAGCGTCACCGGCAGGCGCCCCCCGCGGAGGGCCTGGTAGACCCGCTCGCAGGCCTCCTGGCAGACCTTCGCGATGGCCGGGGCGTACCTCTTGTGCCGGTCGCCCTCCGCGCACTCCTCCGGGAGGGGCACGTCCACGTCCCCCGTGTCCTGGACGTCGAACCCGAGCTTCCGGATCCGGTCCGCCAGCCCGGTGAGCCTCAGGGCGCTCGGCCCCATGTCCACTCCGCGGCGGTTGGCCCCGAGGTCGATCGGGACGCCGACGACCGCGGCCTTGGCTCCGGATTCCATGCCCTTCCCGTCTTTCCGCGCCGACAGAAAAGGCCGCCTCGCGGCGGCCTCCTTTCGAGCCTCACGGGCTCTCAGACGCCCTTGTTGCCTCAGCCCAGCTTGTCCGTGTCGCTCTCGGGGGCGTGTTTGCCGCCCAGCGCGGCCTCGATCGCGTCGGCGACCTTGTCCTTGCCGTTCCTCATCACGCCGCCGCGGTAGAAGAGCTTGCCTTCCGCGACGACATACGTGGAGTTCACCCGCTTGGCCCCCAGTTTCTTGGAAACCGCCTTGTCCGCGTCGTGCATCACCGGGTAGTCCATCTCCTTCGACTTCAGGTATCTCTTCATCTCCTCGGCCGTGTCCCCGTAGGCGCAGACGCCGATGGGGACGACCTTCTTGTTCTCGGCGTACTTCTTGACGATCTCGTTGACCCGGTCCAGGGCGTTGGAGCCGCAGGAGGGGGACCACGAGACCACCATGACGACCTTCCCTTCCTTGGCGAGGTCCGAGAGCTTCAGTTCCTTCCCGTCCACGAGCTTGAAGTCGATGTCCGGGACCTCTCCGCCCACCCTGAGGGGTTCCTCGGCCCGCGCCATCAACGCCAGCGCGAACGCCAATCCCATAGCGACCTTCATGGCCTCGGCCTCCAAAGACAGCTCATCCTTCTCCTCGTCACGTCTTCAGTACACCAGCTCGCGGGGCGGATTGCAAGGGTTTGAGTCCGCCGGATCGCCAACGGGGCGTGAACCTGCCTTCGCGCCGGTGCGGGGCCCCGGTCCGCCTACTCCAGGCGGGGGTAACGGGCCGGGGTCTCGAGGATGAGCAGGGCCATGGCGGTGGTGTAGGCCTGGCCGCCGTAGGAATTCCATCGATCGAAGTCGTCGG
>CAYNDR010000663.1:0-1703 GCA_964395295.1 uncultured Planctomycetales bacterium
CGGCTGGGGGTCCTGGGAGGCGGGGTAGTCGGCCGGTCGGACGGGGCGAGTCCCGGACCCGGCTCGAGTACCGACGGGCCAGGGCGGCAAAGCTCGCTGATTTGCCAATCAACGCTCCGACCTTGGCCAGGTGGCTGCATCTGGCTTCCAGGGTGCTCGACGCCAGCCCCCGGACGAGGCCGTCCTCAATGAACGCCTTGAACTCGCGCTTACCGAGATCCTCCAGTCGCTCAGTGCCGAACCGCTCATGGGCGAACTCGATGAAGCTCTTGAGCGTCTCCTCGTAGCTTCTCCGGGTGGATCCCGTGAAGAGGATGTTCCTCGTGAGCTTGTTGGGATCCCCGCTCTCCCTCAAGCCTTGGAGCTTGAGGGCCCGCTTGGTCGCGCCCCCTTCGTGGAGGGCGAACCAGCGCTGCTGGGCATTCCAAAGCCGGTCGTGCAGGTCCTGCTTCATCGCGGCGAGGCCCATTGTTTCCTCCTTCGACCCCCCAGGGTCGGATTAGAATTTCCCTGATCTTGCCACCCTGATGCCGCCCTTCGCTTTTCGCGCGATTTTGGTGTTCAGCGCGGAACCGCCCGAGGCGATTCCGGCAAGGCGGCGCTTTTTCGATGGGGAAGTGCCGCCGAACCCGGGGGCGTGGCACGAAACGGGCGCCATCCGGCGCCGTTACGTGCACGCCCCACCCGTCCCCTCGGGACCACGCGCGATCCCGTTTTACCCTGAGCCTGTCGAAGGGTTCAGGCGGAGCCTGGGGACCAGGCCTCCGGGCGGCCGGGGCGCATCGGTCCGGCCGCCATTGGAGCACCTCCGCTGCGCCCCCTTCGCCGAGATCCCGGACAAGGTGGTATGGATCGCCAGGACTCGGGTGAAGGGGTGGGGAGGGGGCAAAGGGAAAGGGAGTAGGAAAAGGGTAGTAGGACAGGCGCGGCAAGGTCGGGGCCCGACTCGCTTCGCGAGTCCGACCCCGCTGGGATCCGCCGCGGCCCGGCCGATCGGTCTTGGAAAGCGGCTGCTTTCCATCCTGATCGACCAGGCCGCGCCTGCGGCCCCGACCCTGCCGCGCCGGGAGAACGCCCCGTATCCCCCGCGCAGCGTGGGTACTCTCCCGTATTCCAAAGAGCTTATCGCCCCGTCAGTCCATGAAGGACCGGACGGGGAGGTTCGACATCATTTTCTCGAGGGCAAGGAGGAATCGCATCCCATCCAGGTCGAACTTCCTTCGCCCGCCTTCCCGATCGCCAGTCCGGGATGCAGCCGGGATGCGGCGCCCGATATTCAGGGACGAATGGGGACTTTCGGGGATGCGAGTCGTAATATTTCTATCGGGTCCGGCGGGGCCCTGGAACCGTATAAACGGTCCTATTGCCCATTTGGAGTGGTTTAACGCGAGATGGCCCCGGAGTATCCCTCCCTCTCCGCCACTTCGACTCGATGTCGCCTCGCCGCGCTCGGCAACCTCCGCTCGCTCAGTGCAAGCAAGCGGCAGGCTTTGGAAGTCCTGCAGAGAGCGAGTCGAGCCACGGCACCCGAATCGTTTCGTCCAGGGCGGCCGAAGGATGCCCTCCGAGGCACGACTCCCAAGGGGGCGAAGGAGGGCGGGACTAAATCCTCCCTCCGAACCGGCGTCCTCGTGTAGAATGGGAGGCGTGGCGCGTCCTGCCAAGCTGTCGCCGACCAGCGGGTGTAAATCCCGCCGAGGTAA
>CAYNDR010000664.1:0-1700 GCA_964395295.1 uncultured Planctomycetales bacterium
TCACCTCCTTCAAAACGGTTTCGAAGAACCAGAGGATGAACTACTGCCGCCTCGGCGCGGCGCCGGACGGCGCGTGGGGCATGACGAGGACCACGACGCCCCTGCCGTCGAGGCGCACCGCACTGGCGGGATCGCCCCAGCCGAGCCGGTCGATGCCGCTAACGCCGGCGGCGTCGAAGAGGAACACCGGGTTGAGCCTCAGAGTGCCGCACGCGCCCTGGTAGGCGATCCGGTCGAGGACCGCGCCGCCCGACCCGCCGGCTGGACCCGTGAGGCGGACCTGACACCCTTCGCGGCCGGCTTCGAAGACGAGCTGGATCGCCGGATCGCGGCGGTCGAACGGCAACGTCGGCAAGGTCTGCTTGAGGAATTCCACGTCCCGCGGCGTGAGCTTCCAGCGATTTGCGGGCTCCGGCGGGATCACGCTCCTGTAGTCGGGGAAGTTGCCTTCGATGGGCGGGAGCGAGAGTGTCCACCAGCTCGATCCGATGGCGACGGTGTTCTTGTTGATCCCCACGGAGAGGGCTTCGCCGAGCATCAGCTTCCTGGAGGCGAAGACCCTGGACATCGGCGCCGTCACGCCGCTTCCGGCGTCGAGGCCGGTGAGCGCACGGCGGTAGAGGCGCTTGCCGTCGCTGGCGACGACGTCGCGCCCCTGGATGCGGATGCCGGTCAGCGAGTATCGGGCGGACTCCTTGGAGACGAAGCGGCTGGCCTCGTAGAGGGCGAGCCCAAGCCCGGGGACGGCCCCGGCCAGGCAGGGCGGCTTGTGCGTCGAAGGGAATTCCTTGAGATCCCCGTTCTCCATGGTCTCGCGGCGCCTGGTCTCTCCTCCCGCGGCGCACTCGACCTCGATCCGGCCAGCCTCCTCCAAGCTGAACCTGAAAGCCTGGGACCCGGTCCTGAGCAGCCGGCGGAGCGCCGGGGGATCGAGCAGGAAGGTGCCTTCGACGCCGGCGTTGAGCGGCTCGCGGATGTCGACCCACGCCCAAGCCTGGAGATCCGTCGCGTACGCCCGGATTCGGGCGTCGCCGCTTTCGATCCGGACCAAGCCCGCGACCGCCAAGACGGACCGGCGCGAGACCACGCGCTCGGCCACGTCGAGGAGACCTTCCAGCTTCGGCGCCGAAATCCTCAACTCGCCTTTCGCCCCGCGTCCTTCGAACCGGGGGAGCCGCGGGCGCTCCGGGGCCTGCCCCTTCTGCTCCTTCGTGGCACTGGGGCACGTGAGTCGCGCGGGGGGGGTTGCCGTGACCGTGCCGGGTGCAGCGTTCACGCTCGTCCGCCGGCGCATGAACAGCTCGGGAAAGATGAAATATTCTGCACGCATTTAGAATCTCCTCAGTACCTCTGGAATGGGTCCTCCTCGCCCGGCTCGTCGAAGCGCCGGTTGCGGCTCATGAGGAACGGGATCATGTCTGGATCGTCCGAGAGCGCGTTGATGCCGATCTGGATCCGATGGCGCTGGCCTTCCTGGGTCTGTTCGATGCGCCATGTCAGCCAGAAACCTCTTTGCAGGATCCACAAGAATGCGCCCTTGAGGACGTCGCCGAAGCTTGGCTTGGAATGGTTCGTCGCCATGCGGATCTCTCCTGGATAGGGTGTGTCCTGGAATGACCTGGAACGGCGGCTGGCAGCCCGGCGTCCTCTCCACGCGGTCCCGCAGGAGAAAGCCGAGCCCGACCTTCTTTCCTTATACC
>CAYNDR010000665.1:0-1698 GCA_964395295.1 uncultured Planctomycetales bacterium
CGCTTCGGGCGCGGCATAGAAGGGGATTATACGACGGGTGGGGTAGGGGGACGAGTGTCAGGGGGGAGGGGATTGGCCGTGCGCGGCCTGGGACTGTTCTGCGGCCCTCCTCTGAAGCCAGGGCGCTCTATGCGATTCCCAAGTCCATGCGAGGGCTTCTAACTTTCGATCTCGATGGCAGAATCCTGGAGCGCAGGGAGGGGAAACAGGCCACGAAAGAGGAAGTCGGCTCCGGCCCCATCGACTGCGCGAGACTCCCAGAGCCGCCTTCGTCGTTCCCCCTGTCAAGGATCGCGTGAAAATATTTCCCGCGCCCCCCGCTGCGCCGCCCCCCTGCCGCCGATGCATGATCCATGCGCCGCGCCCCGGCCCCGGCCCCCGCCGGACCCCGTAATCCCGGGGAAATCCGCGCCGCTCGGCACGTCCTGGGCGATCCCCCATATGGGCCCGTGCCCGGCGGCGGGACCCCGCCGGTGCCGGTCCCCGGCCGGCCCCGGAAGGCCTTCGGGAAATTATTCCAATTTTTACGGCATCCGGAAGAGCAGGGGATAGGATGTTCCTGGAACCGAAAAGGCGCCGGGGGGCGCCGAGCGATCCTGACCGGGGGTCGCGCCGGTTCTGGTTGGCAGGGACCGCGAGAAGCCCCTGTAATCGTGGGTGAGGGTATGGCGAAGGATAGGGTACCGGTCATCGCCGTAGGCCTGCTCGGGCTGGTCGTCCTGGGCGGCGCCGTCCTCTTCCGCTTCTTTGCCGCCTCCTCCACCGAAGCCCGCACCAACGCCCGCCTCGCCCACGACCCGGCCGTCTCCCGCCGCGCCAAGGCCGACCCCGGCGAGTCGATCGCGGGCGACCTCTACGTCAACCGCGGCCTCGGCGTCAGCCTCCGCAAACCCCCTGCCTGGGAGATGAGCCTCGGCCGCCGGGTGGAGGACCCCGACCGGGCCTGCGAGGGCCTCCTCGTCAAAGTGGAAGAAAAGCCGGGCGGCAAGGATGTCCCCCCCACCCTCAGCCTCACCCGCCGGACCCTCAAGCCCGGACAGCCCGCCGACCCCGCGGCCTACGTCCGCGACGTGATCCTGGGCGACGGGAAAAAGACCGCCGTCCGCGGGCCCGAACCCGCCGCCCACCAGGGCCTCCCGGGTGCCTCGGTCTCCTTCCAGGCGGGCGATTACGACGTGTACCAGCGCGTGGTCCTCCGCGACCGCGAGGTCTTCACGCTCACCGCCATGGCCCCGCGGGGCCGCCTGGACTCGATGAAATCCGAGATCGACGCGGTCTTCTCCTCCCTCAGCTTGAAACAGGTGGAACGATGAAGCTCGCTCGCGGCGCCGCCGGCGTCCTGCTCCTCTCCCTCGGCCTCAGCGCCGGGACCCAGGACGAGGCGGTCACCAAGGCCGGGAACTTCCTCCGCGAAGCCCGGGACGAGGACGGCTCCTGGGGGACCGGCGGCAGTAAGCTGATCGACACCGTCGAGGCGGCCGTGAGCCTCGCCGACGATCCCCTGCGGTTCGCCCGGGCGATCGGGTTCCTGAAGGCCCGCGAGGACAAGGGGACCGACGCCCTCGCCCGCAAGCTCGCCGCCCTCGCCCTCTCCGCGGAAGACCTCGCCGCCGTAAAGAGCGACCTCCTCGGCCACCGCAACGCCGACGGGAGCTGGGGGGCCCACCGGGGCCACCGCGGGACGCCCCTCGACACCGC
>CAYNDR010000666.1:0-1682 GCA_964395295.1 uncultured Planctomycetales bacterium
GTCTATCGGTTTTCGGGTGGAGGAGGCCCGACCGGCCTATCGGAGGCGGCGGCTGCGCGGCTCGTCAGGGCTGTGATAGGGACTGACCAGGCAGGGGCTTCGGTCGAGGGCGGAGGGGCGACGGTTGACGTGGGCGACAGGCGTCCCGAAACTTAGTTGTGAATCAGCGCATGTCGGGGAGGGAGGATGGTCAAGAGCAAGAGCAGTGTTCCGGCCGCGGCCCTGCGAGTCGAGGAGATGATTGTCACCGTCCGGGGTGAACGTGTGATCCTGGACCACCATCTGGCACGGCTTTATGGTGTTACGACCAAGGCCCTGAACCAGGCGGTAAGACGGAACCCCGGACGCTTCCCGACTGACTTCGTGTTTCAGCTTTCTTTTCAAGAGGTTACAGGTTTGAGGTCACAGATTGTGACCTCAAACGCCGCGTCTGACCGGTCACAATTTGTGACCGGTTCGCGCGGCGGCCGACGGTACCTCCCCTATGCGTTCACGGAACACGGTGCTCTCATGGCGGCGAACGTCCTCAACAGTCCGCGCGCCGTCCAGATGAGCGTCTTCGTCGTCCGTGCCTTCATACGGATGCGCGCCGCCCTGGGGGACACACGCGAACTCGCCCGCAAGCTGGCGGCCCTGGAGCGAGAGCTGAAGGGGCGGTTGGACGTCCACGAGTCCACCATTGTCGACATCCTTCAGCGAATGATGGACCTTCTCGATCCGCCACCCCTCCCAAGACCTCGGCGCCGCGCAATCGGCTTCGGGGTCGAGGAGGCCGGGCCGGTCTATCGGAGGCGGCGGCTGCGCGGCTCGTCATCGCGGTGATGGGGGGCTGACCGGGCGGGGCATCCGTCGGAGGGAGTGACGAAAGTCAGCTTGGGAAACAACGTAAACGCCTCGGCTTCCGGCTGTCTGCGGACCTAGGTCGTCGGATCAATCGGTTCGAGGAAGGGGAAGCGGTGGAAGTCGGTATCTCGGGTATAGATGCGCCGAATCCCGTGCTCGCGCATCAGAACGGCGGTGTGGGCGTCGTGTATCACGTTCCCAGCGAGGTGCGGGAGCTCCGCGAATACCTCGGCGGCGACCGCGGCATGCCTGTCCGTGGGGAGGAGGATGCTCAGGCCGGGGGAGGCCAGCAACGCCTCAATGAATTCCCACGCGCGCGCCGCTGGCCAGGGCTGCCGGAAAACTCGGGGATGCGTCGTCACCCGGAGGAATTCGTACAGAATGCCCCAGGTCAGGTACCAGGCCGAGGTCTGGCCGCGCCAGTCCTGGAGGCACGCATGGCACTGGCGATGGAAAGGGGAATCCGCATCGGCGGCGTGGATGAGGACGTTCGTGTCCGCGACGAACACTAACGGCCTTCCATGGCCTGGTACAGGGCGTCGCGGTCCGCAACGTCCACGAGGTGGCCCCCGCTTCGAAACGTTGGCAGCGGAGGGAGGTCGCTCCGCCGCCGCGGGGCGCGGAACATCAGGCGGAGCGCGGACTCCACCAGCTCGGACATCGTCCGCCCTTGCCTGGCCGCCTCGCGCTTGAGAAGGGCCATAACGGAATCGTCGATGTTCAGCGTGGTCTTCATATGGTTATCCATATCGTATGGATGGCTGTATGTCAAGGGCCAATCGGGGCCGGCGACGCATCGGCTTCCGCGTTGGGGGGCGGGGCCGACCTATCGGAGGCGC
>CAYNDR010000667.1:0-1675 GCA_964395295.1 uncultured Planctomycetales bacterium
CAAGTCGGGGGGACGCTACCACCGGCGGATGGAGGTGTCAAGGCGGGAGCCAGCGGCTGGACAGCGACCGCAAGGGCGGGGAAGGCTGGCGACGACCCGACACCCGGATCAGGTGGTCAGGGGATCATGGAGCGGAAGATCATTCTCCACCGGTTCATAGGTCCCCTCAGGAACCTCGTGGACCGCGAGGGCGTTGGCTGGCTCCGGAGGGGATATGTGTCCACTCCCCGGTCGACCCCTCATCCCCGCCTTCTCCCCCAGGTTGGGGGGAAGGAGCGGTTAAGGGGGCGGGGCGGGCTGGAACTGCTGTTCGATCACGGCGATGACCCGGATCGTCCCGCCGCACCGCGGATAGAGCAGCGGGTCCACGCCGTACACCTTCCGGATGAGCCGCGCCCAGGAGCGCCGGACCTCCATCGGCGCCCGATCGCCTCGCTCGGGTTCAGGTTCATGCGCTTTAGAACCTACATCCCCTCTTACAGGTTGGCCGCCTCTCTGGAGAGCAGTTCTTCTTCATCCTCTTCTCTGAGGCGCTCGACTGTCCTCTCCAAAAGTAAAGCAGCCACTTGCATGGGCTCGACGCGCGCCGTCCTCCCTCCAATCCTTTGCGCGAGTTCCTCAAGGCGTTTGAGAGTGCGAGGATTCATGCGAACGAGCCGCCGCTTTGTCCAATTAGGGTCAGTCGCCCGGCCCCCGCCTCTGGGGGCTCGAAATCTGGCCTGAACATCCGCCACCAGTTGCATGGCACCAAAATACCCACCGATGGCTGCGACTTTTCCTCGTCGCTCTGCGCCCAGGCCCTTAGCGATCTCTTCCATATTGATTCGTGGCTTCATACTCTACTCCTCCGTGAAGTCCCTTATGGCGAGGTACTCGTCGCCAACGATAAGGCCCACCTCGCCCTGATTTGATTCGCGGCCCAGTCGTCGACAGAACGCACCAAGCTTGGCCTGCTTATCCGGGTCCTGGATAGCCTCTGGTTCCATATAACAGTGGACCACCACGGGGTTGTCTTTCACCAGTTTTCCATCCCTGTCGTCATCCCGCCAAATTCCCTTTGCCCTGGGATAGGCTGTGGCTCCTCCGAAGACTCGACCGAACAACTCCAACGCCTCATCTACCCAGCTATCCTGATCAATCGGAGTCTCACCGTCCCGCTCAACACTTGGAACAAAGAGAACCACCAGAAGACGCTTACGCCTCTTCTCCGGCAGCTTTCGCCCACGAGTCATCTGTTTATCCTCGATCAATATAGATCGCCGAGGGTTCCCTGTCAAGAACCGGAAGTTGGAAATCGGCCTCGGCCGGACGCCGTGGCCGGAGGGAATGGATCGGTCTTGGGGACGGCCGAAACCGGGGCGACAAAAAAACCGGATACCGCGAATCCGAGTCGGCCGGGACGCTACCAGCGGCGGACGGGCGTGTCAAGGCGGAAGTCGGCGGCCGGGCTCGGGGTGTCCCACCAGGCAGTGTACGCAGCCGCGTCGCGCGGCGAGCGCGCGGCGGCCCGGCGGGAGGGCGTGTTGGAGGCGTTGCAGTAATTGCCAACGTCCCCCTCTAGAGGGGCTCTCGAACGACGCCATCGCGCAGTGCCTGCACACCCGCCGGGAGGTGGTGAGCTTGTGGCGCAAGCGCTTCTATGCGGAACGACTGGCCGGACTGGAGGAGCGGCCTC
>CAYNDR010000668.1:0-1675 GCA_964395295.1 uncultured Planctomycetales bacterium
CCGGTCTGGGGTGCATCCAGGCGGACCCCGGGCAGATCGAGCAGGTGATCGTGAATCTCGTGGTGAACGCCCGGGACGCCATGCCTCACGGGGGGAAGCTCGTGATCGAGACGGCCAACGTCGAGCTGGACGAGGCCTACGCGCGGGATCACATGGATGTCAGGCCGGGCCCCTGCGTGACGCTCTCCGTGAGCGACACGGGCACCGGGATGGATGCCGAGACGCAGGCGCACCTCTTCGAGCCGTTCTTCACCACGAAGGAGGCGGGGAAAGGCACGGGGCTCGGTCTGGCGACCGTCCACGGGATCGCCAAGCAGGCCGGGGGGCACGTCTGGGTCACCAGCGAGGTCGGGCAGGGGACGACTTTCAAGATCTACTTCCCCCGCGTCGGGAAGGACTCCAAGCCCGGGCGGGCGGAGCGGCCTCCCGTGACTCGCCGCTCCGGGACGGAGACGGTGCTCCTGGTCGAGGACTCTCCTCCCGTGAGGAAGCTCGCCGGGGCCATCCTCGCCGGCGCGGGCTACACGGTGCTGGAGGCCGGGGATGGGGAGGAGGCACTGAAGGTACTGGATGGGCATCCCGGCCCGATCCACCTCCTCTTGACGGACTCGGTCCTCCCGGTGATGAGCGGAAGCGAGCTGGCCTTGCACGCCGCCGCCCGGCGCAAGGAGATCAAGGCGCTCTTCATGTCGGGGTATACGGACCGGACCCTCCAGGCCAACGGATTCCTGGGAAAGGAGGAACACTTCCTCCCCAAGCCTTTCACGGCTGAATCCCTGCTCCCCAAGGTGCGCGAGGTCCTCGACTCGAAGGATTAGGCTTGGCCACGACGGCGGCAAGGGGGCGCGAGAGATTTCCGAATCGCCAGTCAAGGCGATGATTTCCCACACTTTGCAGTCCCCGGGAGTGCATGGGCGGGTGCGATCATGGCATGGCCCTGGGTGCTGATTCGATCCGGTTATGCAATAATCAAACCTTTTGCTTGACCGTCCTCCGTCGCCCTGCTAATCATGTCCTCCGTTCGAAGCTGCACTTCATTCAGGGAGGTTTGCCATGGATGCGATCACGATCGGAGAGACCGCCGGAAAGGTGTGGCAGCACTTGGCGAAAGAGGGACCGACGCCCATCAAGAATCTGCCGAAGATGATCGGGGCCGATCTGACGTTGACACACCTGGCGGTGGGATGGTTGAGCCGCGAGGGGAAAGCCATGTTCGTCAACAAGGGGAAGGACTTGGCGGTCTCGCTCACGGAAGCGGAACTGAAGACCCTCGGATCCTAGAGTCGGCGCGAATCTCGATCGACGTCGGTTGTCCATCCACGGCACCATCCCGACAGGCGCTCGGGATCGGAGGGCCGGATTCCCGCTCTTCTCTGGGAGGTCGTGGCGTCCTTATGGATAACGAGACACCTGGGTCGGTCGCGCGCCGTCTCCTGGCGGAGAACCTGGAGCTTCACTAGCGCGTGTTCGATCTGGAGGGGAAGCTCCAGCAGTACACGGACGCCTCCGACCGCAGCTCGACGCGCATCCTCAACATCCGGAAGCTCCTTGAGCAGAAAGACGTCACGCTGGAGCACTACGCCGCCGATCTCGAGGAGAAGCGGGTTGAGCTTCAGGGGAAGGTGGTGGAACTCAAGAAGCGCAACGAGCAGCTCCAGTTTTGGAGGGACATCCT
>CAYNDR010000669.1:0-1666 GCA_964395295.1 uncultured Planctomycetales bacterium
GCCCAGGACCTCCGCGACACCGCCTGAGCGGCCCGGTGTTCTCATTTCCCACAACGTCCCATAATGGCCATTATGATGCATTTTACGGCATCCCCGGTCAACGCCTCCGGAAGGCCCCCATTGAACATCTCCGATTCCCCCCTCCCCCGCCTCTCCCTTGGGCTATAATCACATCCAGGAGGGGCCTTTGAACGCCTTACGCCCCTGCGATCTCTGTGGTTAATCCCCTGTCTCCTCTGTCTCCTCCGCGCCCTCAACCCGCGATTCATGACATAATCCCCGCCTTCCGCGCGTTATCAGACCAGAGTCCATCGAGCGAAGCACCATGGAAACCGACATCTGCCGCAGGCGGGCCGAAGGGGAGAGCCAGGCCGCCCGGACGGAGGACATCTACCGTCTGGCGGTGGAGGCAGCCCCCAACGCCATGATGATCGTGGACCCGGGGGGCAAGATCCTCCTGGTGAACGCGCAGGCGGAGAAGCCCTTCGGCTATTCCCGCAAGGAGCTCGCGGGCCAGTCGGTCGACATCCTCGTGCCGGAGCGCTTCCGCGGGAGGCACTCCCAACAGCGCGTCGAGTTCTTCGACCGCCCGCAGGTCCGCACGCTGGGCAGTGGGAGGGACCTCTGGGGACTGCGGAAGGACGGCCGCGAGGTGCCGGTCGAGATCGGCCTCAACCCGGTGGCCACCGCGGAGGGAATCCTCGTCCTGGCCTCCCTCATCGACATCACGGAGCGCAAGAAGGCCGAGGAGGCGCGGCTCCGCGAGATGAACCTGCTCCTCCAGCTGGGCGAGACCCTGCAGGCCTGCGCCAGGGGCGACGAGGCCGCGGCGGCGGTCGGCGAGTACGGCGCGAAGATGTTCCCCGAGTGCTCCGGCGCCCTCTACCTGGCCGAGCCCGGGCGCGGCCTCTTCCGGCGCGTCTCCTCGTGGGGGGCCGAGGCGAGGGCGGCCGGGGAGCCCGAGTTCCAGTCCCAGGACTGCTGGGCCCTGCGCCGAGGCCGGGCGTACGCGGCGGAAGGGGGCGACTCCGCCCTCTCCTGCGCCCACGTCCCCAGGCCCGCGCCCCCCTATCTCTGCGTCCCGCTGGCGGCCCAGGGGGAGACCCTGGGGATCCTCCACGTCGCCTGCGGACACGGATCGGCCCTCCTGCGCGAGGACAAGAAGAGCCTCGCCTCGACGGTCGCCGAGCAGGCCGCGATGGCGCTGGCGAACCTCCGGCTCCGCGACAAGCTGAGGCAGGAATCGATCCGCGACCCGCTGACGGGCCTGTTCAACCGCCGGTACCTGGAGGAGACCCTCGACCGCGAACTGCACCGCTGTGCGCGACGGAAGGCCCCGCTCGGCGTCATCTTCATGGACCTGGACCACTTCAAGCGGTTCAACGACGCCCACGGCCACGCCGCGGGGGACGCGGCCCTGCGCGAGGTGGGCAAACTGCTCCAGGCCGGGACGAGGCGCGACGACATCGCCTGCCGGTACGGGGGGGAGGAGTTCCTGCTGATCCTCCCCGAGACGAGGATCGAGGACGTCCAGAAGCGCGCCGAGGACCTGCGCCAGAAGGCCGGCCGGATCGAGCTGAACCTGGACGGGCAGGGCCTCGGGCGGATCACGCCCTCCATGGGCGTGGCCGCCTTCCCCGCGCCCGGCACCACGGCCCGGGCGCGT
>CAYNDR010000670.1:0-1656 GCA_964395295.1 uncultured Planctomycetales bacterium
ATGTACTCCCAGTAGTCTTTCAAGGCCGCGGAAGCCGGTCTCCCGCGCGTCGTAGCTCAGCACGAACGTCGGGGCGCGCTCCACGCACGCCCGGGCGGCCCGCAGGATCGCCCTCCCGGACGCGGCGTCGTCCCCGAAGAAGAGGACGCACCCCAGCAGGCGCGCCAGCGCCTCCGCCTTGGGGAGCGGATGGACGCCGCGGGGCGCGTGGCGGTCCAGGAAGAAGATCGCCTCCATCGGGCGCGAGACGTTGTTCCGGCCGCGCCGGAAATTCCCCCGGAACGGCGTGCCGTGGAGCCGCCCGCGGACGACGCCCACGAGCTCGTCCGCCAGGAGGCGCCGCGGAGGGACCGAGCGCCCGAGCGTGGACTTCCCCGCCCCGGAGACGCCGGGGAAGAGCCGGCCGTCCACCGCCGCCGCGTGGCAGAGGAATCCCCCGCGCCGGAGGAGCGCGTAGCTCAGCGCGACGCGAAGCGCGGAGTCGAGGCGGAGGAGCCCGCCGCGGCCCTCCAGGTCGATCCGGAAATCGGGCGCGCCGTCCCCCAGGAACGGGGCGTAGCGCCGGCGTGCGGCGCGCACCAGGGCCGCGTCGTCCGCCGAGAGGCGGAGGGTCGCGCCGCAGATCCCCAGCGAGAGGTCAGGCAAGCTTCTTGAACCCCCAGACGCCGAGCCCCGCCGGGACGAGGAGCGCGGCCACGGCCAGCCCCGGGGCGATGTAGCCGCACGACAGCACCATCGAGGCGTCGAGCAGGATGATCCCCGCCACGCCGTCCCGCACCAGGAGCATGATCCGGTCCCGCCGGTTCGCCCGCCAAGCACGGGCCGTGATCCACACGATGAGCGGCCCCCCCGCGATCCAGCACGCCGGCGATCCCGGCGGGGAGACGGCCTTTCCCACGAGAAAGGCGGCCACAACAGCCGCAGCCATGATTACCGCCAGGCCCCGGACGAGGCCCTTCCGCGCCTGCCGGTCCTCCAGCGTGGAGATGAAGGTCAGGGCGCTCACGTAGGCGAAGGAGGCGATCGAGAAGAGCACCACCGACGCCCCCGCGATCCCGACCAGACCCTGATCCGGCAGGGCGATCACCGCCCCCAGGAGGAAATTCACCGTGCGAATCAGCCCCATGACCGGGGGGACCTTCACGACGAAGTCGTAGAGGAGGATGAACGCCACGATCGATCCCCAGGCAAACAGCCACGGCAGGGCCATCAGGCCCCGCGACGCGAAGAGCGCGCCGAAGGAGCAGGCCAGGACCACGAGCGATACCGCCACGGCCCGGCGCGGCGCGAGCCGGCCCGAGGGGAGCACGCGGCTCGGATGGAGCGTCCTGTCCCGTTCGCGGTCGGCGACGTCGTTCATCGCCATGCCGAAGCAGTAGAGCCCGCCGGAGGCCGCGGCCAGCAGAAGGAGGCTCAGCGGATCCGCCCTTCCCTGGCGGGCGATCAGGTACCCCGCCGCGCTGTCCGCCACGGCGGTGAAGACGAGGGGGAACCGGAAGAGCTTGAGGTAAGCGACCAGGGCCAGAGGCCTAGTAAAGGATCACGTCCTCGAGCCGCGAGAGGCTCACGATCAGCGGCTTCCGGACCGAGACCTCGCGGCCGCTCGCCTTGATGCCGAAGCGCTTCGAGTCCATGACGTACTGCACCGTCGTGGAG
>CAYNDR010000671.1:0-1652 GCA_964395295.1 uncultured Planctomycetales bacterium
CTCCCCACAACGCCTTGATCCCCGGCACCTTGCCTGGGGTTGCGGAACTCCTGTCCCCCCCGCGGAACGCTGGCGTACGGGACCCCATCCCCGTATAATCACGCCCCGATCGGCGGGCGTCACCCGCTCGGGCGGCGCCGGCGTACAAGATCATGAGGGAATCGCTCCTATGAAAAGGCCCAACATGACGTGGATCGCGGCGGCGTGCCTGGTCGGGTGCTTTTCCTTCGCGTGCCGCGCGCAGGAGGGGAAGTCCGAGACGGTCTCGATTCCCGGGACCGACCTCAAGTTCGACGTGGTGTCCCTCCCGGGGGGCAAGTTCAAGGTGGGCAGTCCCGAGGGGGAGGCCGGCCGCGACAAGGACGAGGGCCAGGTCCGCGAGGTCGAGCTCAAGCCCTTCTGGATGGGCAAGCGCGAGGTGACCTGGGCGGAGTTCGAGCCCTACTACGGCAGTCCGAAAGACGCGGCCGTGGACGGCTGCACCCGCCCCACGGCGGGCCGGGAGTTCCTGGGCCAGGTGGGCCTGCCGGGGCACTTCCAGGAGGCCAAGCGGCCCGTGATGTGCCTGCGGTGGCACTCGGCCATGGGGTACTGCTGTTTCGTCTCGCGCAAGACGGGCCATCTCTACCGCCTGCCCACGGAGGCGGAGTGGGAGTACGCCTGCCGCGCGGGCTCGGACAAGCCGGCCCCGGAGGGCCTCGGGGACCAGGCGTGGTTCAAGGACAACGGCCAGGACCGGACCCACGAGGTCGGCGAGAAGAAGCCCAACGCCTTCGGCCTCCTCGACGTGCTGGGGAACGTGTGGGAGTATTGCCTGGAGCCGTACGCCCCGCCCGACTTCGGCCCCGTCCTCCGCGGGGGGGCCTGGAACACGGCCGCCTCGGAGCTGAGGGCCGCCAACCGCCAGGCCGTCCCGAACGAGTGGTTCGAGCAGGACCCGAACCGGCCGCGGAGCGTCTGGTGGCTCACGGGGGACTTCACCCAGGGGTTCCGGATGGTCCGCGTGGCGGACGCCTCCGACGCCAAGGACCGCGAGGCCTACGCCTCCAAGATCGAGGTCGCGTTCCAGAAGAGCGAGGAGAGGACGGTGAAGAAGGGGGCCTCGGCGGAGTTCTTCATGCGCGTCCACGGCGAGGCCAGGAACGCGGGCGACCGCGCGCTGGACGAACTGCACCTGCTCGTCTACTATCTCGATCCCAAGGGCAAGCCGCACAAGGCGGACATCCAGGGCGCCGACAAGCCCGGCCGGGCCACCTTCACGTGGGTCTTCCCGGCCCTCGTCAACAGCGCCAATCCGGGGGATCACCGCCAGCCCATGAAGCCCGGCGAGACGCGGAAGTTCACGGCGGACATCCCGCAGTCGTTCGACGACGAGACCCTGGTCCAGGCGGACAAGTTCGGCGCGCAGGCGGTCGGGATCGTCTTCTCCAGGTAGCGAGGGAATCGAGATGGGCAGCTCCAGATTCGTCCTTCCGCTGGCGGGCCTCCTCGTGGCGGCCTGCGCCCTGCCGGCGCGGGCCCAGGAGAAGGGCGCGGTCGAGAAGGTCTCGATCCCCGGGACCGACTTCGCTTTCGAGATGGTCTACGTCCCGGGCGGCAAATTCCGGATGGGCAGTCCGGACGACGAGCCGGGCCGCGACAAGGACGAGGGG
>CAYNDR010000672.1:0-1642 GCA_964395295.1 uncultured Planctomycetales bacterium
TTCCCGGAATAGCTCTGGTAGACGAACCGGAACCCGTCCGAGGTCCCCCAGATGTCCGCCCCGCCGCCCTCGATGTTGTATCCGTCCGTGCCCACCGGGAGCGTGGTCCCGGCCACCCCGGCGTTGATGTCGAGGGAGGTCCACGGGGTGGAATAGGCAGAGAGCGAGACGCTCCGGAACTCCGCCGTACACAGCGTCCCGTTGTCGTGGGCGGTGACGCAGAGGCCCACCATCACCGGGTCGGTCGTGGAGAGGGTCACCGACCCCGCCGTCTCCCACGCCTCCCCCGAGGCGTCCCGGGCGAGGGCCGCCGTCACGACCTGGCCGACCCGCACGAGGCGGACCCAGCTGTTGGGGTACGAGGTCGATCCCGCCGCCGTGTGGGCGGAGTAGTCGTTCGCCGTGGTCCGCCTCTGAAAGGCGAATCCCTCCCCGGGGGTGGCGACCATCATGGCGTGGATGGACCCCGTGGCGTTGGACTGGCGGACCATGACGCCCGCTTTCGCCCAGGAGTTCGTGTTCTCGACGGAGGCCACGCGGGCCTTGATATCGAAGTTCCCGGAATAGCTCTGGTAGACGAACCGGAACCCGTCGGAGGTGTCCCAGATGTCGGCCCCGCCGCCCTCGATGTCGAAGCCGTCGGCGCCCACGGCGGTAGTGGTGCCGGAGACGCCGCAGTTGATGTCCTCGGAGGTCCAGGTGTCCGGCACGGCCGACACGGGGGGCGGGAGGGGGGAGGCCACCGCCCGCTCGCCGGCGCCGGAGAGGGCCAGGGCGAGGATCGAGAAGGAGGCGACGGCCAGGACGCGGACGAACCGGGCCGGGCAGTGAGCGGACATGGCGACCCCCTTGAAAGACGAGACAAACCCTCCCGGGACCCTCCCTTGAGCCCGGGAGTCGCCGTGCTAATGCAAAGGGGGGGCCAGAGGGGGAGCCGAAGGCGGAGAAAGCATCAAGTCGCGGGAAGCCAGGGGGTTACGTCCAAAACGGGCCCTCCGGCCCCGGCCGCTTGAAGGAGGGGGGGTGGGGCGTGGACGCCCCACCCCTCAGAGTCACGGAGGGGGCAGGCTTCCCTAAGACGTTCCAGGAGAACGGATTGCGCCTCCCGAGGGGGGTGGGGCGATTTCGCCCCAGTACGTCCATGAAATTCCCCACCCGGAAGATCCATGAAGGGCGGAAGCCCAGGGCCTACGCCCTGGAGGCGGGAAGGCGAGGAGCAATGCGGTTACTGCACTTCGACGGAGACCCCTGCGGGCGGGCGGAGGCCGTGGGCCTTCATCTTTATCCGAAGGGTCTTGCGGTCGATCCGGAGGATCGCGGCCGCCCGCGTCTGGTTCCATCCCGCCGCCTCCAGCGTCTCCAGGAGGTGCCGCCTCTCGCTCGCTTCCACGGCTTCTTTGAGGGAAAGGGCCTGCCGGAGCGCCTCCTGATCCCTCCCGGATCTCCAGGGGCACCGCCTGAAGCGGACCGCGTGAAATCCGTTCTTTGAAATCCCGGATCGAAGCGCCGTGAACCCGTGCGCTGATACTCCGTCCCAACCCATGTAGATTCCTTCGAACGACCGGGCCGGACGGCGTCGCCCCAGGTTCTTACAGTTCCCTCGGTCCCTACAGCGACCACACTCATTATACCCCCGCATCCC
>CAYNDR010000673.1:0-1625 GCA_964395295.1 uncultured Planctomycetales bacterium
CGGTCTTCAGTTCCACGTCCGACCACACCTTGGCGCCGAACTGCTCCAACACCGCATGGGCGCGGCCCTTATACTTTTTCTCTTCCTTGGTCATACCACAGCTCCTTCAAGAGCTTTCACCACCCGCCAGCCGGGCACTTTTCGCCCCCGATCGGCCCGCAGGCGGGCCACCAGCACCTCCGCCCGACCGTCAGGGTCTCTTTTGCGAAGCGCCTTGAGGGCGTCCAGATCGCCCTTGTCCATGGGCGTCAGGAGGGCGGGCACGGCGGCACCGGGGTCCCGCGCCAGTTTGCGGAGGATGTCCCCCGCCTCGTCCCACCCTAACTCCTTCCTCATCAATAAATTCAATAGTTCGTCCACTTTGGGCTTCAAGTCGTCGGAGAGGCCGTATTTCAATTTCAATGCCGGAAGCTCCAGGACGCAGAGGCGCCCGGCGTGGCGCGGATCGGCCCCGGCCTCGAGGAGGGAGTCGAAATAGCGCTTTAGCGGGGAGAGGGCAATCAGGCGCGCCCATTGGGCGGGCAGCTTGTGCCCCAGGTATCGTGTCTCCGCTGCCAGGGGATCCTCCGGCATCTGTGCCCGGATCCCCTCCAGCCGCGTCCGGGAAATCTGGACGGCAGGGGAATCGGTGTCGGGGTACATCCGGTCGGGGCCGGGGAGGACGCGCTCGAAGTCATTGGTGCCGTCCCGCAGGGCCTGCCGGGTCTCGGAGGGGATCCCCATCGTGGCCTCTTCGGCCCGGATGCGGATCTCCCGCAGGGCCGTTTTGGTGTCCTCCTCGGGGCCCCAGACCAAAAGGACCGCATCCGCGGCTTTGTAGTTGAACTGGTGGCGCAAACTCTCCAGGTCGGCTTCGCCCAGGCCGCAGGCGTCGGGGGCGTCGGCATGGAAAAGGATGGGCGGGGTGTCGAGACAGGCGATGACGCGCACCCGCCCCTCGAAGTCGCGGGCGAAGGGGACGCCGGGCTGGATCTCCCGTCTCAACAGGCCGCCGAAACCGTAAAGGCAGATGCCACGCACCTCCAGCCCCTCGTCGAGCGCCTTGCGCAGGATAGGGTGCTGGGTGCGGGTCAGGACGGCGTTCAATCCCTTATCTTTGGTCTTGAGGTTCTCTTTGGTGATGCCCCTGGCCCGCAATTCGTCCCGGATCTTGAGGAGCCCCACCTGCCGCAGGGCCTCGCTGTGGACCCAGTACGGGATCATCGGGACGCGGGGCACCCCCTTGATCTCAACCCGGGTGCCGCCCGTGACGGAGACGTTGACGTCCTGGCGCACCGTCCCGATCCCCCGGCGCACCTTCCCCGTGGCCCGCAGGACCGCGCTGATCCGCCGCGCCGCCTCGGCCACCTCGGCCGGCGTGAGCAGTTCGGCCCGGGTGATCACCTCGACCAGGGGGAAGGAGAGGCGGTCGGTGCGAAAGATGACGTCGTGGCCCCGGTCCCCGATCTCGCGGCAGGCGTCCTCCTCGAGGCAGAGGTGGCTGATGCCCACCTTCTTGCCGGAGTAGAGCTCGATCCATCCGTCCACCCCGATCGTGGCGGTGCGCTGAAACCCGGTGGGGATGGAGCCGTCCAAATATTGTTTGCGCGTGATGTGGATCTCGTCGATGGGGGTGCAATGGAGCA
>CAYNDR010000674.1:0-1611 GCA_964395295.1 uncultured Planctomycetales bacterium
TACAGGTCATGAAACTCCCGCGTCCCCTCGCGCCTGAGCCGCCGCGCGATCACGACGGCTTCCACCGTGGCGGACAGCACTCGGTCCCCGTTCCGGCGGCGCTTGGAGGGGCAGCCGCCCTTGAGCGCGCATCTCCGGCAACGCTTCCCGCCGAAGCAGGCCTTCACGCGGCCCGTCCTGGGGTTGCGCCGCTGCCTGTCCGCCGCGTGGCCGGCCGGGCATAGCACGGGTTCTTCAGGACCGGCCGGCACCTGAAAGTCCGCAACGGAGATCCCCTCCACTTCAGGTGTCTTCCTGGAAGCCCCCGGCACCGGGCTCACGAGGTCCACCCCCTCCGCGGCGCACGCCAGCACGTTTGCCGTGGAACCGTAGGCCGTATCCGCTATCAGGACATCGGGCGTGAGACCCCTCTCCTTCAGGTCATCCACCGCCGGGACCGTGGCGTCCGAATCGCTCCGGCAGGAGGGCGTCACCTCTACGTGGGTTATCACCGCCGGCTTCCCCTCCTCCCCGAAGGTCTCCGCCACCTGCACCTCGTACCCCGTCCCCTTGTGGCCGCTGTACGTCGCGCCGGGGTCGTGCGGGGTCTGCATGGAGGCGGAGCCAACCTCCTTGGGGTCCTTTGGGACCACCGGCGCCGGGCACTCTCCCGCGTCCTCCTCCTCCTCGCCTGGCGCGCCTTCTCTCACCTCGCACTGCTCGGCGAACAGCCGCTCCAGAAGGGCCCAGGACGCGAGGGCCTCCACCCTCCTACGCCCCCGGAACCTCTCCAGGAGCCTCCACACGTCCCGCGCGCACACGCCGAGCCGCCGCCTTCTCTGCGCCGGCGCCGCGTCCTCATAGCCGGTGTCCGTCCCTTCCGCGTCCAGATACCGCCCCGCGAGCTTCCCGGGCACCTTCCTGAAAGACTTCGGGCCGCACCGCCTCAGCTCCTTCAGGAACACCCGGACCGTCTCGCAGAACAGCCCCAGGCGCGCCAGCACCGCGATGTTCGAGATGATGTGCGTGGAGTCGAGCCTCTGCCGGTCCGCCCTGATCCCCAGAGCCTCTATCACCCCGTCCGCAAACTCCTTGAAGAGCACCCGGGCCCAGTCGTTCGCGATCAGCTTCGCCCGGAAGTTGTGGAGCGTCTTCTGGCACAGGTGCGCCTCCTCGGGCGTCAGACCGAGCGCCGCCTGGACCGCAAGGTCGTACTCCAGCCTCCACAGCGCCTGCTCGTCCGTCCAGTCGAACCACTCCTTGACCAGCAGCAGCCCCACCACCACCTTCACCGGCACGTTCGGCCGGCCGTTGCCAGGGTGGTACAGCCCGCTGAACATCTCCTCCCTGATCATCGGCAGCGCCCGCTCCTGGAACGCCCAGGCCCAAGTCTTCTTAAGCCGCCCGAGCTTCTCCTCGGGCATCAGCAGGCTCGTCTCGCCAAACACCCTTTGCGCGTCCTTCTTCCTGAACATCACTTCACCCCGCTCGCCCCCGCCTCCAGAGGCCACATTAGATCTATAGTATATATCTATTATCGCCATTTGTCAAGCGGCGGCTTGGGGGGTTTTTACGAGGTAATCAAAGATGAGTCGAACCATTATGAGGATACTGGAGGCCGTTACATCCCAC
>CAYNDR010000675.1:0-1605 GCA_964395295.1 uncultured Planctomycetales bacterium
GGCGTGGCCTTTGGCTCCATCCGCCTGGAGGCGAGCGGCAAAGAACTGGGCGATTCCCCCTGGCGATGATTCTCAGCTGCTTCCGACAAGTACACTTGGGCAACAACGTCCCCCAACACGCTTGGGCAACAACGTCCCCCAACACGGGCGGAGCTTCCGGACGAAGATCTGAATGGCATCCAGACGCGGGCCGTGGGACAAAAGGAGGCGAAGAGGACTATCGTTAATAAGGTTGCAACATTCTATATGGATCGGCGGCGGCGTCTGGGTCGGGCCGTATACGTCGGGCGCCGTTCTTTGACGGCGGCCTCCGTCGGCTTCCCCCGCATGGTGGGCTGGGCCCGGCTGACGAGCGGATACCGCTCGGGATGCTCCAGGGAATCGACGGCCAGATCGATGTCGAGTTCGGGCCAGTACAGATGATGCGCACTCGGCAGCTCGACGTGCGTGAGCGCAGCGATCGTCGCCTCGCGAAACCACGGGAACTCCTCGAAGGAGACGAATCGCTCTTTCCCGCCAATCAGCAACCAGAATCCGTGAGGCGAGATATTGGTAACCTCAACCGCCAAAGTGTTTCGCCCACGCTGCGCGAATTTCATCCTGACGCTCCCGGACAATCCTGAGGGCTGTGTTGAGGTGACTGCTGGTCAATCCGTAATTCTGCGCCAGCTCCAACCGAGGCTCCAGCCAGAACTTTGCTTCGCCGCTGGCGTGCTGGACGTGCACGTGGGCCCGGGGCTCCTCGCGGGAGAAGAAGTAGAAGCGATAGCCGCGAACTCGCAGAACAGTCGGACTCACAATTCGGGCGTATCCAAACTACCCATCACTTCCCCAAGTGATCTGTGGTGATTCTATACCGGGACAGTCCCCGGGGGAAGGGTTTTGTAACCCGACAGGAAGTTGGAAACGGGACCCGATAGGAAGTTGGAAACGGACGCGGCCGGGAGCGGCCGAGAACGGTCAGGCCGGCGCGGCGCGGGCCCCCAGGAAATCGGATCCAACGCATGGGGAACCCGAGGTTGACGGGGACGCTACCACCGGCGGAGGGGCGGGTCAACCGGAATCTTCCGGGTCCGGAGGGAAGGGCCTGCGAGGCGGGGCAGACTGGCCCCTCCGCGCCGGCTATGCGAGCACCTGCCTGCCGGCAGGCAGGCTGGATCGGGGATGGGGAGGACATCGAAGAGAGGTTCGTAGGACCACTCGCGCGACTGGTCGGCCGCGGGGGCATCGGGCGAGTCGGGTGGCGCGCGGAGGCGTGGCGCAGGCGTGGGGAGCCCGCTGTGTCGCCCCAAAGAGCGCCATCCCCCTCAGCGTGGCCGGTTCAGGCTGCGGCACGCCGTCGACCGTTACCATTCCGGCTAACGCGTCGCCGAGTGGATGGGCGGAGGGGTAAGGCCAGAGTGGGACAGAAGCGGCGGGGAGGGTGAGGCGACGATAGGTCATCTGATGTTACCTGCTAGGAGTGGATAGCCATCGGTACACGAACCACAGAACGCCCCCCACGACCGAATACAGGTAGAAATTGATGCCAATGGCAGCAAGCAGTACGCATGGAAACATCGCTCTCGACCTGACCACCTTTCATCAGATCATCGGTATCCATGA
>CAYNDR010000676.1:0-1599 GCA_964395295.1 uncultured Planctomycetales bacterium
TCCGGTAGGGATGGCCGGGGCCCTGGGTGCCGGGGGCCAGGAGGTGCCGGTTGTCCGCCGCCGGGAAGAACGTGCGGCTCTTGCGCTCCTCCGCCTCCCAGTCCACGCCGGGATGCTCCGCCTTCCACTTCGCCAGGAGGCCGGCCGCGAGCGCCTGTCCCACGAGGTCCTCCGGCGGGGTCCCGGGGCCCTTCGACGCCTTCGACGAGGATCCGGAACAGCCGCCGGCCGACAGGGCGGCCAGGAGGGCCAGGGCCATGATCCTGTGCATGTGCGCTTCTCCTTCTAGTAACTGGAGGCGTTCGGCCTCGGGGAGGCGTCCTTCTTCCCCTGGGAGGTCATGTAGGCGCGGGTGACGGTCATCGGATTCCGGTTCCAGAGGCTGTAGATCTTGTCCACGAGGCCGTCCGGGTGCACCTGCACCTGGCCGTCCCCGCACCCGTCGTTGGGATTGAACGGATCGGGGCGGTTCATCTGGATGGTCAGCTCGGGCAGGCCCTGCGGCGCGTAGGGCCACGGCCACGCCGTGGACAGCATGCCGTGGAAGTGGATGTTGCCGATGCGGTTCGTCAGGACCTGGTGCGTATGGCCGTGGATGACGACGACCCGCTCGAACCTCTTGAGGATCGCCTGCACCTCGTCGGCGTCGTCCGTCCAGAAGTTCCAGGGCTTGTAGAGCTTGTACAGGGGGGAGTGGGAGAAGACCACGACCGGGGCGCCGGCGGCCAGGCCGCCCAGGTCCTTCTCCAGCCACGCCCGCTGGGGCGCGCCCACGGTGAACGGGTTCTGCTTGCCGTTGTCGAGGCCCGCCACGGTCAGCATCCGGTCCACGGGGGAGAGCTTCCGGGCCGTCCAGAAGTCCTCCTCGACGACGCTGTTGAGCACGACGAAATGGACGCCCTTGTGGTCGAAGGAGTAATAGGGCTTCCCGAAGTGCTCCTGCCACCGGGCCCCCATGTCCAGGTACCAGTCGTGTTCGCCCACCATCATGCGGACGGGGGCCTTGACCTTCTTCAGGATCTGGGCGCCCAGGTCGAGCTCCTCCTTCTGCCCGAGCTGGGCGAGGTCGCCGCCGTAGAGGACGAAATCCGGCTGGGGGTCCAGGGCGTTCACGTCGTCCACCGCGCGGAGCAGGGCCCGCACGAAGCGGTCGTTGAGCTCCTTCCGGTAGAGGTGCGAGTCGGAGATGTAGGCGATGCGGAACCCGTCGGCCCCGCCTGCCTCCGCGCCGGAGACGATCCGGATCGGGGAGAACGAGTGGGGATTGAAGAGGACGTTGGCGGCCACCGCGGCCTTCAGCGCCCCGAGGGAGACGCGCATGAAGCCGCGGCGGTCGAGCGTCCGGAGGTCCCCCAGGGCCCTTTCGCGTTCCTCTTCATGGCGGGTCTCGACGCTCCTGAATCCGAAGCTCATCGTCCACCTCCCTGCTCGGACCACAGCACCCGCCGGAAGGCGCGCGCCTCGTCCCGGTGGGGGCGCGCCCGCGCCGCCTGCGCGCTCTGCCGTTCCATTTCCTTCCGGTTCAGGTCCCGGAACCGGTCGTACGTCATGGAGAACAGCAGCTCCACCAGCTGGCCGATTTCGCTGTCGCTCAGTGCG
>CAYNDR010000677.1:0-1575 GCA_964395295.1 uncultured Planctomycetales bacterium
GCGCACGTTCACCGCCCAGCTCGGGCGGATCGTGGCGGACGCGCGGCGGTACGCGGCCGGGCCCCTGGCCTTAGCGCGGCTGAGCGAGGCGTACGACCAGCTCCTCTGGGGACTGCCCGAGGAGGCCGTGCGGGCGGAGGTGGAGCACCTGGCGGCCGTGCTGGAGGACGCGCGCACCGGCGTGGACGCGCGGCACCGCACCGCGGCCGGGATCGCCGCGCTCGGGCACTGCACCGTCGCGGTCGCGGAGGTGGAGGAGGGGATCAGGGACTTCTGCCGGGCGGCGGTGGACCGGGGGATGACGTTCGCCTTCGACCGCTCGTCGCCGGCCCTCCCCGGCGGGGCGGCGTCGCCGGCGTGGAAGGCCACGGGCCAGGCGATCACGATCAACCTGCCGCAGGCGTTCTTCCGGAGCGAGGCCGCCGGCTCGGACTTCTACACGGAGCTGGAGAGCGCCCTCAACCTCGCGGTGCGGGCGCACGTCCAGAAGCGCCAGCTCCTGCGCAAGTTCGCGGACCGGGCCACGGGGACCTTCGGGCTGGCCCTGGGCTGGGTCTCCGACGGCGCCGGCGCCGTCGATTCCGGCGGGATGGAGTACTCCGTGGGGCTGGCGGGCCTGAACGAGGCCGTCAAGCTCCTCTCCGGCGAGGAGATCCTGGCGACCGACGCCGCCGTCCGCCTGGCCCTGAGGATCGTCTCCTACGTCTACTTCCGCCTCAAGGAGGAGGAGGCCCGGCAGGGCCTGCGCCTGGCGCTGGAGGACGTGCCGCCGGGCGACGCGATCGAGCGGTTCGCGCGGATCGACGCGCAGATGTATCCCCGCGCGCGGGGACTGCTGGCCGACCGCGAACGCTACACGCCGGGATTCCGGGCGAACGGCGGGCCGTCGTTCGAGGCGCTGGCGGTGGAGTCCCGGTTCCACACCCTGGTCCCCTCGGCCCGGGCGGTCGCCGACCGCTCCCGGATCGCGCCCGCCGACCTCTTCCCGCTCCTGGCCCGGCTGAAGGCCGAGACCCTGGCCACCCACCTGGCCGTGGAATGACCGGCCGGATCTACAAGATCGCCGCGAACGACATCGAGGTTCGCGCCGGAGAGGCCCTCCTCCACTGCCGGTTCCGGGGCCGGCTCAGGAAGGAACGGTGGCCCGCCGGGAAGCTGGCCGCGGTGGGGGACGAGGTCGAGGTGACGCCCTCCGGGGCCGGCGAGGGCGTCATCGAGAGGGTGCTCCCGCGCCGCTCGAAGTTCTCGCGCCGGGAGGTCCTCCGCCCGTCGGTGGAACAGGTCATCGTGGCCAACGTGGACGCCCTCGTCGTGGTGCAGTCGGCGCGGGACCCCGAGTTCAACCCGCTCGTGGTCGACAAGTGCACGGTGATGGCGGCGGCCAACCGCCTCCCCTGCGTGGTCTGCGCGAACAAGGTCGACCTGGGCCGCCCCGACCTCTCGGCCTACGAGCAGGCGGGCTTCACCTGCGTGCGGACCTCGGCGAAGACCGGCGAGGGCCTGGAGGACCTCCGCAAGGTGATGAAGGGGCGGACCAGCGTGTTCATGGGGCCCTCCGGGGTGGGGAAGTCGTCG
>CAYNDR010000678.1:0-1559 GCA_964395295.1 uncultured Planctomycetales bacterium
CCGCCTGCCCAAGGCCAAGTGCGTCGGGATCCGCGACGCCCTCTTCGAGGCGATCCTGGACCGCTTCTACGAGGACCCCACCCTCGTGGCTTACGGCGAGGAGAACCGCGACTGGGGCGGGGCGTTCGCCGTCTACCGCGGCCTGACCGAGGCCCTGCCGTACCACCGCCTCTTCAACTCGTCGATCTCCGAGGGCGCGATCGTGGGCTCGGCCGTGGGATACGCCCTCGAGGGCGGCCGGGCGCTGGTGGAGCTGATGTACTGCGACTTCATGGGGCGCGCGGGGGACGAGCTCTTCAACCAGCTCTCCAAGTGGCAGTCGATGTCCGGCGGGCTCCTGAGGATGCCGGTCGTGGTGCGCGTCTCGGTGGGCTCCAAGTACGGCGCCCAGCACAGCCAGGACTGGTCGGCGATGTGCGCGCACGTCCCGGGCCTGAAGATCGTCTTCCCGGCCACGCCCTACGACGCCAAGGGCCTGATGTACTCGGCGCTTATGGGGACCGACCCGGTGATCTTCCTGGAGAGCCAGCGCACCTACGACCAGCCCGAGGAGTTCGCCCGGGGCGGCGTCCCGGCGGGCCGGTACGAGATCCCCATCGGGGAGCCCGACGTCAAGCGGGCCGGCAAGGACCTGACGATCCTGAGCGTGGGCGCCACGCTCTACCGGGCCATGGACGCGGCGAAGGTCCTCGAGGAGAAGCACGGGCTCTCCTGCGAGGTGATCGACGCCCGCTCCATCGCGCCCTTCGACTACGAGAAGGTGATCCAGTCGGTGAAGAAGACGCGCAAGATCCTCCTGGCCAGCGACGCCTGCGAGCGGGGGAGCGCCCTGCAGACCTTCGCGGCGAAGATCACCCAGCTCGCCTTCGACGAGCTGGACGCGCCGCCGGTGGTCGTGGGCGCGCGCAACTGGATCACCCTGCCCGACGAGGTGGAGGACGCCTTCTTCCCCTTCCCGTCGGACATCCTGGATGCGGTGCACGAGCACATCCGGCCCCTGCCGGGCCACAAGGTCGCCCGGGACTGCAGTGTGGCGGAGCTGGTCCGGCGGAACCGCGAGGGGATCTAGGGATTGAGAGATTGAGCGATTGAGTCATTGAGTCATTGAAGGGTCCCCCACCCTCCCCCGGGGGGAGGGGAGAGATTGAGCGATTGAGTCATTGAGCCATTGAAGGGTCTCCCCCGATTCCTCCCACGGGGGGAGGGAACTAAGCCGTAGGGCGATTGACCCCGTGGGGGCCAGGAACGGCTATCGGTATTCGAGCTTCCAGTAGAAAATGACCCAGAGGCACATCACGGCCTGAAGGACCAGGGGGATGGCTAAAGGGACTTCCTTCAGCGCGAACTGAAGGACGATGGAAGTCCCGGTCAGGGCGATGGCCAGCCCCTTCCACTTCCATTCTAGGTCGGTGAAGCGCAGGAAGAAGCCGGTGCCGATGACGCTGAGGGCCAGCGGCACGAAGACGAGGACGGTCACGGGGGCACCTCCTTCAGGTCAACACATCTTGGGCCGGCCGTGGATCTTCCGGGCGCTGGCGCGCGGCGTGGACGAGGAGCCG
>CAYNDR010000679.1:0-1551 GCA_964395295.1 uncultured Planctomycetales bacterium
CGTTTCCATCGACGACGTACGAGCCGCAGATCGCGCCGATCTTGGGGATCACGACTGTTCCTCTGGAGCGGGGTTCGATCTGGACGGGAGCCGGCGGTACATCCGGACGGCGTAGAGGAAGATCGGATAAGTCAGAAGCGCCGCCGCCGTGCCCAGCAGGAGCGTGCCGGCGATAAAAGGGTAAAGGTAGGGCGCCAACTGCAGGGAGAAGTCGGTGAAAGACAGGGCCTTCCACTGGATGGCCTCCGCGTCGGCGGGAGGGCCTCCCATGAGCCAGAGGCCGAACCAGAGGGAGCCGCCGTAGATCGGGACGATGGTCCAGGGGTTGTTCACGAACGACCCCGCAATGGCGACCACCTTGTTGACGCGGAGGACCCAGGCGATCAATAGGATGCTCACGGTATGAAGGCCGAACCAGGGGGAGAAGCCGATGAACACGCCGATTGCAAAGGCCAGGGCGAGGCGGGCGGGCGGTTCATCCAGGCGGCAGATGGCGACGAATCGATCTTTCATCCTTGCTGTCAAACCCATTCGATACCCTTACGCGTCAACGCATTGATATTGTAAATTGAAAATTGGAAATTTCAAATTTGCATTTTCCAATCTTCAATTTCCAGTCCGTCATGTACCGATGGCGCTACTCTCACCTTTTCTGGAAATGATCGAACCCCGTGGGCAGATCCTCCACCACCCGCCCCCGCGCATCCCGCACCGTGATCCGCGGCCGGCCGCGGCGGAACACCCCGATCCGCGCGGCCCGCAGACGGCCGCTCCGGATCAGGCGGAGGAGGGCCGCTTCCTTCGCGGCCGGGACGGCGAAGAGGAGCTCATAGTCTTCCCCGCAGAAGAGGGCATACCACCAGGGGGGATGGATGAGCGTTCCCCCCGCGCCACCCCGGAGGGCCGGCGACAGGGGAACCTGATCCCGCATGACCTCCGCGGCTACGCGGCTTTCTTCGCAGAGGTGTCCCAGGTCCTGCAGCAGCCCGTCGCTCACATCGATCATCGCCGAGGCGATCCCCGCGAGGAGCTGCCCCTCCCGCACGCGGGGGGTGGGGTCGAGGTGTCGACGGATGAGATGCCGCGCTCCCTTCCCAGAGACCCCACGCGCCCCCGACGCCTGCAACAGCTCCAGTCCGGCGGCGCTGTCTCCCATCGTGCCGGTGACATAGAGGGCGTCGCCGGGTGAGGCGCCCGCGCGGCGGACGACGCGGCCGGCCGCCCCTTCGCCCAGGAGCGTCAGGGCGAGAAAGACGCCGCATTCCGAGCGGGAGATATCTCCCCCCACCAGATCCACGCGAAAGGGATCGGCCCAGGCCCGCATCCCACGGTAGAGTTGGTCGATGGCCGCGACCGGCGTCTTACCCGGAACAGCGAGGGCGATGAGGGCGAAGCGGGGCTCGCCCCCCATGGCGGCGAGGTCGCTCAAGTTGGAGGCCATCGCCTTTTTCCCCAGCGCTCCCCAGGAGAGGAACCGAAAATCGAAATGGACCCCTTCGAGGAGCAGATCGGTCGTGGCGAGGAGCACGCGCCCCGGCTTGGGCCTCAGAA
>CAYNDR010000680.1:0-1518 GCA_964395295.1 uncultured Planctomycetales bacterium
CCTCAGTCATCTCCGTGGCCTCCATCGGGGGCGAATTGCTCTGCGTACTCTGCGGGTTCTGCGGTGATCGAGCGCGCCCCGAGGCCACGGAGGGGACAGAGATCCAACCACAGAGGGCGCAGAGGGCACAGAGGGAAGAATCCCATGGTCGGGACCCCGGAAAGGATCGGGGGGAGGCTGAACCGCCACGGGCATCCCCGGGGCCACTTCCGGCAGAACGACCTCAGTCATCTCCGTGGCCTCCATCGGGGGCGAATTGCTCTGCGTACTCTGCGGATTCTGTGGTTAATCCTCCGTCTCCTCTGTCTGCTCTCCTCGCCCGCCTTGCCGGGGGAGCAAAGGGGCGGCTATAACTCCCCCGCCCCAAAGCCTGGAGGCCCATGCCCCTTTCAGCGCAGGACCAGGAGCGGATCGACCGGCTCTTCAAGGACCTGGAGCGCGAGGCCGCGTCCTTCGTGGGGTACCCCTGCAGTGGCCTGTTCGACTACACGCCGCTCTACCCCCTGCTCCGGTTTCCCGTGAACAACGTGGGAGACCCCTTCGTCTCGGGCACCTTCCGCCTCAACACCCACGAGATCGAGGTCGAGGTGGTCCGGTTCTTCGCCGATCTCTTCCACGCCCCGGCGGACGGGTACTGGGGCTACGTGACCAGCGGCGGGACGGAGGGCAACCTCTACGGCCTCTTCCTCGGGCGCGAGCTCTATCCCGACGCCATCGCGTACTTCTCCGAGGACACGCACTATTCCGTCCCCAAGCTCCTGCGCCTGCTGGGGCTGAAGAGCATCATGATCCGCTCCCTGCCCTCGGGGGCCCTGGACGGGGAGGACCTCGAGGAATCGCTCCGGCTCCACCGCGAGGTCCCCGCCATCATCGTGGCCAACATCGGCACCACGATGACGGGCGCCCAGGACGACATCGAGGGCGTCCTGAGGGCGCTCGACGCCGCGACCCAGCGGAGGCACTACATCCACTGCGACGCGGCGCTCCACGGCATGATCCTCCCCTTCGCGGACGGCGCCCCCGCGTTCGATTTCCGCCTCCCCGTGGACTCCATCGCCGTGAGCGGCCACAAGATGATCGGGTCCCCCATGCCCTGCGGCGTCGTGGTGGCCCGGCGGCACAACGTGGACCGCATCGCCCGGTCGGTGGAGTACGTGGGGACCCTCGACACCACGATCGCCGGGTCGCAGAACGGCGTGACCCCCGTGTTCCTCTGGTACGCGATCCGCTCCCTGGGGATCGAGGGCTTCCGCGCGATGGTGGGACAATGCCTCGATACGGCCGCGTACGCCGAGGAGCGCCTGCGCGAGGCGGGGCGAAAGGCCTGGAGGAATCCCTGCTCGAACATCGTCGTCTTCGACCGGCCGTCCGAGGCGCTGGTCCGCAAGTGGTCGCTGGCCGCCCACCGGGGCATCGCCCATCTCATCGCGATGCCCCACGTGACGCGGGAGATGGCGGACCGGCTGGCGGCGGACAAAAAAAAAAAAAAAGGGGCTCTCCCATGAAGCAGATCGTCAT
>CAYNDR010000681.1:0-1517 GCA_964395295.1 uncultured Planctomycetales bacterium
GCGCGTCTTGAGGACGCGGCTCCCGTCGCGGCCGCGACCCGGGGCGATGTCCCCGCCGCCGGTACGGGGGATCGCCGCGATGGCCACGCGCCGGCCGCGACCGCCGCCACGCTCCACCCTGGCCTCCAGGACGTGCGTGCCGCCCTCGATCCGGCCGTGCACGATCGCGAGGTACTCCTTCGGCACCCTGTCTGCCGCGGTCTCGGCGACCAGGTGCCCGAAGGCCTCCTGGTCCAGCGCGAACAGGCAGGCGCCGGACGTCTCCCTGTCCAGCCTGTGGACCAGCCCGGGCTCGCGCTCCTTGAAACCGCGAACGCCGGCCATCCCGGGCGCGATCGCGAGCGCCGCAGAGACCAGCGTGTCCGCCTGGGTGCTCCGGACCGGGGCGGTGTCGAGGCCGGCCGGCTTGTCGAGGACCAGCACGCGCGCGTCGCGGTGGAGGATCCGCACGTCGGGCCGGCCCCTCGGCAGCGGCGCGAAGTCCGGTGCGGTGGCCCCGACCCGCGAGACGTCGATGACGACCGCGTCGCCCGCCTCCAGCCTGGCTCCCTTGCGGCCGGGACGGCCGTTCAGGAGCACTGCTCCGTCCATGACGAGACGCATGGCTGTACGGACGCTGCAGCCGATCCCCACGTGGGCGGCGACGAAGGCGTCGAGCCGCTGGCCGGCCTCGCTCTCCGCGACCAGGATCTCGATGCCGTGCTTCAGCCGATCTTCCGCCGGTAGATCCATATGGTCCTCGCCGGCTCTTCCAGGCTCTTCAGGTACTTGCCGGGATCGCGCGGGGAAGCGGGCGGCGGCTCGATCTCGAATATCCCGCCGGAGCGCGAGGCGAGCAGGGTGGTCATGGGAAGGATGGGCTCCCTGGGACCCGAGGGCTCCATCTCGGGCTTCCTGTCCATGGCCAGGTACAGGGCGGCCCGGCCCGCGCCGATGCAGGACGCCCACAGGGCCGGCAGCCTCTCGATCAGCCTCGGGGTCGTCTCCTCCGACGTGGCGTTGGCGAGATCCACGAGCCGCTCCTTCTCGTGCCCGCGAGGCCTGGCCTTCCTGTATAGCGCCTCGATGTCCTCGGGCCCGTGGACCGCGGCCCGGAGACGGCGATCGGCGTCCGCAAGCCGCGACGCCCCCACGGCCGTGGCCCCCCTGGCCTGGAGCGAGCACGCGATCACGGACACGCTGCCCGTGAAGTCCAGGACGAGGACGTCGATCGACGCGGGCTTCCTGCCGGGCACGGGGAAGTCCGCCACCACCAGGCAAGGCACGAACACGTCCCCGAGCGCGACCATGCCCTCCCTCAAGAGGCGGGACATGAGCGGTATCTGGATCGCGGCCTTCCATCGCGCCGCGGCCGTGTCCAGCCTCGCCCGGCCGCACATGCGCATGCAGGGCATGGCCTTCTCGAGCTTGTCGAGCATCGATAGAGCCTTACGGCCTTCCTCGTGCCCGCGTCAACCTGCTGCGCCCCCCCCCCCCGCCCCCCCCCCCCCCCCCCCCCCCCGCCCCCGCCCCCCCCC
>CAYNDR010000682.1:0-1505 GCA_964395295.1 uncultured Planctomycetales bacterium
CCGCCCGCACCGGCGCCTGGCCCGGCGGCCCGCCCGAGAAGGAGCAGTCGAAGAGGCGTCGTACCAGCTCACGCCCACGACGGGGTGGTTGGGCTTGTTGAACGCGGCGTAGGACGGGTCCCCCCAGAAGGCCGGCTTGTGGTCGCGCGGCCCCTCGTTCGGGTGGCAACGGCCGTGGTCCTTCGTCTCGGCGATCCACGCGTGGAAGAGCGCGTACTGCTCGTTGGTGACCTCGAAGCGGTCGATGCAGAACGCGCCCGTCCGCTCGACCCGCATGGGCAGGTCGGCCAGGCTCGGGTTGTAGACGCCGAAGGCGAACTCCCCCTCGGGGACGCGGACCATCCCCGCGTCCTTCAGGGAGAAGGAGACGGGCTGTTCCCCCGGCTCGACGTGCAGGGTCCGCTCGACCCCCAGGACGCGCACCCGATGGGGCCCGCGGGGCACCGGCTTGTAGGCCAGGGGCGCGCGCCCGATGGGCTTGCCGTCCAGGTACACCTCCGCCCCCTTGACCTCGCAGTCGACCGCGATCTGGCCCGGCGGGATCTCCAGGAGCTTGGCCTTCAGGGGGGCGAGCGGGTCCCGGGTGAGCACCTCGAAGGTGATCGACTGGTCGAAACGCCCCTCCAGCCGGAACGTGGCCGTGTGGGGCCCGCCCTCCACCGCCTCGGCGGTCACCGGCGTGGCGCCGACGAGGACGCCGTCCACGGTGACGGCCGCGCCGGAGGGCTCGGACTCGAACGACACCCGCGCGACGATCCGGACCAGCTCGTGGTTCTCCGTCTTGGGGCTGTCGACGTGGAGGCGCGCCACGCGCGGCTCGTGGTGCTTCTTCATCAGGCGCAGCTCGTACTCGCCGGCGGGGACCTCGATGTCGCAGGGCGTGACGCCCTTTTCCTGGCCGTCCAGGTAGACGAGCGCCTCGGAGGGGACCGAGGTCAGGCGGATGGGGATGGGGCCGGGCTTCGCCTCGGGCTCCGCGGGCCTGCCGACCTCCAGAAGGGGGATCTCCTTCTCGATCGTGACCCCGCCCTCGATCTTCTCGTGGAAGGTGAAGTCCTTGTACCCCTCCTTGGAGATCTTGAACCGGTGCCAGCCCGCCTCCAGGGAGTGGGAGAAGGGGGTGAAGTCGTGGAAATCGTTCCCGATCGTGACGGAGGCCTTCTCGACCCGGGGCGTCGTGATCAGCACGCGCCCCTTCTGCCGCGCCAGCTCGAAGCCCGGGAGCGCGAGGCCGGCGGAGCATTCCCGGACGCCGATCTCCTTCTGGGTGGCCCGGTCGAGGACGGCGAAGTGCCGGCGCCCCTCGATCGTCCTGGGCTCGAGGATCAGCTCGCACGGCTCGTGGAACTCCTTGGCCACGGTCAGGGTGTGCCTCCGGTAGGAGACGTCGCGGAGCTCGAGGCGCGTCTTGCCCATGCGCCGGCCGTCCAGGAGGACGTCGGCTTCCTGGTGTTTCGAGTCGAGGACGAGGGGGCCGGAAAGGACGGCGGCGGCGTCCTTGTCCC
>CAYNDR010000683.1:0-1504 GCA_964395295.1 uncultured Planctomycetales bacterium
GTTCCGCCGCCTGAGGCCCGACGCGGCCCTCGTCCTCCCCAATTCCTGGCGCGCGGCGATCGGGCCCTGGCTCGGCGGCGTGAAGCAGATCTACGGCTACCGGCGCAGCGGCCGGAGCTTCATGCTCTCCGGCGGCCCGGAGCCGGCGCGCGACGGCGGCGGGCGCGTGGTGCCCCGGCCCATGGTGGAGTACTACCTCGAACTGGCCCGGTGGCTCGACCTCAGGCTCCCCGCGGATCCCCGGCCGAGGCTCCACATGTCCGCCGAAGTGGCCGAGGCCGGCGCCCGGCGCCTGGCCTCCTACGGCATCCGCCCCGGCGACCTCGTCGTGGGCCTCAACCCCGGCGCCAAGTTCGGCTCCTCCAAGTGCTGGCCCGTGGACCACTTCGCCGAGCTGGCCGGCCTGCTCCAGGCGGAATTCCCCTGCAAGATCCTCCTCCTCGCGGGCCCCGGCGAGGAGGGCCTCGCCGACTCCATCGTCCGGAAGAGCCCGGCCGCGATCGTCAACACCGGCCCCGACCGCATCGACCTCTCCCAGCTCAAGCCGCTCGTGAAGCGGTGCGACCTGCTCGTCACCAACGACACGGGGCCGCGGCACTACGCGGTGGCGTTCGGCGTCCCGGCGGTCGTGGTCATGGGGCCCCCGGACCGCCGGTACACCGACTCGAACCTGGAGGGCACGGTCGTGGTGCGCCAGGACCTGCCGTGCGCGCCGTGCCACCTCAAGGTGTGCCCCACGGGACACGAGTGCATGACGCGGATCACGCCGCCCATGGCGATGGCGGCCGCCCGCGACCTGCTGGCCCGCAGGAAGACCGCATGACCCCCGAGGTCTACCGGGAACGCTGGGCGGCCCTGCGGCGGGGCCCCGCCGGCGAGGCGGAGCTCAACCACCTCGCCCGCCAGGTGGCGCTGTCCTTCATGGACCGGAGCCTCTTCAACGACCGGTACGAGGCCGCCTACATCGACCTCCTCTGCGAGATGGCCACCGCCCCGGACGCCGGCGACGCCCCCCGCGCCGCGTCGGCGGCCCTCTTCGGCATCGTGGTCGAGGGCCTGTGCGACGACTTCGAGGACCCTCAGACCGGCACCTACAACCGCGTCATGGGCCAGGTCCTCGGCTACTGCCGGCGGCTGGCCGAGGGGCGGGACCTGGACCGGCGGCTCGCCGCCTCCGGCCTGCGGTCCGCGGAGGACATCCTGGGCCGCATCGAGGCCCTCCGGGGCGCCGGTCCCGCGGCCCGGCGGGATCCGCCCGACCGGATCCTCCTGCTGTCGCGGATGACGATCGGCGCGGACGTGGCCGTCACCAGCGTCCTCATCCAGCGCCTGGGCGCCGCCTGCCCCGGGGCCGATCTCGTCCTCGTGGGGGACCCCCGGCTCGCGGACATCTTCGGGGGGAATCCCCGCCTGAGGTTCCGGGCCATCGAGTACGCCCGGCGCGGCTGGTTGCTCGAGCGGTTCGGCGCCTGGCACCGCGTCGCCGAGATCGTCGAGCTGATCG
>CAYNDR010000684.1:0-1500 GCA_964395295.1 uncultured Planctomycetales bacterium
ATGAAGATGACGCGGACCGCATGCAGCATGCGTTCTCCGGGCCCCGGGGGCCCGCCGGACCTCCCTAAGGCGGCTTCGCCGCGGCCGAATCACGAATCACGGGACCGGCCTTCCGGGGCCGCGATTCGAGATTCGTCGTCCGCAATGATCCGCGCGGAACGCGCGGATGCCGCGGACAAAGACACTATAGAAGATTCTCGAACGGATAGAAGAGTTTCCTGTACTCGTCCTGGCAGTACCGGTCGGTCATCCCGGCAAGGTAGTCCGCCACGGCCCGCTCGGTCCCCGCCTCCCGGGCCCACTCCCGGAACCACGGCGGGAGCTGGTCGGGATTCGCCGTGTAGGCGCGGAAGAGATCCGTGACGAACCGCTTGGCCTTCTCCGCCATGATCAGGACCCGGTTGTGGCGGTAGACGTTCCGGTGCAGGAAGGCCTGGAGTTCCCCCTTCTTCCGCTCCATCCCGGGCGAGAAGCGGATCGCGGCCTCCCGGGCGGAGCGGACCGCCCCGATCGAGTCCAGCCCCAGCCGCTTCACGTTCCCCAGCGCGGCCTCCACGAGGTCCGTCACCTCGATGTTGATGACCGCGCGGACGGCCGCGTGCACGCGCATCTCCCCCCGGAGCGCCGATCCCGCCGTGACCTCCCGCCAGAGCTCGGCCTGGGAGAGCGCCTCCTCGGCGACCAGGCCCGCCTTGATCCCGTCGTCGATGTCGTGGGCGTCGTAGGCGATCGAGTCGGCGACGTCGACGACCTGGGCCTCCAGGAGGGGGGCCCACTCGGGCCGGTAGCGGGCCTCGGGGGCGCGCCGCGCGGGCCAGCCGTGCTTGCGGACCGACTCGCGCGTCTCGAAGGTGAGGTTGAGCCCGGGGAAGCCCGGGTACCTCTGCTCCAGGAGCTCCACCACCCGGAGGCTCTGGACGTTGTGCTCGAACCCCCCGTGGTCCTTCATGCAGGCGTCGAGGGCCTCCTGCCCGGAGTGGCCGAACGGGGTGTGCCCGAGGTCGTGCCCCAGGGCCAGCGCCTCGCAGAGGTCCTCGTTGAGGCCCATCGCGCGGGCGACGGTGCGGGAGATCTGCGCCGCCTCGGTGGTGTGCGTCAGGCGCGTGCGGTAGTAGTCGCCCTCGTGGTTGACGAACACCTGGGTCTTGTACTCCAGGCGCCGGAAGGCCGCGCAGTGGATGACGCGGTCGCGGTCGCGCTGGAAGGCGGTCCGGAAGGGGTGCTCCCCCTCGGGATGCTCGCGCCCGAGCGAGTCCCCGCTCCGCGCCGCGAAGGGGGCCAGCGCCCCCTCCCGCCGCTCCAGTTCCTGCCGCGTGATCACGGCTGGGGCGCTCCCACCCGGCACATGAGGAGCCCCGTCAACAGCTTCGGGTAGAAATCGGTCGTCTTCTGGGGAAACCGCTCCCCGTGCCCGACGACCCGCTTGATCTGCTCGATCTTGACCGGGTTGACGGGGAACGCCGCCTGGTGCTTCCCTCCCCCCCGGACGCGGTCCACGGC